>CAZGMN010000010.1:0-28798 GCA_964526905.1 uncultured Eubacteriales bacterium
CATATCACAGCCATTATTTTGAGTCAAACTCGTCTGTAAAAAATATTCAGAAACTCTATTGAAAAAATCGCAAACTTATTATAATTTCTTTGCTTCAGCTTTTTATAACCAGCATCCATAGAAAAAGGAGGTTTGAGCATGATTTCGAAGCGGAAATTTTTCTGGCTCCAGGCATTGATTGTCTGCCTGTGTTTTCTGTCGATGACTCTGCTTGCTTTTCCGGTTCAAGCCAAAAAAGCCAAGACGCCGGAAAGAATCATTTCTACAGACCCCGCCCTGAGGCTGCAGTGGTTTGAGAAGCAGCTGGAGATGAAGAAAAACTCTCCCTACAAAGACCTGAAATGGCAGTTTCTCGGCCCGAGAAATGTCAGCGGCAGATGCACCGATATCGCTGTTGTCAGGCCCAAAGGAAAAAATTACACAATCTATGTCGGCACGGCTTCGGGCGGACTGTGGAAGACAGATAACGAAGGAACAACCTGGGAGCCGATTTTCGACCAGGGACCTTCAACATCGATCGGTGATGTTGCTCTCGCTCCTTCAAACCAGCAGATTGTCTGGGTTGGAACCGGCGAAGCCAACATCTTTCGCAGCTCCCAGTCAGGAGCAGGAGTCTACAAATCAACAGACGGAGGCAAGACCTGGCAGCATATGGGATTGGCAGGAACTCAGACTATTCCCAGGATTGTCATCCATCCCGAGAATCCGGATATAGTTTATGTCGCTGCCTCCGGTCATGAATGGACAAACAACGAGGAGCGCGGAGTCTTCATGACAACAGACGGCGGCAAGACCTGGAGCAAGGTTCTCTATGTGGATGAGAAGACGGGCGCCATCGACCTGGTTATGGACTCCAAAGAAAGCGACACTCTTTATGCGGCTTTCTGGCAGAGGATGCGCAAGAAGTGGAATGACCCCCGCAATGAGCCTGATTACGCGGGAAGCGGAATCTTCAAGACAACAGACGGCGGCAAGACCTGGAAGCCAGTCAACAATGGGCTGCCAGCTCCAAGGTACAGAGGAAGAATCGGGATTGACCTCTGCCTCTCCAAGCCCAATGTCCTCTATGCCCTTGTCGACAACTACGAGCCCGGCCGTGAGCCGACTGAAGCGGAGAGAATAGATTTCTATGGCCTTCCCTCGAGCGGAATCATAAAAGGAGCAACAGTCTACCGCTCTGATGATAAAGGTGAAAATTGGACATTGGCCAGCCCCTTGACTCCGCAGACGAAGCAATTGCTGGAGCGCCATTCCGGCACATACGGCTGGGTTTTCGGTCAGATCCGTGTTGACCCCAATGATGAGAACACATTCTATATCATGGGTGTTCCGTTAAGTGTTTCCGATGACGGCGGAAAGACTTTTCGGTCGATTTGGGAGATGCATGTTGACCACCACGGCATGTGGATCGATCCTGACAATTCCAATTACATCATCAATGTCAACGACGGCGGCATTGTTATTTCCTACGACAAAGGCAAGACCTGGAGGCAGTTCACGAATAATCTTCCTGTCTGCCAGTTTTTCAACATCGCCTATGATATGGACACTCCCTTTCATGTCATCGGCTCCATGCAGGACCATGGAAGCTACAGAGTCGCAGTCGATTTAAGCCGGGGTCGGGACAGGATTCCGGCCGTGGAGTTTGAAGAAGCTCCTGGCGGTGAAGGCTGCACCCATGCCGTAGACCCGACAAACCCCAACATCATTTATTCTTCAATATTTTATGGTACTCTGACCAGGTCTGACCTCAGCCTTCCCCAGGCTCAGCGTATGAAAATAATAGTCCCCAGGCAATATGAGAATGAGCCAAGGCTGAGAGGGCAGTGGTTAGCCGCGACCATTATTTCGCCTCACAATCCCAACATTATCTACCACGGCATGCAGTATCTTTTCCGTTCCAGGGACCAGGGAGACACCTGGGAGAGAATCTCGCCTGACCTGACCTACAACACGAAAGAGGAGATGGGCGATATTCCTTATCACACCATCTTTTCCATCTCTGAATCGCCCCTCATGTTCGGCCTGATTTATGTCGGAACAGACGACGGCAAAGTCCATGTCACC
Organism: uncultured Eubacteriales bacterium; assembly: GCA_964526905.1. Taxonomy (GTDB): domain Bacteria; phylum Acidobacteriota; class Aminicenantia; order Aminicenantales; family Aminicenantaceae; genus CAZGMN01. Next base: position 2,068 of record CAZGMN010000010.1, read on the forward strand.
AAGGACGGAGGAAAGACCTGGCAGGAGATTATGGCTGGTTTGCCCTACCAGAAATGGGTATCGCGGATTGTCGCTTCTGCTTTTGATTTAGGCACAGTTTACATGACTCAAAATGGAAAGCGGGACGACGATTTTGCCCCTTATGTCTGGAAATCCACAGATTACGGCAAGACGTGGGTAGATATTTCCAAAGGAATTCCTCTTGGCCCGGTGAACGTCATCAGGGAGCATCCGAGGAATAAGAATGTTCTTTTTGCCGGAACGGATACCGGGGTCTATGTCTCAAAAGATGCAGGTGCAACCTGGGACGTCCTTGGCGGCAATCTTCCCTCGACCTATGTCCATGACCTGATTATTCATCCCCGCGAGAATATCATTGTCATCGCCACTCATGGACGCGGCATGTGGGCTCTGGATGCGATGCCTTTTGCCCCTCCCCCACCTCGTCGCTTTTTCCAAGACAGTGAAGATCGTATAGAGTTGAGATAGAGGCTGTAATTTTTTAGATTATTAGCGAAAATTCATCGCAGATTTTAATTGGAGATTAAAGAGAAAAATTATATCACGTTATTCCGCTTCTATTGAGTGAGCCCAAAAAAATATTTCTTTGGGATTAAGATATCGTTAAGTCTCTATTTGGCGACTTTTCTTTGCATAACGCATTGAAAGAATTGCTATAATAAAAAAATGAACCATAGAGCAGCAATATGGCTCTCAATCCTTATTGGATTTTTCCTGGCAGAAGCCTTTCCTCAGACAAGCAGAGACGCATCAGTTGATAATAAACTGATCATCACTGACAGCCTCTCGCGCACCGTCTCCATCCCCTCAAAGCTGGAAAGGATTATTTCCTTGCAGCCTGAATTGACGCGAATCATCGTCTCCCTCGGCGGAGGCGATAAGCTGGTTGGGCTCGACGCCTTTCTGCGCAGGTATGACGCTCTATTCAAGATGTATTATCCAAAAGTATCCCGGCTTCCGCTCGTCTCGATGACAGGTGCCGACGTGAACATAGAAATGGTTCTTGAGCTGCGGCCGGATGTCATCTTTGCTTCCCCCTTCGAATTTCATATCCCGGATTCTCTCCAGAACAAAATTCGAAAGCCGGTCGTTGCCCTGGCTTCGATGGGAAGGTTTAAAAGCCTCATCCAGGAGATTGAGCTCGTTGGAGGCTTGATCGGGCAAAGAGAGAGGGCTTCTGAGCTCATTCAATATTTCAAGCAGAAAATAGAATTTGTCAGAAATTCCGTCGCCTCTATTCCCCAGGACGAAAGGCCAAAGGTCTACCTTTCTTTCTGGGCTTCGCTGACAAAAACTCCTGTCTTCTATGAGCCGGTGAATGCTGCTGGAGGCGTGAATATTGCCGAAGGGCTTTTGCCTTCATTCTTGGGGACGACGGAGACGGTCATCCATCTGGAAGAAATTATCCAGAGAAACCCCGATTTCATCCTCGTTCAAGGAAATTTTTTACCTGAAGAAAGGATGGTTACAGTCGAGCAGGTTCTTCAGGACGCAAGGCTCGGCTCGGTGAAGGCAGTCAAGAATAGAAAGGTCTTCTATACTTTTGGCTTCTGGTCCTGGTGGGATCCCGCCGAGGTTCTTTTAGAAACCCTCTATCTCGCTTCGCTCCTCTACCCTGAGAAATTTGGCCAAATAAACCTTGAGAAGGAAGGAAACGAGATTTTTAAAAAATTCTATGGGATGGAAAACGGCTTCAGCCTTCTTTCCGGGATATTAAAATGCAATGAGTGGAATAAGAACTAAAAAGATAGGTCTTCTTTCAACTCTTATCCTGATTCTGCCCATCTTCGTTCTGGTTCTGTCCCTCACCATCGGCAGCTATCCCATTTCACCAAAAAATTTATTGAAGACTCTGGCCAGCGGAATCGTCTCCGTTTTCAAACACAGCCCTCCCTCTGTTTATCATGATATTGTCTTCCGAATCCGCTTTCCCCGGCTTCTTCTTGCTCTTGCGGTCGGAGCTTCTCTTTCGGTTTCAGGCGCTTCCCTCCAGGCTTTCTTCAGGAACCCGCTGGTCAACGAGTACATCCTCGGCATCTCTTCTGGATCGGCCTTTGGAGCAGCGCTCTCCCTTGTGTTCTTGGGAAGAGGTTTTCCTGTCCAGCTTGCCGCCTTCCTTTTTGCCGTCATTGCTGTTTTGGCCGTTTTTCTTATTGCCGGGAGCAGTGATGCGCCCATCGTCTCGCTTCTCTTGACAGGAGTCATTGTCTCCGCTTTCTTCTCTGCCCTTCTTGCCCTTGTTGAGTATTTTGCCAACCCCTATGCTCTTCAGGCTTTGTTTTTCTGGTTGATGGGCAGCCTTTCCCTGGCAACCTGGAGAGAAATATCCCTCTCCTTGCCGCTCATGGTCTTAGGGATTGGCGTGCTGATTCTTCTCCGCTGGAGAATGAATGTCCTTTCCATGAGCAGCGATGAGGCAAGGGCCCTCGGCATTGATCTTCGCCGGGAAAAGATGCTCGTCATTGTCGCCACAGCCCTGACCACTGCTTCGGCAACGGCTGTGGCTGGAATCATCAGCTGGGTCGGTCTCATCGTCCCTCATATGGTCAGGATGATGGTCGGGGTTGACAACAGGAGAGTCATTCCTCTCTCAGCGGCTTTCGGGGCAAGCTTTTTGATGCTGGCCGATGATATCACCAGGGGATTGACCTCTTTCGAAATTCCAATTGGCATTTTCACCAATATCATCGGCATCCCTCTCTTCATCTTCCTTCTTAAGAAATCGGCAAAGGTCTGGCTATGAGCGTTAGAGTTGAAAAGCTCGAATTCGAATACGAGGATTTCAGTCTCAGAATCGAAAACCTTCAGTTTGAAAGCTCGAGGATAACGTCCATCGTCGGGCCCAACGGGTCAGGGAAGACAACATTTCTCAAATGCATCGGCGGCCTCCTCCCCATCAAGAAGAAGTCCATCTTTATCGACGGACAGGATATCTCAGAAATGAAAGGAAATAAAAGGGCGAGGCTTATCGGCTATGTCCCCCAGGAGCATGGCTCCCTCTTTAATTTCTCTGCCAGAGATTTTGTCTTGATGGGGCGTGCGCCTTACCACTCGCCTTTCTCTCTACCCTCTGATAAAGACATCCAGATTGCTGAGGAAGCTCTCGAATTTGTGGGCCTCGCCGCTCAATCCGAGAAGCCCTATTTTTATTTCAGCAGCGGCGAGCGAAGGCTTGTCCTTATCGCCAGGTCATTGGCTCAGAGGACAGATCTCCTCCTTCTTGATGAGCCGACGACTTTTCTTGACCCGAAGCATGAAATAGAAATCATGGAGCTGGTGAAGAAGCTTGCCGAAGAAAAGAAGAAGACTATCCTTATCACTCTTCACAGCCTCGAGCTTGCCCTCCAGTATTCTGATGACATGGTTTTCATGAAGACCGGCAGAGTTTTTGCCTTTGGGAAGCCGGAGGAAATTCTTACAGAATCCCTGCTCAAGAATATATACGATATCGAGATGAAAATTGTCGGCTATGACGGAAAAAAATTTATCCTGAGGTCGTTATCTGCGAAAAAGAATTGATAATTCGCCTTTTTTAATATAGGCTATCGCCCATGGCAAAAGAGACATTCGATAAGAATGATTGGGATAAATCCCAGCCATGTCTTCCAAGAGTCCTCGGGCTCTGGGATGTGATCGGGATTGTTGTCGGCGGGATCATTGGCTCTGGAATATTCATCGTTCCTGCTTCCATCGCTGCCGGCGTTCAGTCTCCACTTCTTATCTTTGCTGTTTGGATTGTGGGCGGGCTGCTTTCTTTTTTTGGCGCAATCTCATTCTCTGAGATGGGAGCCGCCTACCCCCAAGCAGGCGGCATATATGTTTATCTGAGGGAGGCCTACGGCTCGCTGCTCGCCTTCCTTTTTGGCTGGACGCTTTTCCTGGTCATCGATTCAGGGGCGATTGCGACTTTGGCCGTTGCCTTCTCCTCCAATTATCTTCCCCATTTTTTTCCTCTCAGCAAATTTGGCTCAAAGCTCATAGCCGTGTGCTTTGTCGCTTTCCTGGTGGTCGTCAACTACATTGGCGTCAGATGGGGAGCTAATTTGCAGAACGCCCTGACAGTCATCAAGTTTGCCGGTCTGGTCGCCATCTGCGGCATTGCTTTTATTTTTGCTAAGGGAAATGCTTCCCATTTCTACTCACCCCTTCCTCCGCCCTTTTCGATGAACCTGATTAAGAGTTTCGGAATAGCCTTAGTGGCTTCTCTCTGGGCTTACAAAGGATGGGAATCAACCACTTACAGCGCCGGAGAGGTTAAGCGCCCGGAGAGGAATCTTCCTCTCGGGATTTTTATCGGAATTCTGGTGGTGATTGCCATCTACCTCATTGCCAACCTGGCTTATCTCTACGTCTTCCCCTCCGGCCAAATCGCAAAATCGGAGAGGATAGCGGCTGATGTGATGAAAGTCGTCGTCGGTCCGGTCGGCGCTTCGTTTTTTGCCTTGATTATCCTCTTTTCCATAACAGGAGCTGCCAATCAGAATGTCTTATGTTCGCCCCGGGTCTATTTTGCCATGGCTAAGGACGGGCTGTTTTTCAAAAAAATCTCTGCTGTTCACCCCAAATTTTTAACTCCCCATTATTCTATTGTCCTCATCGGCCTGTGGAGCATTATCCTCAGCCTTTCTGGAACGTTCGAGCAGCTCTTCACCTATGTCATCTTTGGTGAATGGATATTCTTCGGCTTGACAGGCGCGGCGTTGATTGTCCTGAGGAAAAAAAGGCCTGACCTCCCCAGGCCTTATAAGACCTGGGGATATCCCGTCACTCCAATTGTTTTTATCCTTTGTTCTTGTTATATCTTTATCATCGCCCTGATTGATCTGATTAAGAATCCTTTAGCTTTTCCATCTATTGAAGTAGTCCAGAGGAACGTCCCTTTGCTCAATGCCCTTATTAGTCTGCTGAACAAACTAATTCATCTGGCCAATCACCTCGGGCCTCTCATCTGCCCGCTCATTATTTTGATAGGTGTTCCCCTTTATTTTTATTGGAAGGGAAAGTTGAGAAAAAGCTCGCCTTAGGTTTCACCCCTCCGCTTCCAGGCCTGCCTCACCAGGAAAATTGCGGCGATGATGATGATTAGGAATAATATCCTGGCGCCCCAAAGGTAGGGATGCCTGACTTGCTCCTCGCCCTTCATCAGGAATTTGCCGATGGCATCCTGGTAGGTCCAGCCGACCAGGATGGCAATCATATAAACAGGGGTTATGTATTTGATGATGAACTTGAAAATCCTTGGCACCCTGATATCAGCGCCTTTGTGAATTTCCTCCCATCCTTTTTTGATTCCAAAAATCCAGGAAAAGATGCCGATCTCCAGGACAGCAAAGAAGACGAGACCGAATGTCCCAGCCCAGAAGTCAAGCTCATCCAGGAAGCCGTATTTGAAGAAGATGACGACACACAAGGTGGCTATAATCTGGAAGGAAAAGACGGCGATGACAGCCTTTGACCTTTTCCATTTGAACTCGTCCATCACAAAGGCAATCGATGGCTGGGTCATGGCCACGGATGAGGTGATGCCGGCGATGAACAAAAGCAAGAACCACATGGCGCCGAAGAGCTGGCCCCAGGGAATCTTCTGAAAGATGACAGGAAGGGAGACGAAGCCAAGGTTGAAAGCGCCTTCTTTGGCAATGACCTGGGTTTCAACCACTCCAAAAAAAGCAACTGCGATAGGAATGGCGATAGTCCCTCCCAAGACGACTTCGGCAAATTCATTAAGGGATGAAGTCGACAGCCCGTTAAGCGCGATATCATCCTTTTCGCCGACATAAGAGGCATAGGTGTTGATCATTCCCTGGCCGAGGCTCAGAGTGAAGAAGATTTGGCCGGCGGCAACAAGCCAGACTGTGAATTGTCCCAGGCGGCTGAAGTCCGGATTCCAGATAAAACCCATGCCGTTGGCGATGTTCCATTCAGGATGGGCTGGGTCTGGAGTGCCCATGGTCAAGGCCCTGACAATCAGGATTATGGCAAAGACAAACAGAAGCGGCATTCCATACCTGGCTAAAATCTCAATCCCTTTGGAGATGCCTCGATAAAGGAAAAGAAAATTCAGGCTCATAGTTATGGCCAGGAAAATAAATGCAGGGATTAAAGAAGTGAAGAATTGGTTTTTTTCCACACCTTGGTAGCCGTGCAGGAATTGGCCCATCACCTCACGGGAGGTGTTGCCGAAATACCTGCCTGTTCCCGTGAAAAAAGCAAAGCCTAAGGTCCAGGATTCGGTAAAGACATAGTAGCAGGCGATGGTGAAAGGAAGGGAGATGCCCAGCGTGCCGATATATTTGGCAATCTTGTTCTTCCACATCAAGGAAAACATTCCCGGCGTCGAGCCGTGGCCGTGGACTCCTCCGTAGCGTCCAAGGCTCCATTCAACCCACATCAGCGGAATTCCTAAAAAAATCAAAGCACAGAAATAGGGAATCATGAAGGCTCCGCCGCCGTTGGCTGCGGCTTTAGACGGAAAGCGGAGGAAGTTGCCCAGGCCGATGGCATTCCCGGCCATAGCCAGAATCAACCCAATCCTGGTCGCCCATCTCTCACGGCCTCCCTCGACCTGAGCCTCGATTCTCTTTCTTTTTCCGAAGAGAACCTTGCTCATGCAGAAAATAACAAGAGTAAGAATGCAGCCCCAGCCGACGATTAAGAATACCCAGCCCCAAACGCTTATCCCCTGACTTGCCATTTTAACCGCCTTTTGAGGTGACAGTTAAGCCTCTATTAGGAGATTGTTTTTAACAATTCAGGAATTATAGGAAAGCAAGAAAAACAAGTCAACTCAAAGGGCCAAAAAGGGGACAGTCCCCTTTTTCGCGAGAAAGCAGAATGTCAAAAAAGGGGACTGTCCCCTTTTTTCTTCTGTGCGATTTGTTCGGTTCCTGAGAGAAGCCGGGTGACATAGATTTTTGATTCTCTTCCTGTTTTAGCCAGATAGGCGGTCCGGACTTTATCAGAAAAGTTCTCCACCGCTTCTTCCTCAACCAGGTTTATGGTGCAGCCTCCAAAGCCGGCGCCCATCAGCCGTGCGCCTAAAACACCTTCAATCTTGGATGCGGCTTCGACAAGCACATCGAGCTCTTTGCAGCTCACTTGATAACTATCGCGCAGGCCGGCGTGGGAATCATACATCCGTTGCCCGAAGGAACGAAAATCTCCTTGCTCCAAGTCCTTGCAGCCCATTTCCACGCGCAGGTTCTCGCGGATGACATAATCGCATCTCTTGTAGATGACCGGGTCAAACTCCTGGCGGTGGGCTTCAAGGAGCTGCAGAGAGACATCCCTCAGGCTTTTAATCGAAGGAGCGTATTTTTGCAGAAGCTTCACGCCGGACTCGCACTGCTGGCGGCGGATATTGTATTCGGATGAAGCCAGCGCCCGCGGCACCTGGGTGTCGCAGAGCACAATCTTTAAGTCTTCGCGCTCGAATGGAAAATAGGTGTATTCTAAGCTGCGGCAATCCAGCTTCAAAACTTTCTTTGGCTTTCCGAAAATATTGATGAACTGGTCCATGATGCCGCAGCGGACGCCCACAAAATCGTTTTCAGCCTTTTGCGAAAGCTTCACCAAGTCGAGGCGGTCGATGTTGAGCTCGAAAATTGTGTTCAAGGCAAAGGCCAGGCCGGCCTCGATGGCCGCTGAAGAGGACATGCCTGCGCCGATTGGAATGTCTCCTCCGAAGACGCAGTTGAAGCCTAAAATGGAATAGCCCGCTCTCTGCATCTGGTCGACGACACCCATGATATAGTTTGGCCAACGCTTCTCAGATTTAGCCAGCTCGCTGACCTTGAACTCATGGCTCTGGCCGAGGTCATTGGCAAAGAGGAAGCACTTACGGTCTTTCCTCGGTGAAAGGCCGAGATAGATGGCTTTATCCACCGCAGCAGGCAGGACAAAGCCTTGGTTGTAGTCGGTGTGCTCGCCGATGAGATTCACCCGCCCCGGGGAGCGGAAAAGCGTCGGATTCTGGCCAAAAAGCTCCATGAATTTTTTTTGAATTTGGAGGACAAGATTGTCCATTGCTAATACATTCTCCGTTCAATCAACAGTGGCATTTTTGTTGGCGACCAGGAAAATCAGGCCGATGACGACCATGAAGCCGCCCCACCAGATATTTGGATGAAGTTTGGCGAAAACAGTTATTTCTTTTGTCCCGAAAGACAAGCTGTATATTCCTGCCAGAAATATGACTCCGCCCATGATGAGCAAGATCAATCCCACAAAGAACCAGATGGGCTTCATTTTTTTGCTTTCCTTAGCCATGAGTCTCCTCCTTACCAGAAGTAGATGTTGAGGATGATGAAAGCAATGAGCGAGAGGACGGCATAGAATGCAGGCTTTTTGTACCAGGGCACATCTTCCAGCGAAACCTCTTTTGTCAGACCCTTGACCAGCCCGGCCAATTCTTCATCCGGCTTTTTCTTGGTGAAGAGGCTGACGGCGATGGTCACCACAAAGCAGATGAGCCAGGCCCACCAGGCGCGCCAGAAATTGGCTGCCATGTCGCTTGAGACTTTGGAAAGAGTAAGCCAATTGGCGGAGATCCAGTTGAATTTGACTCCTATAAACATGGTGAAGGAAGAGGCCATTCCTGTGATCAGTCCCCAGAATGCACCGTCAGGAGTAATCCGTTTGACAAACATTCCTAAAAGCATTGTCGCAAACAGGGGAGCATTCACCCAGGAAAAGATGGCCTGCATATAGTCCATAATGGTCGGCATGCTCTTTGCCCAGTAGGCGGTCAAAACGCTGAAAAAGATGCCGGCCACTGTCGCCACTCTTCCCATCCACAGCAGATGGGTGGGCGAAGCTTTTTTATTGATGACCGCATGGTAGATATCATATGTCCAGACGGTGTTGAAGGCGCTGATGTTTCCGGCCTGTCCTGCCATGAATCCGGCTAAGAGGGCCGTGATTCCCAGGCCGACCAGACCGGTCGGATAGTAACGGGCGATGAGCATCGGAAGCGCAGAGTCATAGTTGACCTTTCCGCCTTCGGTCATCAAATGAAAGCCGCTGCTGGCGTCTCTGGACAAGGCCAAAGCTATGAGGCCGGTGACGATGACCAAGAAGGGAACCGCCATTTTAAAGAATGAGGCGATGATCGGTGTCATTCGCGCCGAGCGCAGGTCCTTGGCCGAGAAAGCCCGCTGCACAACCAGGAAATCCGTTGTCCAGTATCCGAAAGAGAGGACCCAGCCCAGCCCGAGGACGATTCCGGCCCAGGTGATCATCATTCCATTCTGGGTGGGGTCTCCAGAGGTTGACCAGAGCTTGGAATAAGCCTCGGGTATCCTGTTGAAAATTTCGTGGAGGCTGCCAATCTCGACAATGCCCAAGACAGAAACAAGGAAAAGCCCAAACCAGATAAGGAAGAACTGGATGATTTCGGTGAAGATGGCTGACATCAAGCCGCTCAAAGCCACATAGACGGCCACGGTCAGAGCCGAGGCCCACATGCTCACATCCCAATTCCAGCCGACAAAGGTGTGGAGAACAAGGGCCATGGCGTAAAGGTTGATTCCGGAGACAAGGAGGGTCATGATGGCAAAAGCGGCTCCGTTCAGCACCCTTGTTTTTTCATCAAAGCGGAGCTTCAGGTATCCGGGCACGGATTTAATCCGGCCGCTGTAATAGAAGGGCATCATGAAGATTCCCAGAAAAAGCATGGCCGGGATGGCCCCGATCCAGTAGAAATGTGCAACATACATTCCGTATTTATATGTATTGCCGGCCATTCCCAGCAGTTCCAGGGCGCCAAGGTTTGCAGAGAGGAAAGCCAGTCCTGCCACCCAGGAGCTGCTTCTTCTTCCGGCAAGGAAAAAATCTTCCTCACTCCTTGTATAACGCTTCAAATAGAAGCCCATGCTGATCACGAAGGCGAAGTAAACCAGAATGATAACCCAGTCAAAGAAGCTCAAGCCGATCGCTTGCATTCCTCCCTCCTCTTCATTCGTATAGAGCCTGTTTTAGATTTATAGTTTTCCCCTTGATGTTTTGAGTGGCTTCACTTTTTCTTGAATAGAGAGCTATAGCACAGCAAAATATCGATGTCAACGGCAGGTCATTTTCTTACCCATTCGTTATTTCTGTACTCCTGAATTTCATAACGATATCTCTTCGCAAATTTATAATCGTTTTCAGTTGCGACACAATAGGCCTTCCCGTTCTTAAAGAATAAGAGCATTGAGTAAATTCCCTCAGCCGGCAGGGGCGTTTTGAACTGAGCGATGTATTTTCCTTCCTGGCTGAAAATATCGAAAAGGGTATATTCGTCTTTAACCGAATCAGCGATCACGGCCAGCCATTCGTTCTCCATCATGGTGAAGCTTTGGTAGGCAGGCTTATATTTGGGGTATTTTATCTTCTGAAAGGCTTTTTTCTTTACCGAATCAGTATAGATCGGAGCGGAGAAGGTTTCGCTGACTCTTTGAACATATTCTTTTTTATCTTTTTCAGTCACTGCTATCGGGTCATAATCTCTTGATATTCTTCTCACCAGCTTTCCTTCAGGGGAATAGACATTTATCTCGTATTTCTCGGGATAGCCAAGATAGATGAAATCATTATTGGCCAGGGTATAAACTACACTTGGCCTGAACGCCGTTCGGCTCAGCATTTCTGCAAGGGAATCGGCCAGGGACGATTCATCTCTTGTCGCCGGGAGCGGCAAATCGATTTCATCTTTATAGAGCTCTGCTATTAAATTGAACTTATCGTCGAAGAGTCCATAGACAGTGACTATCTTAAAGGTATTAACATCCGGAGTTTCATATTTATCTCCGACAAAAAAACCCTTTGAATTCAGATAAAGGTTTAGGTATCTGTCCTTGAGGCCTATCTGCCTTAAAAATTTGCCGTCTTTGTTAAAAAAGGAAATTCTGCGGTTTATCGAGTCGTTGACGTAGAGGGTATTCTCTTTGTCAAATCTAATAAAATTCAAGTTTTGAAACTCTCCGGGTCCCTGGCCTTTTCTGCCGAAAGTGAGGAGATGCTTCCCCTCAGGGTCATATTTGAGGATTCTGGAGTTATCCACATCGCTGACGTAAAAATTTCCCTCATCATCAACGTTAAAGATAATCATCTTGCCGAACATATAGTTTTCATCTCCCTCAATTTTGCCGATGGAAAGCTCCTCTTGAAATACCATTCGCATCTTCAATTCCGGAGTCTTTGGATTGGAAACAGCAACGTCACCGGATTTTTGAATTGGCATTATTTCCTTAGCTGAGGAGCTCTTAGGAAAATAGTTTATCGTTGAAAAAGCTATAAAGAGAAAAACAAAAAAATAAAATATTTTATTACGCATTTTTTCTCCTTGATGAGATTCTTGTTTAATGAAAATTTTCCCTCCGTGAATTGAGAGCTTAGCTGTATTTTACTTCCCCCCACTCCAAGAATCAAATTTCTTAAAGGAGAGAATGCTCTGAAGAATTGACCATCTCCTTTTTCTTATGTTATAAGCAATTGTCAATGTCAGAAGGATAGAATTGAAAGGAAGGGAAAGATGATTATCTCCAGCCAATTGAGCTGTTGGCGGTCAATGTCAACATTCCTCATCTTGTTTTTTCTCTTAGGATTAATCTGTTTTTCCTCTCAACAGCGGCTCCACAATTTGATTCCCGTCCCAAAAAAGATTTCTTTCGGACAGGGAAAAATGGCCGTCGATTCTAATTTTCGTGTCAGCTTCAGCGGATACAATGAGCCCAGATTGGTGAGAGCTGTGATGCGCATGAACCAGCGTTTGGGAAACCAGATGGGCATCCCTTTGCCTTTGGATGTCGAAAAAGACGAATCCAAGGCTCTCCTGGTCATTGACTGCCAGGGCCCGGGTGAAAAAATACAATCTGTAAAGGAAGACGAATCCTATTCGCTTGATGTCTTTCCATCGCGCGTCACGTTGAAAGCCGCAACACCCGTGGGTGTGCTTCGCGGCATCGAGACCTTCCTGCAGCTTCTGGAAATGGATTCAGAAGGATTTTTTGTGCCCGAAGTGCAGATTCAGGATGAGCCCCGCTTCCCCTGGAGGGGATTGTTGATCGATTCCTGCCGTCACTGGATGCCCGAAGAGGTTGTCAAGCGCAACCTGGATGGGATGGCTGCCGTTAAGCTCAACCTCCTTCACTGGCATCTCTCTGAAGACCAGGGCTTCCGCGTTGAATGCTTAGCTTTTCCCAAGCTCCATGAGATGGGCTCGGATGGGAATTATTATACCCAGAGGCAGGTGCGCGAGATTGTCAGCTATGCCCGCGACCTTGGCATCCGCGTCGTGCCTGAATTCGATATGCCCGGCCATTCCATCTCCTGGCTTGTCGGCTATCCAGAGCTGGGCAGCGCGCCAGGACCGTACGAGATCGAGCGCCACTGGGGAGTTTTCGACGGCTGCCTGGACCCGACGCGGGAGAAAGTCTATGCTTTTTTGGAGACGTTTGTCGGCGAGATGGCCAAGCTTTTTCCGGATGAATACTTTCATATCGGCGGTGATGAGGTCAGCGGAAAGCACTGGGACAGCAATCCCAGTATTGCTGCTTTCAAGCGCAAGCATGGGATGAAGGGCAATCATGACCTGCAGGTTTATTTCAACAAGAGGATTCAATCCATTCTGCAAAAATACGGAAAGAAAATGGTGGGCTGGGACGAAATCTTCCATCCCGACCTCCCCAAGAATATCGTCATCCAGAGCTGGCGGGGACAGGAGACTTTGGCCCAAACTTCAAGAGAAGGATACATGGGAATCCTCTCCAACGGATATTATCTTGACCATATTCTTTCTGCGGCTGAGCATTATCGTGTTGACCCCTTGGATAAAGAAGCTGCTGACTTGAATGATGAGCAGAAGGCCAGAATCTTGGGCGGCGAAGCCTGCATGTGGACTGAATTCGTCTCGCCAGAGAACATCGATTCACGCATCTGGCCGAGAGCAGCCGCCGTCGCCGAAAGGCTCTGGTCTCCGCAGGATGTTGAGGACGCGAAGGATATGTACCGCCGTCTTGAAGTCCTCGACCGGAATCTGGAGAGGCTGGGCCTCACTCATCGCTCCAGCTACCCTCAGATGCTCAAGCGCCTGGCCGGCGAGAACAGCATCGAGTCGCTTCAGGTTCTTGCCGATATTGTCGAGCCAGTTAAGTACTACAAGAGGCCTGGCACCAAGGAATACACTCAATTTACTCCCTTGAATCGGCTGGTGGATGCCGCCCGCCCAGAGAGTGAGAAAGCAAGGAAATTCCAGGAGATGGTCGAAGAGATGCTGGCCGATGTCCCTGCCTATGAGAGAAACCGGGAGACCATCAAGAAGTGGTTGATGGAGTGGCGAGAAAACAAGGCTAAGCTTCAGCCGGTCCTTGAGGAGTCTTATCTTCTGAAAGAGGTCATCCCTCTTTCCGAGGATGTCTCTACTTTGGCTGAAGCCGGGCTCGAGGCTGTGAATTATCTCGAGAGTCGGGTGAAGCCGTCGCCGTCCTGGCTGGAGAGCGTGTCTTTGCGCTTCAATCGTTTCCAAAAGCCCGAGCATGAGCTGCAGGTCATGATTATCCCTGCCCTCCGCCAGCTGGTCGAGGCCGCGAGCGGGCTGCCTTTTTTGACTGGCGATGACTTTGAAAGCGGAAATGCTGAGAAATGGACGCCCAACATTCCTGAAAACTGGCAAGTGGCCAAGGAAGAAAATTCAACCGTCTATCAGCTTATCTCTCCAGGACCGGCAGGGCCGGTCCGGGCACCGACCTCTTGGTCGCTTCTCAAAGATTTTGATGTCACAAGCTTTGTCTTGACCGGAAAGGCAAGATGCAAAGCCGACCCGGCCAATGCTCAGCGCGATGTCTGCATCATTTTTCATTTCCAAGACCCAACCCATTTTTATTACGTTCACTTTTCGGCAACGAGCGACGAAGCCCACAACATCATCGGTCTGGTCGACGGCAAGGACAGGGTGAAAATTAACAGGGAACCTCCTGATCAATCCACGGCCAGAATGGTTGATTTAAAATTTCACGAGTTTAAGGTGACTTACGATTCAAGAAGCGGTGAGATCAGAGCTTTTCTGGACGATATGTCGACTCCGGTTTTAACCGCCAAGGATAAAACTTTGGACCATGGGCTGGTGGGTGTCGGCTCATTTGACGATACGGCAAGTTTTGATAACATCAAGCTTTGGGGTGAGGCGATTAAAAAAGAAAAGGAGTAACAATGAAAAATAAATTCTTGAGCCGCCGTGACTTCTTGAAAAAATTTGCTGCCTCTGCCGCTTCTCTCCAAATTCTGTCCTGCCAGAAGCTATTTGGGAGAGAGAAAAAAGGCTATGATGCCAAAGGCTTGCCGACCCGCGTGCTCGGAAAAACAGGCGTTTCTATCCCGCTCATCGGCATCGGCGGCGGCAGCCGATTTTGTGCTGTCAAGGATCCGGAGAAGAGCGTTGAAATCCTAAGCTATGCCCTTGACCATGGCTTCTATTACTGGGATACAGGCCATGACTATGTTTTTGAAAATGTTGTGAGCGAAGAACGCTATGGTCTTGTCCTGAAAGAGAGAAGGAAGGAAGTCTTCCTGGCGACAAAAATTCAGAAAAGAGGATATGATGAGGTGATGCGCGACCTGGAAGAAAGCCTGAGGCGGCTCCAGACCGACAGGCTTGACCTCTTGCAGGTTCATAATGTCCAGTCCATTGAGGATGTCGATAAAATCTGTGCCCAGGACGGAGCTCTGAAAGCGCTGGTCAAGGCAAGGGAGGAAAAGATAACGCGCTTCATCGGCTTTACGGGACATCGCTCGGCAGAAGCGATGATGGCTTTGGCCAACCGCTTTGACTTTGACACGATGCTCATCGCTCTGAATCATTATTCCGAACGAATCGGGGACTTTGAAGGAGATGCCGTTCCGGCAGCTGCGAAGAAGAAGATGGGCGTGATGGTAATAAAAGCCATCCGGCCGAGAGAGAAGGTGGAGGGCCTATCTGCTGAAGAACTGATTCGCTATGCCCTGAGCCTGCCTGATGTCAGCGCTGCGGTCATCGGAACAGACAGCCTTGAAGTATTGAAGAAAAACCTGGAGATTGTCAAAAACTTTACGCCGATGACTTTAGAAGAGATGAAAAAAATTAAGGTCGGCCTCAAGCCTTTTTTTGAAGGCAGGGAAATACCCTGGATGAAGCCCGGCTATTCAGACGGAAATCCGGCCTGAGTTTATTGCCGCAGAGCAGAATATGCTTCTGTGGGCTCTATTGTAACGGCTGAATTTATCCTTCAAAATAGTCAAGATGTAACCATGAATTGTGCCAACCTTGTAATAAAGTAGTCGTATTTTTAAAACTTATCTCATAACAAAAACTCAAGAGAAGGAGAAGATAGATGGCGGGGAAAAAAGCAAGCGCGGCCCTTCTTCTGTTATTCTTTCTTTTAGCACAGTCCGCAGTTTCCAATCCCTCTCAGGAAGGGGAAAGGGATAGGGCTTACTGGTTGAGCGTTCTGAGGAGAATCGCGGACCCTGTGCTCGACGCATTAAGCCGCAGCCAGCTAAAGAGCAGGATGTCGGTGGAGACTCTGCCCGGGCTTGAAGAGCGGAGGGCGGTGACACATCTTGAAGCCTTTGGCCGGCTGATGGCTGGAATGGCGCCCTGGCTGGAGCTGGGCCCGGATGGGTCAGATGAAGGGAAGATTCGCCAGCGCTATATCGAGCTGGCGCTTAAATCGCTGGCCAATGCGGTCAATCCCAAGTCTGCGGATTTTATGAATTTCGTAGAGGGAAGCCAGCCCTTGGTGGACGCTGCTTTTCTGGCCCAGGCTTTGATAAGAGCACCTCGTCAATTGTGGGACAAACTTAATAAGGAGACCCAAAGTCATCTCATCGATGCTCTTCGCTCCACTCGAAAGATCAAGCCTTCTTTCAACAACTGGCTGCTGTTCAGCGCCATGATCGAAGCCGCTCTGCTCAAGTTCGATGGACGCTGGGACCCGATGCGGGTTGATTATGCCTTGAAACAGCATGAGCAGTGGTATAAGGGTGATGGAGTATATGGAGATGGCCCGGAGTTTCACTGGGATTATTACAATTCCTACGTCATCCAGCCGATGCTGGTCGATATCACCCGGATACTGAAAGATGCTGGCCAGACTTCTGAAGAGCAATTCCTGAAAGTAATGGTTAGGGCCAGGCGCTATGCCGCAGTCCAAGAACGTCTTGTCTCGCCAGAAGGGACTTTCCCTCCCTTAGGCCGGTCTTTGGCTTATCGCTTCGGTGCCTTTCAGCTCCTCTCGCAGATGGCGCTGATGCATGAGCTTCCTGAGGAGATTCAGCCTGCTCAGGTCCGCTGCGCCCTGACAGCCGTCATCCGCAGAATGACTGAAGCTCCGGGAACATTCGATGAGAATGGCTGGCTCAGGATTGGCTTTTGCGGCCACCAACCTTCTATCGCGGAAGGATATATCTCGACCGGAAGTCTTTATCTCTGCAGCGCAGGACTTCTTGCCCTCGGACTTCCTGCAGACGATATTTTCTGGAAGAGCCCGGCTGCGGACTGGACAGGCAAAAAAATCTGGTCTGGCCAAGAGGTAAAAGCAGACCATGCCTTGAAGAATTGACCTCTCTCCAAGGGAAATCCTTAAGTTCTGAGAGGATTAAGTCAAATAATTTTTTGATGACACTTTTATTATTGCGTTTATATTAGAAAGCTTCGCCTGCAGTGAAAGATATTCCGCTTCATTCCCTGTCCGATGATTTCTGGTTGAAAAGAGATTAAAATTTTAAGGGAAAATTTGGTGAATAAAAAAGGATATTTATTAAATAAAGTAAAATCAGCTAAAATAAGACAAATAAGCATGAATGAGATTTTGGGAGGAAGGAATGGCCCCCTTATTTACGGTTCCCAGCGATGTTTGGGGGAGCTGCTACTCATTATTTTATCTGGCAGCTTTCCTTGTCGGATGCCTGATCGCTCTCTATGAGGGTTACCGCCGAAAATGGCCTCTGCTTCCCTGGTTCATAGTCGTGGCCTGGTGTGCAGTATGGGGTGTTATTGGCTCTAAACTGCTGTTTATATCAGGGGGAGAGTGGCAGGCCGCATTAAGCCAGGGACACATTCCCTTTACCCCGGAGAAATCGTTCTTGGGAGGGATTCTTGGCGGAGCCATTGGAGTCTTCCTTGTTCGACGCCTATTAGCTATCCGCTACTCAGTTGCCGATGCCTTTGCTTTTGCCCTGCCCATCGGGCTTGCCATCGGCCGCATTGGCTGTCTTCTCGGCGGCTGCTGTTTTGGGAAGCCTGCAGCTCTTCCCTGGGCCATAGCCTATTCGAAAAATTCATGCGCCTATGATACACACCTGGCCAAAGGGCTCATCACCCCTGGGGCATCGGCCTCATTGCCCGTTCATCCCACCCAGCTCTATGAAATCGCGTTCCTGCTGGCTTTGGCCGCCATCCTCTGGAATTGTAAAAAATTCTTGAAAAGGCCGGGAAGCTTACTCTATTTCTTCCTCATCGCCTACGGCAGTTTTCGGTTTGTAGAAGAATTTGTAAGAGAGGGCGGCTCTGCGCTCTTCGGATTAAAAGCCGCACAGTGGGGAGTTCTCCTTTTCGTTTTGCCGGCTTCAGTCTATCTGACTTGGAGAGAGCGGGCCTTTTCTGCTCGGTCAAAAGCTCCTTTCTCTCCTCAGGATATATTCCAAAAGAATATGATGGCGGTCGCCCTCATCTCAATAATTATTTTTATGGGTAAGGAGTGGTTTACTCCGCTTGAGATGGCGACTTTAATTTTTATCACCCTGCCCGCTTTTATGGGCGTCATTGTTCAACTCGTTCGTTCTTTTGCCAAGAACGTTTTCTCCTGGGCTGCGATTACAGGGATAGCGGCTTCGATAATCTTCGCTGCCTCCTCTTTTGATTCCAAGAATCCTCCCGATAAGTCAGAATCCAGTTATTATAGCTTCAGCCTTGCCGGTATGATTGGACAATATGAGGAGACGTGCGGTCCTGTGCATTCCTATCACGTCGGCGGACTGGGAATCTCGCGGACAGTGAAGTCCGACCAATTTAAACAATTGGAATTTGGCTTGAGGGCCTATGCCGGCTATGATGAAAACGGCGGCTCGTATCATATTCGAGGCATAAATCCCTATGTGCAGGCCGATTCTCGCTGGGTTGGTTTTGGGGTTGGTATCCATACCGGAGACCTCTTCATTGACGGAAGCCCCGGCAATAGCCTCTGGCAGGTTTCTCTGCGAATCGGGCCTTATGATAAATTTTTTGTCGAGGGCAGGCTCGGAGACCATTTTCCAGGGCCCATTCCATCTCCAGTCGTCAAGCTCGGAATAGGATTTGGCTTAAAAAACGACGGTTCCCTCCGCTTTGGAGTCTCCGATGCCGGGTTTTATGTCCACCCTTATTTACCTCTCAATCATAATTTGGTTATGAGCCCTTTTTTTGCATGGGGTGACAAAAATACCTCTCAGCTTGGAATCACATTGAAGTATAAATTTGGCAGCCGGTAATTGCAGATAACGGACTAGGGCCAAGTCCGCGGCGGTTTTCATCTCTTCTTTGACTGTTTAAAATTGAATTTTATTTTTATTTAATAAAAGCTTATGGAGGCTTTTGAGGAAAAATTTTTAAGAAATAAAAGAATATAAGAGATTTTTAAATAGAGGAGAGAGCAAAAATGAAGAGCAAAGTCACGTGGGGAATCTTGGGCTGCGCCCGGATTGCGCAGAGCGCTTTGATTCCTGCCATTCGAGAAGCGAAAAATGGAGCGCTTTACGGAATCGCCGCCCGCGATAAAAAGAGAGCTCAAGAATGGGCGGGCAGATATGGGTTTCAGAAGTATTATGAGGATTATCAATCTCTGCTCAACGACCCTGATATCGATGCCGTCTATATTCCACTTCCCAACCATCTGCATGGCGTGTGGGCTTGCCGAGCGGCCAGGGCGGGGAAACATGTTCTCTGTGAAAAACCTCTCGCTTTGAATTCCAGCGAAGCCCGCCGGATGATAGACGAAACCGACCATGCGGGTATAATCCTTATGGAAGCGTTCATGTACCGCTTCCATCCCCAAATAAAAAAAGCATTGCAGTTGCTTGAGTCCGGGGCAATTGGAAGCATTCGTTTTTTGCGCTCCTCCTTCACCATCATCTGCGCCGGAGGCAAAGAAGATTACCGCTGGTCTCCGGAGATGGGCGGAGGAGCTCTCTATGACCTTGGCTGCTATACCATCAATGCCGCCCGCCTCGTTTTTGGAGAGGAGCCGATTTCCGTCTACGCCAGAGCCCATTTTCATCCCCGCCTTAAAGTTGATTTATCGACAAGCATGCTGCTTGAGTTCCCGCGAAACAGAATTGCGCTCCTGGATTGCAGCTTTGAATGCCAGTTCCAGAGTTGTCTCGAGATCGTCGGCAGAGAAGGGAGAATAACCCTTCCCCGTTCCTATTCTACCGGCATGTTGGATGTTCCGATTCTTGTCATCA
Organism: uncultured Eubacteriales bacterium; assembly: GCA_964526905.1. GTDB lineage: Bacteria > Acidobacteriota > Aminicenantia > Aminicenantales > Aminicenantaceae > CAZGMN01. The sequence goes on from CAZGMN010000010.1 coordinate 21,541, forward strand.
AAGGAGATAAACTCAGGACGATAACCATTCCCTCGACAAATCAGTATCGGCGGATGGTTGAACATTTTGGGGAATGCATCCTTAAAAATCACCTCCCCAGCTACAGCGGAGAAGACTTGTATAAGAATATGAGAGTCATCGATGCCGCTTTTAAGTCGATTCGGAGCGGCCGTCCGGTGGAATTATGAAAGAAGAGAGTTGAATATCAGACCAAGAAGAATGCGAGAATTTTTCTTCCATAAAAGTCCATTTTCTTATATACTTACTAATCTTATAAAGGAAGGAGGAATTTATGAAAGGAAATAAAAAATTAATCTCCACACTCAATTCGCTTCTGGCGGATGAGCTCACCGCCATTAACCAGTATATGGTTCATTCGGAGATGTGCGACGCCTGGGGCTATGAGAAGCTCCACAAGAAGATCGAGAAGCGGGCCATCGACGAGATGAAGCACGCCGAGAAGCTCATCGGCCGCATTCTTTTCCTTGAAGGGCTGCCCATCGTCAGCGAGCTCAGAAAAATCTTCATCGGCGCCGACGTGCCCAAAATGTTCGCCTTTGACCACAAGGCCGAAGAGGACGCCATCAAGGCTTACAACGAGGCCATCATCCTGGCGGGCGATGTCAAGGATTACGCCACGCGGGACTTCCTCCAGACCATCCTCAACGAAGAGGACGTCCATCAGGACGAGATCGAAGAGGTCCAGGACCAGATCGCCCAGATGGGCATTCAGATCTTCCTTACAACCCAGGTTTAAGGGAAGATTCTGCCTGATCTTGGTCTTAAGTCTGCCCCTATTGAATAGTCTGGTGCGAATAGGGGTCGGCTTGAAACGGTTATCAAGCAAGAAGGAAAGATGCTTAACACAAAAAAAAGAGAAATGCTTGTCTTTTTTGGTATCATCTTGGTTTTTTTGACGTTTGTATTTGTCAGTTCCTGCAAGAGTGAAAAGAAGGCAAAAATTGAGATCGTTTCCTTTGAAACGATCACGCCCATATTCGGCATGTCAAAGGCTGACGGGCCCGGTGCCTTTGATGCTTCTCAGGCAGATCATCAAATATTGATTTCCTATCGTTTTATCCCCAAAGATGCGGCTAACATCGACAAAGAGCTTGGCGTCGACCTCGCCCCGAAAATCCAGGAGTTATTTAAGAAATATAAAACGATTGACACCATAACCTTTGGCATTTACATTCCGCGTGTGGCCGGTCAGCCAGAGTTCAAGCCTTATGTTTCATTCGATATAACTCGAAAAGTGATGGATGAAACGATCTTGTTGGACACACTGGCAAGCGATATATTGGGTGTGGCTGAGAACGTAAAATATTTTGAATAACTCGGGCAGAGTGGTTCGTCAGCCTTTCACACGGCTTCATCACTACTCTGCCTTCGCCTTGCAGTGTAAAGCCTCTGTGTTTTTGAACCTACTGACCTGAGCTAACCGAACTTCGATTGACAATAACCATTTTTCGTCTTATAAATAAGGCTAATGGCCATCAAACGCTGTCCTTACTGCAAGGCAATTGTTGAAGAGGATTCCGGCTTCTGTTCCAATTGCGGAACCCGCCTTCTTTTTCCAGAGGATGAATTTAAAGATGAGGAAATTCCTGGAGATAAGATAGCAGAAGAAGAGGAACTTCCGTCAGAACAGCCCGAGGAAGCTGAAGCGGATGAGGGAGGCTCCCAGGAAGAAGAAAAGGAAGAGGAAGAGATGGAACCCGAGGAAGGGGGGCAGGAAAAAGCGGCTGATAGTGAAGAAACGGAAAAGAAAGAGATTGAGGAATTCCTCGAGTCCTTAAAGAAGGATAGAGCTAAAAGAGCAAAGGGAAAAGCTGCAGAGACTTTAGAGGACATACCTTCAAGACCTCCGGAGAAAGTGGAAGAGGTTCGGGAGGTTCCATTAGAAACGGAAAAAGAAGAGAAAGAAGAAGAAATAAAAAGAGAAGCTCCGCCCAAAAGCGGAGAAATGGAATTTAAGACCGAAGAGCTGGACCAAATCCCCGACGCGAAAACAAGAGAGAAAGAAGACATTGAGAGGTTTCTTGCATCTCTCAGAGAAGAAGCGGCGAAAACTCCTTCTCCGAGGGAAGGAGCGCCTCCGGCTCCTCAAGAAAAAGAAGGCGTTCCTGAATCGTTAGAGGAAAAAATTCCCCATGAAACCCCCGGCAGAGTTGATACCGATGAGCAGCTTTTCATCAGAAAGGAGATAGAGGAGAAACTCAAGACAGGCTTCAAGGCCGCAATGGCTGAGGAGATGCCGGATGCCGAAAAAACAGGAACAGAAGAGTTTGATAGATTCCTGGAATCTGTGAAGAAGGAGAGAGCCGAGAAAGCCGGAACTCGTGAAGAAGGAGCGCCTCCGGCTCCAGAAAAAATTTCAAAGGGAACGGCAGAGATTGGAGAAAAGCTCCCTCCCTGGGCAGAAAGAGTGCAAAAGGGCACTTCCCTCAAAGTTGAGGTTGAGGAGGAGAAAGAGGCAGCCCCCGAGCTGGGGAGAGAGCTTCAAGAGGCAGAAGAAGAGGTGGAGGAAGAAGTCATAGAAGAGGAGCCTCCTCTCTCTCAAAAAGAGCCTGAGCTCAGAAAGAGGGTGGAGGAAGTCGGCCTTCCCTTTGAAGGGGAAATTGAACAAGAAGGGGAGGTGAAAAAACAAGCCCCTTCGCGGTTATCTATCTGGCTAAAATCAAGAGCCTTTGACTTGCTTTCCATGGCGGTTTTATGGATTATTTCCATCTGGCTTGCCTCGCGGCTGATGGAAGTTTCGCTCTTCAAGCTAATTTTAGTCTCAGCCCTTCCTTCTCTCGCTTTTTATCTTGTGCTCCTCGTGGTTTATTTTTCCTTCTTCATGCTGCTGCTGGGCGAGACGCTGGGTGACCTCATCTTTTCCAGAGAAGAGTAAGCCCTGATTTCTCCGCCGAATTCGAAATTTTTTCCAAGAAATTTTTCTCTGGCCCTTTCGTCGGAAGAAATCATCCGAGGCGCGCCCTCGATTAGAATTTCACCGTCGTCGATGATGTAAGCCCTATCTGCGATTTTAAAAGTGTCGCGGACATTTTGGTCAGAGATAATGATGCCTATGTCTTTGGCCTTCAGGTTCAATAAAATTTTCTGCAGTTCGATGATGGTCAGAGGGTCGATCCCAGTGAAAGGCTCGTCGAGAAGGAGGAACTTGGGCTTGATGACCAGCGAACGGCAGATTTCCAGTTTTCTCCTCTCCCCGCCCGACAGGCTGTGTGCGGCTTGTTTGGCCAGGTCAAGGAGCCCCAATTCCTGAAGAAGCTGCCTGGCAATTTTTTCCCTCTCCTTTTTCCTGAGCGGTTGGAGCTCGAGAATTAGCTTCAGGTTATCCATCACCGACGCTTTGAGAAAGACAGAATGTTCCTGAGGAAGATAGGTGATGCCCGCCTCAGCCCTGAGATAGCTCGGATAGCGAGAGATATCTTTATCGTCGATATAGATATTTCCACTGTCGGGCTTAAGCAGGCCGGCAATCATCTGGAAGGATGTCGTCTTTCCGGCTCCATTTCTTCCGAGAAGCCCGATGATTTCACCTGTATGTATCTCGATATTCACTCCTTTGACCACGAGCCGGCGGTCGAAGCTTTTTGCTAAATATTCTGTTCTTAAGACGGACATTGCCAGATACTTTCTTGTTGGCTAAAATACTAAATTCAATCACTGAAGCTGTCAAGAAGAAATGAGAAAGGTCATCAGCGCCTCGCGAAGGACAGACCTTGTTGCCTTTTTTCCAGAATGGCTCTCATCGGCTGTCAAGGAGGAGAAGGCAAAGGTTCACGGGCCTGCCGGCTATAGCTACACCGTCGATTTGAATCCTGAAGATGTCCACACTTTTGTCCTCTGGTCAAAAAACTTTTCAAATCTCATCGAAAACAAGAGTGAACTGCGCTCCCGTCTTAAGAAATATGGCCAGCTTTATCTTCACTTCACCATTACCGGACTGGGGGGAAGCTACATAGAGAGAAATGTTCCGCCGCCGGCCGAGACGATGGGTCAACTGGATAGTCTGATAAAATTGGCCGGGATTCCAGAAAGGATATCCGTTCGCTTTGACCCCGTGCTCTACTGGAAAGAGGACGGCAAGCAGAGAACGAACATTTATTTTTTTGAAAATTTAGCTCCGGAGCTCAGCCGGAGGGGAATTAAAGACATAAGGTTCAGCTTTGCTCAGTGGTACGGCAAAGCCGTGAAGCGTTCGAAAAAATACGGATTCTCTTATCTTGACCCCTCGCCAGAAGAAAAAAAAGAGGCCGCTCTTTTTCTTGCTCAAATTGGGCGGCATTGGAATCTGAATCTTTTTTCCTGCACTCAGAATTTTCTTTCACAAGTCCCCGGAATCCAGCCCTCAGCCTGTATTGACGGCTCGAAGCTGCAGGAGCTCCACCCCAGCCAAGAGCCAGCCTCGACAAAAAAAGACAGAAGCCAGAGGCCCGGGTGCGGCTGCACCGAGTCTGTTGATATCGGAAGCTACACGCAGGTCTGCGCTCACGGCTGCCTTTATTGTTATGCCAATCCGAAGATTTAGAGCTGAGCGCCGCCCTTTTCCAGATGGAGCAGGAATTCTTTGAGTTTGAGCCCGGCTGAGAATCCTCCAAGGCTTCCGTCTGAGCGGAGAACCCTGTGGCAGGGAATGACAATAGCCAGCGGATTTTGGGAGAGAGCCTGGCCGATGCTCCTGTAGCCTCTGTGATTTAATTTTTTGGCAAGCGATTTGTAGCTTGCTGTCTTTGCATAGGGAATCTTCCTCGTCGCCAGCCAGACTCTTTTTTGGTGCGGAGTCCCTGATACGAAGTCGGGATGAAGGGAGGCAAAATCTTCTTTCTTTCCCTTGAAATATCGGTTGAAAAGTTTTGTTTCTTCCTGGAATCTCTTTTTGTCGAGTTGGAGGGTGATGCCCCTCTCCTTGAAGAAATCAAGAATCTTTCCCAAATTCCTTTTATTCTTGATGAGGGTGGCGAAGCTGAGCCCCTTTTCTCTCTTGGCAAGGAAGATTCGGCCGATGGGCAAATTGACGATGGTGTAGACCATGAGCTTTGCTAGATGCCCAGGGCCAGTCTTTCCGCCAGGGCAGGGGGCAAGCCTGCGGCGCGGATTTTTCTCTGAGCCTCTGCGATGTCATATTCAATTCGGAAGAACTTGATTCTTCTTGCGTCGGAATCATAGGTGGCGAATGCCGCCCGGCTGTTTCTATCCCGTGGCTGGCCAACCGAGCCGGGATTTATCAGGTATTTCACGCCTTTCTCCAGCTTTATCTCCCATGAATTTTCCTGAAGAAAGGTCCCATCCACCCGATTATCCTTTTCGATGTAGATGAAGGGAAAGTGGGTATGGCCGAAGAAGCAGAGGGGTGCGGTGATATGGGTGAAAGCTTCTGCCGCGTCGAATTCGCCGAAGATATAATGGTCTTCATCAAAAGGAGCGCCATGGCAGAGCATGATGTGGTCGTGGATGATGATCGGGCCTTTTTGCAGGCTGCAGAGAAAGTCCATATTTTTTTTCAGAATGTGTTCCCTTGACCAGTGAATGGCTGAGGCGGCTATAGGATTGAAAGTCTGGATGGAATCAAGTCCGCAGACAGCCTTATCGTGGTTTCCGCGGATAATGGAAAGGGGCTTAAGAGTTTGAATCTTCTGGATGATTTCGTTAGGAGAAGCTCCGTATCCGACTATGTCGCCCAGAAAAATATAATGGTCAATCTTCCTTTTCTGGATAAATCTGAGGACAGCAAGGAAGGCTTCCAGGTTTCCGTGGATGTCAGTGAAAACTAAATACTGCATTCTTATCTTCCTTTAGCTTCTTGTAGAGTATCATACATTTCAAGGGCTTTGTAAGAGCTTCTGACCAGCGGCCCTGATTGGAGGTTTCTGAAGCCGGAATCCAGAGCAATTTCTCTAAAATGCTCGAACTCGGCAGGCGAATAGTATTTTTGGACCGGGACCTGAGCCGTGGAGGGCTGAAGGTATTGGCCAATGGTCAGCAGGTCGCAGCCGACGCTTCTCAACTCAGAGAAGGTCCGGATGACTTCTTCTTCCTTCTCCCCCAGGCCCACCATAATACCTGATTTGGTCATAGCACCCAATTCCTTGGCTTTTCGCAGGACAGAGAGCGACCGTTGATAATTCTCTTTTGGCCTGTTGATGCCAGGATACACGGACTCTGTCGTCTCTAAATTATGGCCCAGGACATCCGGATTGGCGCCAAGAACTTCCTTAAGGGCTTCCTCCGCGCCCTTGAAATCCGGTATCAAAACTTCGACCCGTATTCCCGGCGTTCTCTCTTTTATAGCTCTGATTGTCTCGGCGAAGAGAGAAGCGCCGCCGTCCGGCAAATCATCCCGTGTGACCGAAGTGACAACAGCATAGCGAAGGCCAAGAAGAGAGACGGCCTCAGCCACATGCCAAGGTTCCTGGGCAGAGGGAGGACACGGAATTCCCTTTTTGACCGCGCAGAAGGCGCAGCCGCGGGTGCAGGTCGCGCCGAGAATCATGAAAGTGGCCGTTTTCTGCGCCCAGCACTCGGAGATATTGGGGCATTTTGCGCTGCGGCAGATGGTGTTTAAATTTTCCCTTTTCAGGATGGCGGAGACATAGAAAAAGTTCTGGTCAGAAGGAAATTTGACTTTCAGCCAAGGAGGCTTTCTTTTTGACGAGTATTGCTGGGTGGATATCACTCTTGCTACTTGGTGAAAAAGAATTTTTTATGTTTAAATGGCAATCCTATTAAAGGCAAGCTAAAATCTTAATACTCTATTTCTCTTTCTCTCTTGATGCGCCTTCTCATCCTCTTCCGGGCTTGAGCCTGTTTCATCCTCTTTCTCTCACCTGGCTTGTAGTAGACAGAATGCTTTTTAATCTCCTTGATGATTGCTTCCTGCTGGACCCTTCTTTTGAATCTTTTGAGAGCGCTTTCAATCGATTCACCTTCTTCAACAATGACAAACGCCAAGAATATTCACCTCCTTACGGCAAGATGGAGTTTATAACCGAATATTTGCGCCTTGTCAAGCGGAGGGAGAAAGAGAGTAAAGGCATGCCTCTGAATTTAGAAGGGCTCTTCCCAGGGTGGGTTGATTGCCAAGCCTTATGCCTTCCACCTAATTACTTTGTCCCCAAACCAGTGAATCGTAAAATTAATTAATACGCTTTGGAGCTATGCATGAAACTTTAACGATATTGGTTTCTGATTCTTAAATGAAAGGGGAACAGCACTCTTCAAACTAAAACATATATCTTAAGCCTACAAT
>CAZGMN010000011.1:0-28231 GCA_964526905.1 uncultured Eubacteriales bacterium
CAAATCCCTAAAGACTTTTATGGCACTCTTTATCTCTTCCAAGGATTGGCTCAGGTTTCCTGATTTTAAATCCATATAACTGCCATAGGCGTTAGCGTTTGCTTTGAACGCCACATTCTTCAGTTCATCTGCTATGCTGATTGCTTGCCCGACCTCCTCTTTAGCTTTCTCGAATCGGCCCTGCGCGAGGTATAAAACCGCCAGTCTGAATCTGGCTCCAAAGTGATATGACTTGGCCCCTTTTTCAAGGATTTGCCGGTATTCTTTTTCAGCCACTTCGAAATTTCCCTGGAGATGATAGATATCGCCTTTAAGAAGGTATGTTTCGATGAGCTCCGGGGATAGCAGGAACGCTTGATCAGCCTCGTTCAAAGCGCTTTCATACTGTCCTTGATAAATGAAATTCCGGGCTAAATAAATGCGGACTCTCGCACTGTCAGAAACCGTTTGAATATAATCTTCAAGAACCTTGCTGGCCTGGTCATAACGTCCCAAGGCCTGATACTCTTGGGCCAAGTTTTGGGTATTCAGAATGTCTTTCTGAACCTTAAGGCACTCCATATACTTCGCTTCTGCTTCCTCCCATTCTTCCAGGGCATAATAAATAATCCCCAGGTGATTCAAGGCAATCGAATCGCTGGGATAGAGTTTGAGCAGTTGATTGAAAGCAGCTATAGCTTTGTCGTATGTATTTTCAGATTGGCTGTAGAACTGTCCCTGAATCAGTAACCGCTCCCGGTCTGAGGCGTGGTCGCTCGAGGCTAAAGACTTTTGGTTATACTCTTTCTCTTTCTCACGATATCCCAGGTTTCTATAGCAGGCGGACAATCCCCTGTAAGCCATGGCAAAATCAGGATCTAAGGCGACGGCCTTTTCATAGAGCGGAATCGCCTTGCGGTATTCATCTCCGTAATGAAGCTTCCTGGCCTCGCTGTAATATTTGAAAGCTTCAGGAGACCCTGTTGTAATCTGACCGACGGTTTTGTCTATGTCTCCTGTGATCTGCCGTGGAGTCAGGTTTAGGTCCGTCTTGATCAATCGTGTCAGCTCATCGACTTTGGCCGGGATTTCTTCTTCTGCGCTGCATTCCATCTTTTTTGTATCCAACACTTCTCCTTTATCTGGCTTTTGGAGCCTTGCAGTGAGGATGATCTTCGGCCCGGCCTTCATCAGGCCTCCGCTCAAGACGTACTGGACTCCTCCTTCTCTGGCCACGTTGGTAAGGTCTTCTGTAGAATATTTCGTGGCTTCGAGAAGATTTAGCTTTTTAAGAATGCCGAATATCCTGTCTCCGCCGAGCACGTTGAGGAATCTAGACTGGGACAAATCGGTGATGATCAATTCCGGAAGTCCTGTCTTCCAGTCGTCGAGCGACGGGTCGCCGGATATATTTTCAAAATAAACTACGGCCAAGGAAGGTTTATCAGACGGAACGGGAATAGGTTTCCTGCTGGAAAGAATCTGCCAAAGAGCGATGGCTCCTGCAATGAAAACGATGGCGATGAGAGCTGGAAATAAGAGCTTCTTGACTTTAAATTGAATGGTGATCTCTTTGGAAGTCAACGGCTTTGGCCTGGGGATGGCACGCTCGGTCGTCGGAATGCCTTTTTCGATTCTTTCGAGCTCGGAGCGGAGCTCATTAGCGTTTTGATAGCGTTTCTCCTTTTCTTTTTCCAGGCAACGCAAGGTCAGACGGCAGAGGTCATCTGGAATATTGGGATTGATTTCCTTGGGATTTTTGGGAATCTCGCTCTTATGCTTTATTCCGACCGTGAACGGCGTGTCTCCTTCGAACGGCACCCGGCCGGTCAGCATTTCGTAGAGCATGATGCCGAGGGAATAGATGTCCGAACGCTGGTCGACTTCCTTGCCTTCCACCTGCTCCGGGCTCATGTACTCAGGTGTCCCGATCATCACGCCAGCGTCGGTAATCCCCTTGCTCTTGATCGAGCGCGCGACCCCAAAATCCATAATCCTGACATTAGCGTTCCTGTCGATCATTACGTTCGAAGGCTTTAGGTCTCGATGAATAACACCCCGGCTATGAGCTTCGGCCAGTCCCTCGCAGACCTGCTTGGCAATGCTCACTGCTGTCCCCACGCTCAACTGGCCTGACATCCGGATCATGTTTTTCAAGTCTTCGCCAGAAACATATTCCATGGTGATGAAGTAATTGTTTCCTTCCCGGCCCAAGTCGTACATGCGGCAGATGTTCTTGTGGGAGATATCTCGGGCAATCTTGAGTTCGTTCCGAAAGCGCTCGATTGTGCTCTTTTCAGCGGTGATCTCGGGCTTGATGAGCTTCAGGGCAATCTTAGCATCAATCTCTTTATCATAGGCTTTATAGACCTTTCCCATTCCACCCTGGCCAAGCTCTTCGACGATCTGGTAGCGGCCGGCAAAGGTCGAACCTGTTGTGAGCTCTTCCCGGGCCGTTTCCAAAGTCTCTGTGAAGGGGATGCTGACACCTTTGCTCGAAGAAAGATTTATCCCGCACTTGCCGCAATAAAGGGTATCGTCGGGATTTTCAAAACCGCATTTGGGGCATGGATTCGGCATGGCCAACCTTTATCCTAAATTGTTCAAAGCATAACAATTTAAAAATTGTGTGTCAAACAGGCCTGTTGATTTTTCCGGTTGTTCTCCCATCATTTGGCCTGATTTAAACCTTTGCCTCTGTATTCTCGTAGGTCATAGAAAAAACTAGGCCAAGCAAGAAACGAACTGCATCTCGTATCAATTGGAAAAAAGGCGACCGTTCCCCTTTTATCAGGCAGAGTTCATATAATCCAGGGCGCCCTGCGGGTCGGGAGAATAAGCGTCTGCCCCGATCTTTTCTGCAAAATCCTGAGTTACAGGAGCGCCGCCGATGATGACCTTCACCTCTGGAATTTTTGCTTTAATCTCCCTGGTGATGCTTTCCATGCTGACCATGGTCGTGGTCAAAAGGGCGCTGAGTCCGACAGCAAGGGGCCTGTGCTTTTTAACCGCCTGAATGAATTTATCCGCAGAGACATCGACACCGAGGTCGATAACCTCCCAGCCTCCGCCTTCGAAAAACATGGCAGCGATTTTCTTGCCGATGTCGTGCAAATCTCCGGCAACTGTTCCCATCACAATCTTACCCTTGTGTTTGACCTCTCCTGATTGAAAATAGGGCCTGAGATGTTTCATGGCCGAGGTCAGCGCCTTGGCAGACATCAAAACATCAGGAAGATAGATTTCGCCTTCGCGGAATTTCTCTCCCACTTTTTGCATCCCTGCAATTAGACCTCTGGCCAGGATTTCTCCTGGAGGAACTCCTGACTCCAGGGCTTTCTTTGCCAGCTCATCAGCGCCGTCTTGACCCTTCATCTCAGGAGGATGGGGAGAGCTGATATCGACCTTTCCCCTTACTACGCAAAATGAGATTCTTTCCAGAACTTCTCTCACGGTTTCATTCACTTCATTCGATTTTTTCATCTTCGCGGCTTAAGAATAAATCAAGAAGACGGAAATTATACTCACTTCGCCCCAAGATGTGAACCAATATAAGTTCATTGGCTTCTATTCCAATCTTCGGCAAGATTCTTTAAATATCCATCGGCGTGCTCAAAAAACTTCTTAAAAGCTCCGCAGAAATGATTCAGGTTTTGGTCCCTGGCGTCCCTGATGCGGTCTTTTGTGCAGCCGCCCTGACAATATCTCAGCCATGGACATTCCCTGCAGGCCTGGGGAAGATTGGATTTTAGTCTGCCGAATTTTCTCTGGAGCTCGGAATTCAGCATATGAATCAACCCACCGTTCATGATATTCCCTAATTTCCATTCGGGCTCAACGAAAAAATCACAGGAATAGACATCGCCGTTGTGTTCGACGACAAGATAGGTTCCGCATTCCTTCAATAAGGTGCACTCAGGGGGAACTAACCCGACATAGACATAAAAAAGAGAGTCAAAAAAACGAATGGATGTCTCAGGACGGCCTTCTTTAAAACCCGAAAGCCAGAGGTCAAAAAGCCTGCAGAGGAATTCTCCGTACTTCTCAGAAGAAACCGAAAAGGGGGCTGCCTGTGATTGATCTTCAGGGTCGGTTTCCACACAAGGAATAAACTGCATGTGGCTCAAGCCAATTTCATTAAGGAAGCTGTAAATTTCTTCCGGGAACCGGACCGAGTAATCGTTGACGACGATAAGGGCGTTGGTCGCCACGCCTTCATCAAGCATCAATTTGGCTCGGTCGCAGATTTTGCTCCATGAGCCTGCACCGCTGCCCAGCCGCCGGTAGCGGTTGTGGATATGCTCAGGCCCATCAAGAGATAAGCCGACCAAGAAGTTATATTCTCGCAGAAACTTTGCCCAGTTTTTATCAATCAAGATTCCGTTTGTCTGGAGACCGTTTCCCACCGATTTTCCCTGGCCATATTTCTTTTGCAGCTCAACTGCTTTTTCAAAAAAACTCAATCCCATCAAAGTCGGCTCTCCGCCCTGCCAGCCGAAAGAGAGGTGGGGAATGGGCTGGGACATCATCTGTCTGACTGTCTCTTCCAGGATATCCTCGCTCATGCGGTGAATCCTGGACTCTGAAAAAAGCTTTTTCTTTTCCAAATAAAAACAATATTCGCAGGCCAGATTGCAGTCTGGCCCTGCAGGCTTGATCAAAACTGAATTGAGTTTTTTCTGACTGAAGACGCTTCTCTTTTTCATGCCCAATAGCAATTTTCTATGAGTTGAATCGACCTCTGTCAAAGAAAGGACTATTCATTTTACCATTCGATATTGAAGATATAGTCCCCGCTTCCGGTTTTGAAGACAAGATATTTTCCTTTTCGGCCGGAGAATAAAAGGTCTGTTCCGCCTGCTTTTCTCAAAGCTCCCTTTTCCCAGAGAATCTTTTTGTTTTCTTTGACGATGCATTTTTCACTCATGACAGGAATATATATCTCTCCTTCGCTTCCCACAGGGATGAGAGCCATTAATTCAAAAGAACCTTTCTTTTTCTGCCACGAGACACGAGCCTCTCCCCTTATTGTCCTCACTCTTGCCGTGGCATAATCGAGTCCATCGAGAATTGGCGGCCTGATGCGGATTCTTTTCCATCCTGGAGACAGACTCGATATTCCTGCAATCACTCTGTAGAACCAGGCATCAACGCTGCCGAACATAATATGGTTGTGGGAGTTCATGCCGCCGCCTGTTATCTTCTCCCACCTTTCCCAGAGCGTTGTCGCTCCCTCATCGACCATATACCCCCAGCCCGGATAGCTTCGCTGGTTGACAATCCTGTAGGCAACATCGCCGTAGCCATTATCGCTAAGGACATCAAGGATATATCTTGTTCCGAGGATTCCTGTGTCAAGATGATAATCGTGCTGCTGGATGATGCTCTGGAGAAGGATTTGCAGGATTTTTTCTCTCTTCTCTTTTGGCACCATATCAAGATAAAGAGGAAGGATATTGGAGGTTTGGCTCGGACTTCTCTCGACCGGGCTCATTTGCTGCGCCCGGTAATGGTCATCTTCCAGATAATTTTTATTGAATGCCTCTTTGACTTTCTCAGCAAGCTTCGAATATCGCCCCGCGTCATTCTTTTTGCCGAGAATCTTTGAAATCCTGACCAGCAAGAGTAGGTCATGATAATAATACCAGCTCGCTGTCAGCTCCACTGGAGTCCTCTTGGGAACTACGCTTCCTGGAGGGCACCAGTCGCCATACTTTCCCAGCTTCTTCAAGATATTTCCTTCGGCATTTGACCTGAGGAATTCGATATATTTTTTCAACGAAGAGTAATGCTCTTCGAGAATCCTTTTATCTCCATAAAAGCTGAAGACGAGCCAGGCGAGAGTCATATAAGCGCTTCCCCAGGCAGGGTCTGCCGGATACAAACGGCCCAGGTAAAGAGGCACTGTATCCGGCAAACTTCCGTCCTCATTCTGTGCGAGCTGGATATCTTTCAGAAACTTTGTGTAAAAGGCTGCCATATCAAAGTTGAAGACAGCCTCTTCTGCTGAAAGATGAGCATCGCCGAGCCAGCCGTATCTTTCGTCTCTTTGGGGACAGTCGGTCGGAATGCTCATCAGGTTTGAAAGCTCGCCCCAGACGACATTATGGTGAATTGTGTTGAGAAGCTCGTTGGAGCAGAAGAAATCGCTGACATCTTCGACATCGGTGTGGACGACACAGCCCTGGACATTCTCCAAGCTGGGAACTCCTGGAAAACCCGAGACCTCTACGTAGCGGAAGCCGTGATAGGTGAACCTTGGCTCATAGACCTCTGGACCGGCACCTTTCAGGATATAGACATCGCTTGCCTCTGCATTCTGGTTTGGGGCTGTGTTCAGCGTGCCGTCTTCATGGATAAGCTCGGCATGCCTTAAACTCACCTTTGTCCCGCGCGGCCCGCGGACAAAGAGTTTTGCCCATCCGGCAAAATTCTGTCCAAAGTCGTAGATGTAAATGCCCGGGCTCGGGCTGTATAATCTTTTGGCCTTGAGCATCTTTATCACCCGGATAGGCTGGACCAGCTGAGAATGAAGCTCCGGACCTTTGACCGCAGATACTCGGCGCCATTTCAGATCATCGAAGTCAGGCTCATCCCACCCTGGTCGCTCGAGCCTGGCATCATACCTTTCTCCAAAGTAGAGACCGTCCTTGGCCAGCGGGCCGTAGGAAACCTTCCACGTCCCATCAGAGACGATTGTCTCTTTGGCGCCGCTCTTGTATTCAATCATAATCTGAAGGATTAACTTCGGGTGGCCATAGCCATAATTTTTTATGTGCCGCCCATTTCCCAAAATCACGCCAATTGCATTTTTTCTCTTTATTTGGCCGGCTATATCGTAGGTGGAATAGAGAGCGATTTTTTTGTAATCCGTCTGCGCCGGGTCAAGGACGCGGTCCCCTACTTTCTGGCCGTTAAGGCGCATCTCATAAAAGCCAAGGCCGCAGACATAGGCTCTGGCTCTCTGCACTTCTTGCTTCGCTTCGAACTCTTTTCTCAAATAAAGAGTCCGGCTGTGGATGTATTTTCCCATATATTTCCCTTGAAAAATTGTTCCTTTGGAGCTGAACTCTTCACAGTCTTTTTTGCTGATCCACTTTGCCTTCCACTCGCTCTGCTTGAGAAAACCCATCTCAAAAAATGCGGTTTCGCTGAAAGGACTTGCATTCCCATCCTTATCCCACCATCTAACCTGCCAGAAGTATCGCCTGCAACTCTTGAGCGGCTTTCCCGAATAAACCGCATTAAATGTCATCTCGGACTTGACCTTGCCGCTGTCCCATTGGTCTCCGATTCGCTTCAGGGCAAGCTCTGAATCCGAGGAGACGATGATTTGATAGGCTTTCTGACTCTGTCCTCTGCCCTTGTGCTCTACGACCCAGGAAAAAAGGGGCTGACGGATATCAATGCCCAAAGGATTTCTCAAATATTCGCATCTTAAATCCTTTGGCGCTGATATTTTCATTTTTTATTTGCGCTTGGAAGTCACCTCGGCTTCATAGCGTTTGATTTCCTCAACCCACAACTCTTCTGAAGGGACATCATTCTTCAAACAATAGAAATCCCAGACAGCTCCAAAAGGCATGGTCTTTGCTTCCTCCATGAAGGCCAGGCGGGAAAAGAAATCGCCCCTGTCTTCAGAGTCTTTAAGCCTTTGCCTTGGCTCCAGAAGAGCCAAAAGAATTCCCTTTAAAACAGCTCGCGCCCCGATGACCCAAGCGCCAACACGGTTCAGGCTGGCATCAAAAAAATCAAGGGCGATGTGGACACGTTCCAGCGCACCGCTTCTGACAATCTCTTCACAGACGGCCTTCAACTCATCATTGAGGATGACAACATGGTCGCTGTCCCATCTGACACCTCGGCTGAAGTGAAGGAGAAGCTCCGAAGAAAATTGCAAGATCGCTGATATTTTGTCTGCGACAGATTCTGTGGGATGAAAATGCCCAAGGTCGAGGCAGAGCATGATCTTTTTTGAAATTGCATATCCCATGTAGAACTCGTGGGAGC
Organism: uncultured Eubacteriales bacterium; assembly: GCA_964526905.1. Taxonomy (GTDB): domain Bacteria; phylum Acidobacteriota; class Aminicenantia; order Aminicenantales; family Aminicenantaceae; genus CAZGMN01. The sequence continues at coordinate 7,990 of CAZGMN010000011.1, forward strand.
CGACAACATAGGACTCGCTGCCGATGCCGAAGAGCTTGCTTTCTACAGAATCCTTCATCTCTTTGGGGCTGTGTTTTATCTCATAGATCGTATCCAGCGCTTCTTTGAGAAGAGCCCTGTGCGTCCAGCGGTCGAACGGCATGTCTTTTGAGCCGTCAGGTATCCAGAGGTTATGGATACAGGGACTCCGCAGCTCTCTTCCCATAAAGGCGCTTATCTCCCGGCAGCAGCGGAGATGCGCAATCCAGAATTCGCGAATCTTTTTATCCTTGCTGCTCAGCGTAAAACCCGAATCTGCCTTGGGATGGGAGAAGCAGGTGGCGTTAAAGTCAAGTTTGAGTTTTTCAGGACTTCGCCCATTCGACCCAGCCCTTAAAATGCTCAGGCCCAATCTCATCTCTATCCACAGGCTTTCCTTTGAATTCACCATAAATGGCGTGGAGGTTCAGGCGGTGATGGCCAGGAATCAGGGAGTAGGCTTTTTTCAAATCCAGGCGCAGCTCATCGACTGTCCTTGCCTTGCCTGGATAGCTGCCTGTGACCTGAAGGCCTCCGCCTTCAAGCCTGGCTCCTGGCTTTTCAAAGCCGCTGACATCATCTCCCTGCCAGCAGTGGAGTGAGAGAGAAATGCTTTCCAATGTTTTTATGGCTTTATCCGCATCGACCCCAAGCTTGGAGTAGAGCTCATCAGCCGCTTTATATGCTTTTTCAATCTTTTTTGTATTGACCATCTCGCCTCCTTATACTTTCACATCGTCGTTGCGGTCCCGAAGGGCGTGGCAATCTCATAAAATAAAGAGATTGTTCGCTCCCTTCGACGTTCGCAATGACAGGATGATGGCCACGGTTGTTCACATCACTCACCAAGACGGTTTAAAACATTTATTGTATCTATTGTCTATATTAAATTTTGCAGTTCCTTGAAATGCTTGTAGGCTGAATCCCATTCTTTGGTCTGCTGAGGCTCGAATCGCTCAAGCTCAAAAGACTGGCCGATGACTTGGCGTATTTCTGCATGCGAAGAGAAATATCCCAGGGTGAGTGCCTGGACCAAGATATTCCCGATAGCTGTGGCCTCAACCGGACCGGAGACGACCGGAAGAGCGGTGGCATTGGCCGTGAACTGGTTGAGAAGCCGGTTCTTTGCTCCTCCGCCGATAATATGGATGCGGCGAATAGGATGGGAATAAACTTTATTTAACTGGTCGAGCGTAAGGCGATATTTCAGGGCAAGACTCTCCAGAATGCAGCGAACAAACTCTGCCAGAGAATCAGGCGCCTTCTGCTTTGTTTTCCGGCAGAATTGACGGATGGCTTCAGGCATATCAGGCGGGTTCAAGAACCCGAGCCAGTCAGGCTCGATGAGCGACTTGAACGGCGGAGCAGAAGTTGCCATCTCTGTCAGCTCATCATAGCTGAGCAGCCGTTCTTTGGCCCAGGCCCGACGGCACTCCTGGAGAAGCCAGAAGCCTGTGATATTTTTCAGGAAGCGGAACGTTCCTCTGACCCCACCCTCGTTGGTGAAATTCAGCTTAAGCGCCTGCTCGTTGATGATAGGCTCTTTTGTCTCTACTCCCATCAAAGACCACGTCCCGGAGCTGATGTAGGCCCAGTCTTCTCCCTCAGCAGGAACTGCGCCAACCGCAGAGCCGGTGTCATGCGAAGCAACGGCGATGACCGGCGTATCGCCTATTCCTGTCTCACGCGAAATAGATTTATCCAAGGTGCCGATGACTGTTCCGGAAGGCACAATCTTCTGCATGATGGACTTTGAAACGCCGAGCGCAGCGAAAAGCTCTTCGCTCCAATCTTTTTTTCTGGGATTGTAAAGCTGTGAGGTTGTGGCATAGGTGAATTCCGTCCTCTTCTCTTTTGTGAAGAGGTAATTGAATATATCGGGCATGAAGAGGAGGTCAGAGGCAGAATCCAGAAGCGGCGAATTATCCCTCTTCATCGAGAAGAGCTGAAAAAGAGAGTTGAACTGCAAGAATTGTATTCCTGTCAATTCGTAGACGCGATGCCGAGGAACCTTCTTGAAAAATTCTTCCATCGCTCCCTCGGTGCGCGAATCACGGTAGGCATAAGGAAGGCCGAGGAATGAGCCGTCGCGGCCAAGCAGAGCGAAGTCGACTCCCCAGGTATCAAAGGCAACACTCTGCGGCCAGGCGTCTGCTTCTGCGGCGCAGAGCTTCATCCCCTTCTTCACTTCCTCGAAAATGCGGTAGATGTTCCACTGCCAATGTCCGAGGATGAAGACCATGCCGTTGGCGAAGCGGCTCAGCTCTTTAATTTTTAATCGCCGCTCATCGAGCCGGCCGAGTATGGCTCTGCCGCTATCAGCGCCTATGTCGAAGGCAAGAAAAGAAGGAGCTTGAATGGCTTTGCTTTTTTTATTATTCGCCAACATTCCGCCCTCTTCTCAATGCAGAATTCCAATTACCACACTGAAAGAGCTCTGTCAATTCTCATCTGGCATAGCTATGAGTTGTCATCGCGAGAAGTTACGCTTTTGCAGGACGATGAAGCACTCAGCCTATTATCTTTTTGCTTAAATGAGTAAATGTTTAAATAATTCATTGACCGATTATTTCTTAATGATTATTATAAAAAACGGAGAAAAGGAATGTCAGAGTTTTTGATAACAATAAAAATAGAACCACTTGAAAAAGGAGGGTTTTTAGCAACGAGTGATACCATTCAGGGGTTAGTTGCTCAGGGGAGAACTATTGCCGAAACAATGGAGATTGCTCAAGATGTGGCAAAAAAAATCATCGAATCATCTAAAGAGCATGGTGATCCTCTCCCCATTGATATAAAATCCCTAAAAAAAACGGGTAAGCAAGAACTAAAAATTCCTATTGCAATTGCTTTATGACAAAACTACCCTCTCTAAATCCTAGAGGAGTTATTAGAAAGCTTAGAAAAGCAGGTTTCATTTTCGATAGACAAGCAAAAGGGAGCCATGAAATCTGGCGCAATCCAGTTACAAAAAGAAGAACCACGATTCCAAATCATCCAGGTTCTCTTTCAAAAGGCACGTAAAAAGCTATAATAAAAGAAGCTGGTTTGACACTCGAAGACTTTCTAAAATTGTAATCAACTTAAATCGATTATATTTTTTGAATTCTACGAGAAATTGTGCTTAGAATAAAAATGCCCAAGGAAACCATGACTCCACGTGAGAGATGGCTGGCTGTCTTGAAGCGCCAAAAGCCGGACAGGGTGCCAATGGATTATTGGGCAACGGACGAGGCGACTTTAAGACTGATGAAGCATCTCGGCTGCGGCAGTGAGCGGCAGATGCTCGAGAAACTTCATGTCGATTTTTTAATCAAGGTCGAGCCGCGCTATAAAGGTCCCAAGATTCCTGATGGGCACGATGTCTTTGGCTGCAGATACAAGAAAATGAGCTATGGCAGCGGTGTTTATGATGAATGTGTTGTTCATCCTCTGGCTCGATTCAATTCAGTCAAAGAGGTCGAGCGGAATTACACCTGGCCAAACCCGGATTGGTATGATTACAGCGAAATCAAGAAGCAGGTCAAAGGAAACGAGATCTATCCTATCCGCGCCGGCAATTACGAGCCCTTCCTCATTTATAAGAAGCTTCGCGGAGAGCAAAAAGCCTATATGGACTTGATGACCAATCCAGAGATGGTCCACTATTGCCTGGACAAGCTCTTTTATTTAGCTCATGAGGAGCTCGAGCGCATACTCGAACAAATTCCCAGCAAAGTGATGGTCTCATATGTGGCTGAGGACATGGGCGGCCAGAATGACCTTTTATTCTCTCCTGCCCAGATTCAGGAGTTTTTTATCCCGCGCATGAAAAAAATGGTGGAAATTGTCCATCAAGCAGGGGCTTTTGCCTTTCATCACAACGACGGAAGCATCCGCAGAATCCTGCCCGCTTTGATCGAAACCGGAATCGATATTCTGAACCCAATCCAGTGGCGCTCGAAAGGGATGGACAGGGAAGAGCTCAAGAGAGAATTCGGCCCCAGAGTCATTTTTCACGGAGCTATGGACAACCAGCACACTCTTCCTTTCGGCACGGTCGATGAGGTGAAAAAAGAGGTGCTGGACAATCTTCGCTTACTGGGGAAGGGCGGAGGCTACATCCTTGCTCCCTGCCATAATATTCAAGCCATAACACCGCCGGAGAATGTCGCGGCCATGTATGAAACTTGCTACCAGAATGGCTGGACAGATTAATAATCAGACCTTATAATTCTTATTAGGAGAAAAATAAGGGGGCCAAATGAAAAAAATAATTCTTCTCTCATTAATTCTATTTTTCATACTTTGTTGTGGACCGAAACAAGAAAAAATAGAAAAGACCTTGGAAGATGGGGTAGAAGTTATTGTCAATCACCTTGAACCATACAGGATAAAAGGTGAGCGTTCAACTCTTTCCCTAGAAAAAGAATTCACGATTGATACCGAGAGAGACGAGATAGCCAGACTTGGATTAACAGACATAGGGGGATTTTTTGATGCAGACTCTGAGGGAAATATTTATCTCCTCAACCTTAAGAGCGGCGAGAACATCATTTTTGTCTTCGATAAAGAAGGCAATCTTGTCAGGTCTTTCGGGCGAAAAGGACAAGGCCCAGGCGAGCTTCAAGCTCAGCGCTCCGGTTTTTTATCTCTCAGCGTGACTTTTAAAGATGAAATTGCCATTTCTGACCAAAACAATCATAAAATTTCTTTTTTCAGAAGAGACGGCAGCTTGATCAAAGAGATTAAGTTAGACTCAAACATTGGATTCGCTATTCCTCTTGAGAATGGAAATTATCTTATCTTGAAGGGCGTTATAAATCCTCAGGGAGAATATATCAACCAGAATCTTCTAATTCTTTGCAACGGAAAATTGGAAGAAATCAAAGAACTCGACAGGCAAAGCGTTCCAAATCCTATAATCGGAAAAAGGCTCAAGGGCATTTATTATGTCTTTTCCTGGAATGTCGCTAAACAAGAAATATACACTGGCTTTCAAGAGCGAGGCTATGAAATTTTTGTTTACGATTTCGAGGGAAAGATAATTCGTAAGATCAAAAAGCAGTATAAGCCTCTGCCGGTGCCTGAAGAATACAAGAAAAAGTTCATGAAACAATTCGAGGCTCCTATTTTTGACCCGATCCGAAGCAAAATCTATTTTCCTGATTCCATGCCTCCCTTTCATGCTTTTTTCACGGATGATGAAGGCCGGCTCTTTGTGATGACCTACGAGAGAGGCGAAAATCCCGGTGAATACATTTATGATATTTTCAACCCTGATGGACTCTTTATCGCGAGAAAAAGCCTGAAAATATATAATGACGAGAATTTTTTATATGCCAAGATAAGGGACAGCCGTCTTTACTGCATCAACGAGAAAGAGAGCGGTTATAAGGAATTGGTGGTCTATAAAGTCAGATGGGAATTATAGATGAAAGGGAAAAGCTTTTTATTATTGGCATCACTCATCCTTTTCTTTCTGCTCTTCTTATTAAATTCGAATTCGTCTGCCTCATGCCAGAAAGTTAAGACAGAAGTCATTCTTCAAGATGACTACTTCTGGACAGAGAATGGTTTTGTCCCCCTTCCTAAGAATGCCATTGAGCTCGAACTCAAGTTCTCCTTTCAGCATTTAGAGATGAAACATCCCTTTGAGATGGCCAATGACTCTTCAGGAAATATCTATCTCACAGATGAGCAACAAAATGCCGTTTTTAAATTCAATTCATCAGGAGAATATCTGTCTCAATTTGGCCAAGAAGGAAAAGGCCTTGGGGAATTCTCCGAACCTCAGAATATTTTGCTGACAAAAGATTTTATCGTGCTTCAGGAACTCAAGAAAAAGCGAATTCAATTTCTGGACTGGGCAGGCAAATCTTTAAAAACTTTTAAAATTGACAAGGACAACATCGAGGATATCGCCCTCAATGAGGACGGCCTTCTCTTCATAGCCAAATCGTTAAACATCAATGACACGGCTCTGGTCAATGTCTTATCTTCAGAGGGGAAGCTCTTATATTCTTTTGGTGATGTCTTTAAATTCATTCCTCCCTATCCTTCTCTCAATTCAAGAAGATTAGCTTTGAACAGCAAAGGCGAGGTTCTCGTTGCTTTTACCTATCTCCCGCTCATTCGCAGATATTCCCAGAAGGGAGAACTCCTCGCCGAATACGAGATCGAGAATAGCATCATGAAGGCCAAGGAGAAAATGAACTTGACTTTGATGGGCAAAGCGCGGCTAAATAAATTTCACTATGGCTACGCCAGAATCATAATCGCCATGAAAGTCTTTGAGGATAAGATTTATCTTTTGAGCAATTATCCGCGCCTCGAGATATTAGAGGTTAATGAAGATGGGAAAATAGTCAATACTTTTTGGAGAGATTCTGATGCGCTCTACAGGCCTGAAGACCTTCTGGTTGAGAAAATCGGAAAAAAGAAAATATTCTATGTCCTTCAGTCTGCTCCTGAGATTGCCGTTGATGTTTTTAGCCTGAAACAGTAAGCCGTCAAGTGGGATGTCTCACATAGCTTAAAATGAAAAACAATGTTTTTTTGAGGGAAAAATGAAAAAAATAGCGGTTTTGATTGCGGCTTTGACTTTTTTCTCCTTCTGCATCTCGAAACAGAGCAAGGTGGAAAAGGTTATGGACAATGGAGTCGAGGTTGTCATCAACCATCTCGAGCCATATAAAATCAAAGGACAACCGGCCAATTTGATACTCGAAAAAGAATTTTCAATTGATACTGAGAAAGACGATATCGTGAAGACCGGGCTGGGACAATTGCACACCTTTGACCTTGACTCTGAAGGAAATATCTATCTGATGGATGCCAAGCCTCAACAGAACATCATCTTCAAATTCGACAGAAACGGAAACTTTGTCACTTCTCTCATTGGAAAAGGTCAGGGTCCTGGCGAGTCCCCATTTCCTTTCTATTTTCAAATCAGCAGCCTCGATGAACTTGTCCTGATGGACCACGGCAAGGAAAAGCTCTTGATTTTAGGCAAAGATGGAAGCCCAAAGAAAGAAATTCCGATAAAGCCATTGAGTTATAGATTCAAACCTCTTACCAACGGAAAATTTTTATTCTTAGAGATACAGTTTGAGCCTCCGAGCACTGACATCCAGCTCTTATCTTTATGCAGCCCTGACCTCAAAGAAGAGAAAGAAATCCAAAAGATGAGAACTCCCAACGCCTTCACCGGAAAACAAGCCAAGGCAACACCTTATATGTTTGTCTGGAATAATTCGGACAGAAACATCTATGCTGCCTTTGAAGAGAGAGGCTATGAAATCTCAGTCTTTGATTTAGAGGGAAATTTGACGAGAAAAATAAGGAAAGATTATAAGCCTGTGGAGGTTTCCGAAGAATTTAAGAAATATGTTTCAGACGCCGCTCCTGAAAACGTCAAAAAAAATCTATATTTCCCAAGACACATGTCTCCCCTTCAATATCTTTTTGCTGATGATGAGGACAATCTTTTTGCAATGACCTATGAGACGGGAAAAGCGGCCAACGAGTATATTTATGACATCTTTAATCCTGAGGGGGGGTTCATCGGACGGATGAGCCTGGATAATTATTCAGATTTCAGGCCCCTGGAAGTAAAGGCCCGCAAAAAGCGCCTTTACAGTATGAGAGAAAAAGAAAGCGGCTATAAAGAGCTGGCGGTTTATAGAATGAAATGGAGATGAGAAGCTGGAGAAAAAGGGGACTGTCCTCTTTTTGCTCTTTTTGTGTTTGACCTTGGCTTTTGTATCTCTTATAATTTTCTGCAAATGAAGTGGGTTTATATCGAGGACATCGCTGATTACAAAGATCAGCAAGTTGAGCTCAGGGGATGGGTCTATAATAAGCGCTCGAGCGGAAAAGTGCGCTTTCTGCTCATCAGGGATGGGACAGGGATCCTTCAGGCAACAATCTTCAGCGAAGAAAAGGAGCATCCCCTCTTTCAGAAGTTTGATGCCTTAACTCAAGAGTCCTCAATCATTGTCCGCGGCAAAGTCAGGGAGGATAAGCGGGCTCCTGGCGGCTTTGAGCTGAAGATCGAGGAGATTGAAGTCATTCAGATCGCCAACGATTATCCCATCACGCCCAAAGAGCACAGCACGCCATTTTTGATGGAGCACCGCCATCTCTGGCTCCGCTCGCAAAAGCAGCATGCCGTTCTCCAGGTCAGGGCCGAAGTTGTCAAAGCCATCCGCGATTTTTTTGACGGCAGGGGCTTCAGGCTGATGGACACCCCGATTCTGACTCCAAGCGCCTGCGAAGGCACGACCACCCTATTCGAGACAGAATATTTTGACCAGAAAGCCTATCTCAGCCAGAGCGGTCAGCTCTATAACGAAGCTACAGCCATGGCTTTCGGCAAAGTCTACTGCTTTGGGCCGACATTCAGGGCGGAAAGGTCAAAAACGCGCAAGCACTTGATCGAATTCTGGATGGTTGAGCCTGAAGTGGCCTTTGCCACTCTCGAAGACACGGTCGAGCTTGGACAAGACCTCATTGTTGATATCGTCGAGCGCGTCTTGGAAAAAAGAAGGAGAGAGCTCGAAGTTCTGGAAAGGGACACAAAGCCTCTGGAGCGGGTGAAGAAGCCTTTTCCTCGGCTGACTTACGACGAGGCCTGCAAGAAGCTCAAAGAAAAAGGCTCGAAGATGGAATGGGGCGATGATTTTGGCTCACCTGAAGAAACGCTGATGTCGGAAATCTACGGCATCCCTGTCTGCATCACTCATTTCCCGGCTAAGGTCAAGGCATTCTACATGCAGCCTGACGAAAAGCGGCCGGATTTGGTTCTGGGTGTGGATATCCTCGCTTCAGAAGGATATGGAGAGATTATTGGCGGCGGGCAGCGCATCCACGACTTAGAGCTTCTTGAAAAGAAGATCAAAGAGTTCAACCTTCCCCGCGAGGCTTACCAGTGGTACCTGGATTTGAGAAGATACGGCTCTGTTCCTCACGCAGGGTTCGGGTTGGGCATAGAGAGAACCGTTGCTTGGATTTGCAAGATAAAGCATATCAGGGAAACCATTCCCTTCCCCCGCCTCCTCTACCGCATCTATCCCTGAGATTTCTGTCTGAGATGAAAACTTTCAACCAGAGATTTGCTGCCTTTTCAGCTTGATGAAACTCTTGGAATGAGGAAGTGCTTGACATATAATTACAGTTGAAAATTTTAAATTGCGGTAATGAGATAATAATCAAAAAAAATAACTCCGATTCCAGACGGCTATCAGGGCCGAAGAGTTTTTAAAATTAAAAAATGACAGAATATTCAAAAAAAAGGAAAAGAAATATATTTCGTTCTAGCTCTTTGATTCTTTTATTGCTTCTTTTCCTGAACACACTTCTGGGCGCCTATCCTTCTTATTTCAAAAATAATGAAGAAAAAGAGAGGCTCAACCTGCTTCTCATCACTATTGACACCTTAAGAGCCGACCGGGTGAGCTGCTACAGCCATGAGCACCTCAAGACACCTCTTTTCGACAGCCTGGCCGAAAAGGGAGTATTGTTTTCGAGAGCCTTTGCCCATGCTCCCATCACTCTAACTTCTCATGCCAGTATTCTTTTAGGCACGACTCCCCTGCGTCACGGGGTCCATGACAACGCAAATTTTGTCGTCAAAAAAGATTTCTTGACCCTCGCCGAGTATTTAAAGAATTACGGCTACTCCACCGCAGCTTTTATCGGAGGATATCCCCTGGATTCAAGGTTTGGGCTCGACCAGGGCTTTGACCTCTACGACGATGAATACGGCGATCAGAGCCCACAGAAACGAGCTTACAAGGAGAGAAAAGCTGAGGTTGTTGTTAGAAGAGCTCTCGACTGGCTGAAAAGCCAGAAATCTCCCTGGTTTCTATGGGTCCATTGTTATGACCCTCATAATCCTTATGAGCCTCCAGAACCGTACAAAACACTGTATAAAAATCAAGTCTATGATGGAGAAGTGGCCTATGTTGATTCTGAGCTGGAAAAGCTCATTAACTACTTGAAAGAAAATAAACTTTTTGAAAAGACCATGGTCTTCTTCACCGCAGACCACGGAGAATCCCTGGGGCAGCATGGAGAAGAGACCCACGGCTATCTCGCCTACAATACAACGCTCTGGGTTCCGCTCATCATCTGTATCCCTGGCTTGAAACCGGGAAGAGTCGAGCAGCAGACAGCCCACATCGATATTTTCCCTACTGTCTGCGATGTCTTAAAAATTGAAAAACCATCATTTCTCCAGGGAATCTCTCTTCTGCCGGCTATCCATGGCAAAAGACTTCCTGCAAGAGCAATTTATTTTGAATGCCTTTATCCCTACTACAGCAGAGGATGGGCTCCTCTCTATGGATATATTCAAGGCAATGAAAAGTTTGTTGATTCCCCCCTTCCTGAACTCTATGATTTAGAGAAAGACTTTGACGAACACAAAAACCTTATTTCCGGAAAAACTATAAATAAATACAAAGAAAAACTCTCTCAGCTGACCAAAGGACAATCTCCTCTTGAAAGTTTCAAGGACGAGAAGAGACTCGACCGGGAATCGCTCCAAAAATTGAGAAGTCTGGGATATATTTCCAGCCCTCAGGTCTCAAAAAAAGAGAAGTACGGCCCAGAGGATGATGTCAAAGCTCTCCTTCCCTACCATAATAAATCAATCGAAGCCGCCAACCTTTATGAGAGAGGGAAGAAAAAAGAGGCGATCGAGTATCTGGAAAAAATCCTTGCGGAAAGAAAGGATATCGACATCGCTTATTCCACACTTGCTGATCTTTATAAAGAAGAGGGAAGAACTAACGATGCTCTTGAGGTTCTCCGCAGAGGAATTGAAGTCCTTCCTTCCAGCTACGAAATCCTGTCCAGACAGATCAATTTTCTGCTGGAAGCCCGCCGTTTCGATAATGTCATCCAGATCATCAACGCCAGCAGCCTGCCTCAAATCGAGAACGATCCTGATGCCTGGAATGAGCTGGGAATTGCTTATATGAGCAAAGGGGATTTCAAAAAGGCAGAGGATGTCTTTGAAAAGGCCATTTCATTGGACGACGGATATTCTTTTTCTTACCAGAATCTGGGAAGCCTCTATTTCTCTATCTTCCTTAAAAACAAAGAGATCAGCTCATACCAAAAATCGCTCGACTATTATAAAAAGGCAATCGAACTCGAGCCTGGTGACGCTTCAGCCTATAACGGCCTGGGAGCTGTCTACTTGCAGGGCGGCAATCTTGAAGGAGCAATTTACTGCTTGGGAAAAGCATTAGAACTGAAGCCCGATTACGGCTTGGCGGTCTATAATCTTGGCTTGGCTTATTTCAATGCTGGCAAATTGGACAAAGCTTACGAATACTTTGTCCGTTTTAAAGAGAAATACTCCCGCCTTCTCTCTCCGGCCCAAATGAGGGAATTGGAGTCCCTGATTGAAAAGTGCAACATAAGACGATGAGTCAGTTTATTGGATGATAATAAAGTTCAGTGTTTCCTCTTTGCTTTTTTCTGATGATTATTCGCCATCCCTAATCGACGCCTGATGAATAAAGTCGCCTTGATCAGCTTTGGCTGCGCCAAAAACCTTGTTGACAGCGAAGTCATGCTCGGACTCCTGGACAGGGCTGGTTACACCTTTGTCTCCGACCCAACTGAAGCCAACATTGTCATCCTCAACACCTGCGGCTTCATTGAGCCAGCCAAAGAAGAAGCCCGCAACGCTCTTAAAGAAGCCGCTGCGCTCAAACGAAAGTCAAAAGAAAAAAGAGTCATTGCCGTCGGCTGTTATGTGGAAAGATATAGAAACTTTCTGGCTGCAGAATATCCTGAAATCGACCTCTGGCTCGGGGTCAATGATTTCGATAAGATTGTGCAAGCCGTAGAGGGAAAACCATTTTTAAAATCAGAAAGCTGCTTCCTCTACGACCACACTTTTCCCCGCCTCGTCCAGACTCCTCCCTCATGGGCTTATGTCAAGATATCCGAAGGCTGTTCCCATCAGTGCTCATTCTGTGCCATTCCCTTGATCAAAGGGCCCTACCGCTCCCGCCCCATCGCCTCCATCTTTCAGGAAGTTGAAGAGCTATGTTCCCGCGGAGTCAAGGAAATCAACCTTGTCTCCCAGGATACAACTTATTACGGCCGCGACCTGGGCCTTGAAGATGGATTGACTTCTCTCCTCAGCCAGCTCCTCTCTATTCAGAAGCTTGAATGGATGCGCATCCTCTACGGTTATCCCGAAGAAATCAGCGATTCTCTTCTTGAAATCATGAAGGAGAAAAGAATCTGCTCGTATCTTGACATCCCCTTCCAGCATTCCCATGCCAAGGTCATAAAAAAAATGAAAAGGGCAATGGACGGCGAGAGGGCGCTGAAGCTCATCCGGAAAATTAGAGAAAGACTTCCTGATGTTGCCCTGCGGACATCGCTCATTGTCGGATTTCCCGAGGAGGGAAAAGAGGAATTCGATGACCTGGAAAGGTTTGTCTGGGAGTCAAGATTCGACCATCTCGGCGTCTTCAGCTATTCAAGAGAAGAAGGGACAGAGTGCTTTGCTCTCGGTGACCCTGTTAAGGAAAGTGTCAAGAAAAAAAGGAAGGATAGAATAATGGAGCTGCAGATGGTCATCTCCGAGGAAAACAATAAGAAATATTTAAAAAAGAAAATCGACGTCCTGATTGAAGGAGTGCTGAAAGGAAATCCCGACTTGCTGGTCGGCCGCGGCCAATTCCAAGCCCCTGAAGTGGATGGCGTCATTCTCATCGATTCCCCTGATAAACCGTCAGAGGCTGTCAATACCATCCGCAAGGTTGAAATCACAGGCTGGGATGTATATGATTTATACGGAAAACTAGCCAGATGAAATTCATTTCAAAAACGGTTGCCACCTTCTTCGGAGTCGGCTATCTCCCGCTCGCTCCAGGGACCTGGGCAAGCATGATTATCGTTGTCCTCTATAAGCTCTGCCTCCATAAGCTGAGCTGGCCGCTCTATCTCCTCATCCTTTTCTTCTTTTTTCTTGCCGGCACATTTGCTTCCACAAGTTACTCTTCAGAGTTGAATGATAAAGACCCGAGAAAAATCGTGGTTGATGAAGCAGTTGGCCAGATGCTCGTTCTTTTTCGGATGAAAGAGGGCTGGCTTTTGCTGCTGGCGAGTTTCCTCATCTTTCGTTTCTTCGATGTCGTCAAAATCTATCCTATAAAGAAAGCCGAGGCTCTTCCCCAAGGATGGGGAATCATGATGGATGACATCGTCGCTGCCGTCTATGCCGGAATCATTGTTCATCTTTATTTACTTATACGAGGGCAATAAATAAAATGACCGCCACCAAGAGGCTCACAGTCGAGATCATGGCCGTAGGCTCAGAACTCCTCACCCCTTACTTTCAGGACACAAATTCCCTCTACCTGACAGAACGCTTGAATGAGCTGGGGATGGAAGTCAATTATAAGACAATTGTCAGCGATAGCTGGGATGAGCTTCTCCTGGGTATCAACCAGGCTCTCTCCAGAGCAGATCTGGTTTTGGCTATCGGGGGCCTTGGGCCGACAAGGGATGACCGAACTCGAGAAGCTTTTGCCGCGGCTCTGGAGCGGAAGCTTGTCTTTAAAAAGGAGCTTCTGCGGAAAATCAAAGCGAGGTTTCAGCGCCGAGGGCTCTCTATGCCTGCAGTCAATAAGAAACAGGCCTACATCATCGACGGTGCACAAGTTCTGGAGAATAGAAACGGCACCGCTCCTGGCCTCTGGCTCGAGACGGGAATGAAGACAATCGTCCTCCTCCCCGGCCCACCTCATGAGCTCAAGCCCATGTTCGACTATGCGGTATGGCCTCGCCTTCAAAAGTTCAGAGCAGGCTATGCTGTCCGGAAAGTTTTGAAAATCACTGGCTTGACTGAATCTGTTGTGGAGACTCTCATTTCAGACATCTATCCCCAAGATTCTGATTTGAATGTCACCACCCTTGCCTATCCCGGCCAGATCGAACTCCATCTCACCGCTCATTCAAGAGAAAGCCAGCGCCGGGCAGAAATAAAGGCAGAGAATCTGGCAAAAAAATTTCTAACGAGGCTCAAGGATAACGTTTTTTCTGAGCAGGGTGAAGAGCTTGAGGAAGTTGTGGGAAAGCTCCTGCGAGATAAGAATAAAACCGTCTCTGTGGCTGAATCCTGCAGCGGCGGCTTCCTCGGGCACCGCATAACGAATGTCTCAGGCAGCTCAGATTACTTCTTAATGGGAGTTGTCGCTTACAGCAATGAGGCAAAAATGAATATGCTCGGCGTTCGCCCTGAATTGCTCCAGAAGCACGGTGCGGTCAGCTCCCAAGTTGCCAGAGCTATGGCTGAAGGGATTAGAAAAATATCCTCCTCAACCTTTGGCCTGGCTGTAACCGGAATAGCAGGCCCGAAAGGAGGAACTCCTGAAAAACCAGTGGGCCTGGTCTATATCTCCCTGGCCTGGGATAAAGGCTCAGAGGTCTCAAAGAATCTCTTCTTAGGAAAAAGGAAGTCTATAAAATTCCAGTCTACTCAAAAGGCACTGGACATGCTTCGCCGCCACCTTCTTCAAAAGCGCAAAAAAAGAAAAGGAGCCTGATTTGAGAACATTCATCGCCATCAACCTCAATCCTGAAATAAAGAAAACTCTTATCCAGCTCATCAAAGAGCTGGACACGGGAAATAGAAGCATAAAGTGGGTTGCTGAGCAGGGAATGCATCTCACCCTGAAATTCTTGGGTGAAATCGACAGGGAGAAAGTTGCGCAGATCAAAAATGTCTTGAAAAGAATCCTAAAAAAATACCGACCCTTCTCTCTGAGATTCAAAGGCACAGGCTCGTTCCCTCCTGGCAAGAAAGCGGCGAGGGTTCTCTGGGTGGGAATCGAGGAAGAGGAATCTTTGGAAAGGCTTCAATCCGAGCTTGAGGCAGAGCTTGAAAAGATTGGTTTTCCTAAAGAGGAAAGAAGATTTCATCCCCACCTAACGCTGGGAAGAGTCAAATTCCCGTCAGGCCTCGGGCAAACGCTTTCTCTCCTTGAAAAATATAAGGACCAGACTTTCGGGGAAATGAAAGTGGAGAAAATCACTTTCTTCCAGAGCATTCTTAAGCCGACTGGCGCTGAATATTCCATTCTTTCTGAGTTTGAGCTTCGATGAAGATATTCTTTGCGGCCTTATCCTACTTTTTCGGTTCAATCCCCTCCGGATACATTATTGTTTATCTTAGCGATAAAAAAGATATCAGAAACTTTGGCAGTCAGGCAACAGGAGCGACAAATGTCCTGCGCCTTAAAGGATGGAAATATGCTCTTCCAGTCCTTGCCATAGATTTTCTCAAAGGATTTCTTCCCGCCTTTTTGGCTTTGAGAATCTTCAATGACAGAACCTTGGCTCTTATCTGTGCTTTTTTAGCTGTTGTGGGCCACTGTTTCCCGGCCTATATCCGATTTAAAGGAGGGAAAGGGGTGACAACGACCTTTGGCGCTTACTCGGTCCTGGCCTTTAAACCTTTCCTATGCACTTTGGCGACTTTTGGCGCTGTGACCGCCTTCAGCCGTTACGTCTCCCTTGGCTCTCTTCTGGCTGTTTTGAGCTATCCACTCTTTATATTTCTCTTTAAAAAGGAAATCGAGACTTCTTACCTGGCTTTTGCTCTTTTCATTTTTATCGCCTTCATGCACCGCAGCAACATCAAAAGGCTTATCAAAGGCAAGGAAAGGAAGTTAGGGGAGAGAATAAGATGAAAGCATCTGTTATCGGAGGCGGAACCTGGGGAAGCGGTTTTGCCCTTCACCTTGGCCGGCAAAAGATCAAAACTCAGCTCTGGATAAGGGAACAAGATGTTTTTGAAGGAGCACTGCGCTCAAGAGAAAACAAGACTTTCTTACCCGGATTTACCTTTCCTTCCGAGGTCTCTTTTTTCCATGAGATAAAAGAGGCGGTCGCTTCCTCCCAGATTGTTTTTATTGCCGTTCCCTCCAAGTTCTGCCGCCGGATTTATGAACAGCTTGCTCCCCTTCTTTCATCAGAGCAGATCATCGTCAGCCTGACAAAAGGCATAGAAGAGGGGTCTTTAAAAAGGATGAGTGAAGTGATGAGAGAAGTTTTTAAGCCCTTCTTCAAGCCAAAGATAGCCGTCCTCTCCGGACCGAGTTTTGCCAAGGAAGTTGCCGAAGGCCATCCAACCACAGTTGTTCTGGCTTCCAAAGACCAGAAACTGGCAAAAAAGGTCCAGCACCTTATCTCCTCCCTCTCCTTTCGGACCTATACCTCGGATGATATAATCGGAGTCGAGCTTGCAGGGGCAGTAAAAAATGTCATCGCCATCGCTGCCGGAATTTCAGATTCTCTTCAGTTCGGCAGCAACTCAATTGCCGCTCTGGTGACAAGAGGAATAGCCGAAATGGCGAGGCTGGGAATGAAATTGGGAGCGAGGATGGAGACTTTTGCCGGTCTGGCTGGCATCGGAGACCTGGTCCTCACCTGCACTGGAAAACTGAGCCGGAACCGTTACGTCGGCTTCAAGCTGGGTGAAGGAAAATCCCTGGAGGAGATCGTCTCAGCGATGAAAATGGTTGCCGAGGGAATCACCACCACACTCTCTGTGCACCAGTTGGCGAGAAGAGAGAAGACGGAAATGCCTATCTGCGAACAGGTCTATCAGGTTCTCTACAGGAAGAAAGAGCCGAGGGCGGCCCTTCAAGACCTGATGTCCCGAAAGCTCAAAAAAGAGTTCAGGCCAAAAAAGGAGAGAAAAAAATGAAGCCAAAATTCATTTTTATTTTCATCATCTCTTTGAGTTTAATCTTCTGTGCATCTTCACAGACTAAAATCGAGAGGGCAAGGAAAAAAGACCCTAAATACCAGTACAACATGGGCCTCTTCTACCTCAACAGCGGCAATATTGATGAAGCGGTCAAATACTTCAATGCCGCGCTCTCTCTCAATCCCCGCTATGACGTGGCCTTCTACTCTCTCGGCCTTGCCTACTCGATGAAAGGAAATTTTGGGGAAGCAGTGAAAAATTATCAAACCTGCCTGAGGCTCAATCCGAGTTTAGCCGACGCCCACAACCTTATGGGAACAGCCTATCAGGAGATGGGCCTCTTGGATAAGTCCGAGCAGGAGTTCAAGATAGCCATTGCGGATGCAAACTATAGGTTGAAGGAACTTCCCTACTATAACCTGGCAAAATTGTACGCGGCAAAAAATAATTTTGATGAAGCCTTGGTGTATGCTGAAAAATCCATTGAAATGAAAAACAACTTTTCCATGGGCTATAATCTGAAAGGAATGATATTAGAAAATTTGTCGAGATACAAAGAGGCGATTGAAAGCTACGAGAAAGCTCTCGTTTATATCGCCAAAGATAAAGATGTCGATATTCACTTTAACCTTGCTGTTGCTTATTTCAAGAACAATGAGCTGAGCAAAGCCAAAGAGCTTTTCATGAATATCTATTCCCGTGTCACAGACGCCGAGATGAAGAAAAAAATCGACGAGTACCTGAGGACGATTAAATAATCTTTTATGTTCCTTCCTGCCAGCCCGAAAGATACTTCCTCTGTTCGGACGTCAGCCTGTTGATTCTTACTCCGAGGCTTCTCAACTTCAGGCGGGCAACTTCTCTATCGATTTTAGCCGGAACAGGATAGACCTTCTTCTGAAGCGTTGGCCCTTTTTTATAGAGGTATAAGACACAAAGTGCTTGGTTCGAAAAACTCATATCCATCACGGTCGCCGGATGTCCTTCAGCGGCGGCAAGGTTGATCAGCCGCCCCTCAGCCAAAAGACAGACCTTCCTTCCGTCCTCCAAGGTGTATTCTTCGACAAAATTCCTTATGAGGCGTTTGTTCTTAGCCAGCTGCTCCAAGGCTGGAATGTCGACTTCAACATTGAAATGGCCAGAGTTGGCCACGATTGCGCCATCTTTCATCTTCAGGAAATGATTGCGGGTTATAACGGCTTTGTTCCCGGTCGTCGTCACAAAGATATCGCCAATCTTGGCTGCTTCTCCGAAAGGCATCACTTGAAAGCCATCCATGACCGCTTCCAAAGCCCGCAGAGGATTGACCTCGCAGACAATAACTTTGGCTCCGGCGCCTGAGGCTCTCATGGCGATTCCCCGGCCACACCAGCCGTAGCCGGCAATGACAAAATTCAATCCTGCCAAAAGAATATTTGTCGCGCGAAGAATGCCGTCTATCGTGCTCTGTCCTGTTCCGTAGCGGTTGTCAAAAAGATGTTTGGTATCAGCGTCATTGACGGCGATAATCGGATAGCGGAGGACTTTATTCTTAGCCATGCTCCTCAGCCGAATCACTCCCGTTGTTGTCTCCTCTGTGCCGCCGACGACATTGGCCAGGAGGTCTTGCTTCTGGGAATGCAGGGTGGAAACAAGGTCGGCTCCATCGTCCATTGTGATTTGGGGTTGATGGGCGAGGGCCTGATTGATATGCCGGTAATATGTGTCGTTGTCCTCCCCCTTAATGGCAAAAACGGGGATGTCGTAATACTTCACCAGGGCAGCTGCGACTTCATCCTGAGTGCTCAGGGGATTGGAAGCCGTCAAAGCGACTTCCGCTCCTCCCTGCCGCAAGACTCTCATCAAATTTCCAGTCTCACTGGTCACGTGCAGACAGGCGGAAATCCTGGTTTTTATCAGAGGTTTTTCCTTGGCAAATCTCTCCTTTATCGAATTAAGGGCCGGCATGTATTTTGCTGCCCATTCCATCTTGAGCTTTCCCTTCTCGGCCAGCGATAAATCTTTCACATCGTATTCCATTCCTCTCTCCTTTTCTCTCTCTTCTTTTTTTTCGCCGCTCTTATAAGCCTGCATCTCTCTTCAAGACTTCGACTTTATCCAACTTTTCCCAGGTGAATTCTTCTTCGTTGCGGCCAAAATGTCCGTAGCAGGCTGTCTTTCTGTAGATTGGCCGCAGCAAATCCAGGCTCTTAATCATGCCTCTGGGAGTAAGCTCGAAATGAGCGAGCACTAATTCCTTCAGTATTTTCTCTGAAACTTTTGAAGTTTCGAAAGAGTTGACCATGACTGAGACCGGCTGGGCGACACCGATGGCATAAGCAATCTGCACTTCCAATTTATCGGCAAGGCCGGCCGCAACAAAGTTTTTGGCTATGTAGCGAGCCATATAGGAAGCTGAGCGATCAACTTTGGAAGGGTCTTTTCCAGAAAAGCAGCCTCCTCCATGGTGTCCGATTCCTCCATAGGTATCGACAATAATCTTGCGGCCGGTCACACCCGTATCGGCTAAAGGCCCTCCTTGCTCAAAACGGCCTGTTTCATTGATAAAAATTTTTGTATGGGCATCGAGCAATGAGAGAGGAATAACTTCCCTGACGACAACCCGCTTGATATCTTCTCTTAAATCATTCATCTTGACGCTCTGGTCGTGCTGGGCAGCGATCACAACGGATTCAGCCCTTATCGGCTTATCCCCTTCGTATTCGAGCGTAATCTGGGATTTCCCATCAGGCCTCAAATATTTCAAGACTTTTTCTCTACGCACTTGGTTCAGCCTTTTCACCAATTTATGGGCAAGCATGATCGGCATCGGCATCAGCTCTTCTGTCTCTCGACAGGCGTAGCCAAACATCACTCCCTGGTCTCCTGCCCCCTGCTCATGGCCGGCTGTTTCATCGACACCCATGGCAATATCAAGAGACTGTTCATGGATGGAAGAGATCACACAGCAGGTTTGATAATCAAAGCCGTACTCGGCTTTTGTGTATCCGATATCCCTGACCGTTTCTCTGACGACTTTCTGAAATTCACAATAGCCCTGGCTTGTTATCTCTCCGGCAATAAGAACAAGGCCTGTGGTGGCCAGAGTCTCACATGCCACGCGGCTCTTTGGGTCCTGGCCGATGAGATCATCCAAGATGGCATCAGAAATCTGATCACAAATCTTGTCCGGATGGCCTTCTGATACTGATTCGGATGTGAATAAATATCTTTCTGCTTTATTCATCTTTTACCTCACTAAAACAGTGGAACTCTATCGACGAATAGCAGAAAAATTAGCATAAATGTTTCTTATTTTCAACGAATTTCTTCTCTCGTATATGAATTATCATAGATTTTCCCAAAGGTCCCTATTTCATAAACACCTTTATTTGCGCTCGGCGAGGGCTAGGTGGTTCAAAAACCGTTTGAAGGCTGAGCGGGCATGGTTCCTCGACCGGAGGTCGAGGAGAGCGAAGCCTGAAACCGAGCAGGCTTTGCTGATTTGTGGCTTGC
>CAZGMN010000012.1:0-28124 GCA_964526905.1 uncultured Eubacteriales bacterium
CCTGCGCTACGAATAAAGGAAAGATGATCCAAGGAGACAGTCATCGCCACTCCCCTTTTTTTATGGCGATTTCCTGACCTCCTGCCTCTTGAAAAGAATTTAATATAATTGAAAAATAAAGATTAATATTATAATTTTTTTACTTGAAATTTAGTTAGGCAACGTGATTATTTCAGGCAAGGAGGAAAGAATGAGCAGAAAGAGGAATTTTCTCTTTATTGTATTTTTTCTGTCGATTTTCGGCTATTCAACTCTCCATACAAGCCCTTGCTCGGACGGTCTGTTCACATCCCAGGAAAAAACAAAAAAGTCCGCTGCTGAAGAACTTCAAAAAACGATCTTGGAGAAAGGCATAAAGGCTGCTGTCGAACAATATGAAAACCTCAAGGCGAATCATAGAGATGCTTTTTATTTTGACGAGATGGAGGTCAATCGTGTGGGGTACAGGCTCCTGATGGAGATGAACAAGACTGAAGAGTCCATCGCCGTATTCAAGATAAACGTCTCCGATTATCCCAAATCTGCAAATACTTATGACAGTCTGGCCTTTGCTTACATGAGGCATAACGAGCTTGAAAAGGCCGTGGAATATTACAACAAGGCTCTTGAAATATACAGAAAATATCCTGACCTGAACAAGATTTATGAAAGGGACGCCGAAAATGTCCCCATGTTCCTGAGGCAGGTCACGGTCAGGAAGCTTTACTCCAAAGATGAATATATGATCCCCATGAGAGACGGAGTTAAGCTCTATACTCAGGTCTATGTTCCAAAAGATAAAAGCCTGCAATACCCTATTCTTCTCATGCGGACGCCTTATTCGGTCGGTTCTTATAGAGCCAACGATTACAGGTCCATTCTGGGGCCCAACCATCTCTATGCCGAAGAAGGCTTCATCTTCGTCTACCAGGACGTGAGGGGGAAGTTTAAGTCTGAAGGCGATTTCGTGGTGATGAAGCCTCACAAGATTATCAAAGGCGGCCCTCAGGACACCGACGAAAGCAGCGACACATACGACACTATTGATTGGCTCATCAAGAATATCCCCAACAATAACGGCCGTGTCGGGCAGTGGGGAATCTCCTACCCAGGATGGCAAACGGTCATGGGAATGATCGATGCCCACCCGGCGCTCAAAGCTTCCTCCCCGCAGGCCTCTCCCTCGGATATGTGGGCAGGAGATGATTTCCATCATAACGGCGCCTTCCGCTTGATGTACACCTTTGGCTGGCTGTCGAACAATGCCCGGGCGAGAACGGGACCTTCCGCCGCACAAACTGGACGGTTCAGCTATGGAACACCGGACGGCTATAAATTTTTCCTCGAACTCGGCCCTCTGGCCAACGTGAACAAAAAATATTTTTTCGACAGCGTCCCCACCTGGAACGAATATATGGAACACGGTGACTACGATGAATACTGGAAGAAGCAGAATGTCCTCCAGTATCTTGAAAACATCAGACACCCCATCCTCAATGTCGCCGGCTGGTTTGATGCCGAAGATTTTTACGGCCCGATGAGCATTTATTACACCCTCGAACAAAAAAATCCTAAGAACAAGAGCATCCTGGTGGTCGGCCCCTGGCTTCACGGCGGATGGGCGCAAATGGACGGCGACTATCTGGGCAATATCCGCTTTAATTCAAAGACGGGCGAGTACTTCCGGGAAAATGTAGAATTCCCCTTCTTCCTCTACTATCTGAAGGATAAAGAGGAGATGAAACTCCCGGAAGCGCTGGTTTTTGAAACAGGTTCGAACCAGTGGAAATCCTATGACGCCTGGCCGCCTCAGAAGGCAAACGAAAAATGCCTCTATTTTCATCCGGGAGGAAAACTTTCCTTTTCCCCGCCTTCTGAAGAATCAGACGATGCATTGGATTCTTTCATCAGCGACCCCAACAAGCCGGTGCCCTGGTCGGCAGAGATAAGAACAAGCCAGGGCCATCTCTGGATGATTGAAGACCAGCGGTTTGCATCGAGAAGGCCCGATGTTCTCGTCTATACATCTGATGTCCTGACCGAGGATGTGACCATAGCCGGGCCGATCATTGCCGACCTGTTTGTTTCTACGACCGGAACCGACGCGGACTGGATTGTTAAGCTTATCGACGTCTACCCTGGAGACGCGCCGGACGATAGCCCGAATCCGGGAGTAAGGATGGGCGATTTCGAGATGCTCCTCGCTGGAGAGGTTTTCCGCAGTAAATACCGAAACAGTTTCGAAAAGCCGGAGCCTCTGGAACCCAATAAAGTGACGGAGATCGCCTTTGACCTTCGCGACAGATGTCATTGTTTTCTGAAAGGGCACAGGATCATGGTTCAGGTTCAAAGCACATGGTTTCCTGTTATCGACCGGAATCCCCAAAAATTCACAGATATTTATCATGCCCAGGAAATGAATTTTATAAAAGCTACGCACCGTGTGCTTCGGTCAAAAAAATATCCTTCTCATCTAAAAATTCGGGTGAAGGAAGACGGGCAGAACCCCGGCGCCTCCAAGGAAAACGCATTCGTCAAGACAACGGTTGCTGTTTCAGAATTCAAACCCTAAGCCTATTCCTGCTTGAAAGCCGCCTAAATTGGCTTCGACATCCACAGGCTTAACTTTGCAGTAGCTGTAGCTCGCCTGAAAATCAACGATGAAGACTCCAAGCCTGAAGAGAAGGCCTGCCTGCCCGATGTATCCGATATCAGCCTTGGAAATGCTGTTGATCCGGTTTTCTTCTTTGTATTGAAAATAGCCAACGCCAACTCCTAAGTAAGGACTGACATTGGAATTTGTTGACCTGAACTTTATCCCGCCGTAAAAAGGCGTGATTTGCAATGTCGTCTCTTCCTCAGTAAAAGTCAGCTTCCCTTTTTTATTAAAATAACTCCCTCCTGCCCAGAGAGCGACTCCCTTCCCCAGAGTTATGCCTATCTCTCCTCCGTAGCTTATCCATTCGGTGTATTTTCCGCTGTTGTAGACTTGCTTGAAATTCTTATCCGAAGGCTGGAAATAGCTTCCTTTGGCTTCTATTAAAAATTTCGCCTGGGCAAGGCTCGAAAAAAGAACGATGGCCAAACAAAATATGAAGATTCTCTTCATGGCTTCCTCCTCAATCAATCTCGAGATAGGCAAAAGCGCCCTCTCTGTTCTCATTGTTGACCGCACAGAGGGCATACTCATAATGCGTATCCTTCTCTACCCCTATATCCCAATAATTAAGAGTATCAGCGCTGACTTCAGCCACCAATATCCTGCCTGTTCCTTCTATCTTGTAAATCCTGTACTTGACGATATCGACATTGTCGGGATTGGACTGCCAACTCAGAGAATTAATGTATTCCCGAAACAAGAGAGAGCGATTCTCAACCTTTACTCCTTGAAAATTCAAGGGCGCATAAATATTCCTGAGGGCAGAGTAGTCCTGGCCAAGCTGGTCAGAAGTCAGGTTCGAATATGTCCGGCTCAAAGGTGTAAAAGTATAATGCTGCTTGGTGGGAGTCACAATCCCTGACCAGTTGTATTCGACAATGACGCTGTAAAAACCCGAAGCATCTGTTGAGGGATTCCCAGGCAGCCCGCTCATCACCACTCCGCTCAAGCCTGTAGCCTTATTCACCTTTCCCAGAAAAGAGCCGTACTTGGCCATAGTTCTAGAGTTTTTTTTGCTCCTATCGGAGAGCCTCCTCTGTAATTCACTCACGTAGACTCTGTTTGGCATCGCGGTCACTTTTTTGCTGCTAGAAACTGAAGGCACATTGACAGTGCCGGAGATAGCATAGGTCAATGTTGTCGCGGAAAGATTCATCGTGCTGCCCGAGTTGCCGATGTTGATAAAATGGATCTCTGTGGTTTTCGTATGACCCTGCGTGTTTCTGTAAATCACGTGCTCAACTCCTTCGCTATAAGTCAGCGTTAGATAAGCTCCCGGCGGCTGGTCATCGGGATAGGCTGGCTCCAATCGGGTGTATCCGTAGTCGGCAGAGAAGACCATGTTGTCATAATAAGCTGTATAAGAGGATAAGGTGGTAATCGAAGGATTCAGGACAGGGACAACAGCCTCAACTCCGTAAAATGGATAGCTGGGCTGACAGACTGCAGGCGGATAATTCTCGTCGATATGGGAAATGAGCAATCCGCTCCACCTGTAGCTGTAATTCTCGTAGTTGGAATCAGAGCCGTTGAAACGATTCTCCAGCAGGAAATATTCATTTGGAGACTCAATATTGACTTTGTAGAGCCTGGGATTTGAAGCTGAAGCCAGGCCCAGGGCATCGATATTAAAGCTTGCGCTTGCGGTTATCTCGGTAGGCGTTACCCATTCATAAATCCTCCACTTGATATAGCCGCAAAAATGAGTGCTGTAGTTTGACCAGCCCATCATGCAATAGTGTCCCAAGGGTGTGGCGAACGAGCTGTAATCGTAAAGGTCCGGGCAGCCTGTCATATGTCCATACTCATGACAGAAGGCTGAGATATCCGTATTCTCCGTGCCATTGCTGTTCCTCTCATTGACAACGTTATAATACCTGACTGTCACTCCATACTTGTAAAGGCTGGAGGAACTCATCTGTGGCCAATAAAAGGTTCCCCATGTCTGGCGCGTCCCTGCCCAGATCAAAATCAGGTTTAGCTCGCCGCTGTTGGCATAGAGAGTGAAATCAAAAGAAGGGTCGGCGCTTCTGATCATATCCATGGCATCCTCAATAACCTTCCGCCAGGAGCCATTCTGCTTGTACCAGGATGCAGTCTGAGGAAGAGTGACCCAATTGGGGTGGGTGTAGCCCACCGGCCAGAATTGATTGTAGGAGTTCGCTTTATAATAATTAGCCATGCTGATATTTCCGGCTCCTGTGCTGAAGATTCGGGTGTCGAAGCCGCTTGGAGAATAAGCGCCAGAAGACCATTGGGTCGGAGGTGTAGCCTCAGCCTGAAATTGAACGCAGACGACAAATGCCTTCTTTGTCCCGGTGAGCGCCTGCGCCTTGACTTTTTTATCAAGCTTATCCTGAAAAGAGCTCAGCTCATGAAGCATCTCCGGGCTTTTCTTTCGAATTTCAGCGATTTGATAGGAGCGGTCGCTGAGATGCTTGGGGAAACGAATCCTTTGCAGGTAAAATGGGCTGACAATCCCAACGATCATTCCAGAAGGAACGAGCCTCTTATTCTTCATGATTGCATATTCAATCGTTCCTCTCTCTTCATTGAGAATGACTGTGAAGCCTTCCTCTGTCTCAACCCTGCGGTGAAACTCGTCGCCGTAGATATATCCTATTATTTCTATTCCGTTCGGCTGGGTGAGAACTATTTTTTCACCGTAAACAGGATTTGCATACTGAGGAAGTGAAAGCGAAAAGATCAAGGCCAGAAAACCGGAAAAAGCTGCGATGCCGAAATTTCTTTTTCTCATTTTAAAGGATAACACAAGGTTCATTCCGTGACCTCCTTTGCCTATTTATCATTTTTTCAATTTTCTAAAAATCATCGGGGTGGAGACGAAAATCCCGCTCTCTCTTCTTTTGGGAATGCTTTCTTTTCTCCTCCAGCATCTTGAGCTTTGCTCTTTTGGAGCGCTTTCTCTTCTGACGGCGGATTTTCTCAATCCTCTGCTGCTCTTCGCTCTCCTTGCCACGAATCATCGCTTCAATCTTATCGGCGAGAATCCGCCTGGCAAGAAAGCGGTTGATGGCCTGAGAACGCTCTCTCTGGCATTTGACCTCGACCTGAGTCGGAAGATGCTTTAAATAGACGCAGGTCGAGGCTTTGTTGACCTTCTGTCCCCCCTTGCCGCTGGAGCGGACAAATCTTTCAATGATATCTGCTTCAAAAATGCCGAGACTCTCCATCTTCCTCCGCAAGGCGTCTTCCTTTTCTCGACTCACCCCAAAGTTACTCATGGGATAAGCTGCTTTCCTTTTATAAAAAATTATAAATTGGGCATCGGCCCATTAATCAATTTCAATAATATAAGTATAATATCTTTTTCCTATTGAAAAAAGGCTAAAGAAAAAGCCTTTTTGCCTCATGCCTCGCAATTGAGTATAATGCTTTTTCATCAATGATATTGAAAAGCAAAGAAAAAAAGGAATTTCTTTTTTTCTATTCTTAGCGAAAGGAAAAAACATGGAACAGCAAAGAAGATATTCAATTTTACAAATTGGCTTTATTGCTTTGATTTTTATTTTTCTTTTTGCCCCTTGCCTCTCTTTTTCAAGAGCAGAACAAAATCCGCAGGCTGCAGCAGGGCAAGGTCCGCTGACTGTTGCTGAAAGCTCAAACTTTGCCTCAACCTCAAGATACGCTGATGTCATGAGCTTTATTCAAGAGCTTCAGAAGCAAAGCCCCTTGATCAGAGTGGAAACGCTCTGCATCAGCGCCGAGGGGCGAGACGTTCCCCTGCTTATCATCGGCAAGCCTCTTCCTTCCTCTCCCTTCGAACTCAGTCGTGACGGAAGGGCAGCCGTCTATATTGAGGCCAACATCCACGCTGGAGAAGTCGAAGGAAAAGAAGCCTCGCTGATGCTTGTCAGGGATATCATCCTTAAAGAGAAGCCCCCTTATCTTGATAAGCTGGTGATTCTCGTCGCGCCCATTTTCAACGCTGACGGCAACGAAAAAATAAGCCCTTCAAACAGACGAGGCCAGGTAGGCCCGGAAAATGGAGCAGGAGTCCGCTACAACGGCCAGAACCTCGACCTCAACCGCGACAGCATGAAGTTAGAAAGCCCGGAGCTTCAGGGTCTGCTGCGCAATGTCCTCATCCGCTGGGACCCGATCCTGCTTGTCGACTGCCACACCACCGACGGCTCTTATCATCAGCATCCTGTCACTTACTCCTGGCCCCTCAATCCCAACGGCGATTCCTCGATCATCACCTACATGAGGGATAAAATGTTCCCTGCCATAAACAAGAATTTGGAGGAAAAATACAAAACACTCTCTGTCCCCTATGGAAACTTTGTTGATTCCAGAGAGCCGGAAAAAGGCTGGGCAACTTTTGAGCACCTTCCCCGTTATGTGAGCAACTATATCGGGTTGAGAAACAGGCTTTCCATCCTGGATGAAAACTACTCCTACGCTGATTTTAAGACCCGAGTCTCCGGCTGCTACAATTTCCTGCTTTCTATTCTTGATTACTGCTACAGCCGCAGGGATGAAATCCAGCAGCTCCTCTACAGTGCCGATCAAAGGACGGTCCTCAGAGGACTCAATCCTTCTCCCCAAGATTCTTTTTCCATCGAATTTGAGGTCAAGCCCCTCCCCGAAAAAATAACGATCCACGGCTATGAAATGGAAGTCACGCCCAGGGAAGGAACCTGGCCCCTGGTCAAGAGGACAGACCGAAAAAAAAGCTACACAGTCCCCTATATCGCTGATTTCATTCCAAAAAGAGGCGTCCCCTTTCCCTATGGCTATCTCATTCCTGGCCCCGACCCGGAGGTCACAGAAAAGCTCCTCCAGCACGGTATCCGCGTCGAGAGATTGACAAAGCCTGTGACCCTGGAAGTTCAATCTTTCCGTCTCAAGGAAATCAAAGCCGAGCCAAGGCTCTTTCAAGGACACCACATGAACTCAGTCAAAGGCGAATACCTCATTGAGCAAAAAGAATTCGAAGGAGGCACTCTTTTTATCCCCACGGCCCAGCCTCTTGCCAGCCTGGCCGCCTATCTTCTTGAGCCGGAGAGCGACGACGGACTGCTCGTCTGGAATTTCTTCGACCGCTATCTTGTCCCCCAATGGAGCCGCGAGCCGCAGACCTTTCCTGTTCGGAAGCTCTTAAAGCCGGTGAACCTTGTCAAAGAGAGCGTGAAATAATTTTAATTCCTTTGCGCTCAGGAACCGGGCTTCACAAAACAGACTTGAAGAATCTCTTTGGTCTGGTCGTCCTGGACGAAAGCGATAATAACCAGGCGGGCCGGTTCGATGTGATCCAGCTTTTCCCGAAACTTGAACCCCCGCCGAAACTTGCCAGCGAACTCGTTCTCATATTTCGTGAGATATTCTCTCTGATTATCCCCGAGCTTAGAAATATCCACTGACTCTGAGATGCTTGTTTTTGCTCCAGGTTGCTTGAGCGGCCAACCCGCCAGCGGGCCTATGAATTTGCGACCAACGAAATTATGAAATCGGATGCCATTGCCTCCCGTGTAGCGAACGATATCCTGGACAAGAGCAATCCGAAGTCTCGCCTTTTTAGCCTTATCAGCAGCCTCCGGAGCAAGATTGACTTGGCCAGTAACTGTTAATCTCTGGCCTTCGATTTTAGCCTTGAGATCTGTAAAAACAGCCAGGGGAGATTTCGAAAACCTGGCCTCAATCTTTCCTTTACAGTTATCGAAGACCATGGGAGACTGAGCTGAGGAACCGCCTCCAACCTGCTTGTCTGCGCCGTCAATGATGACAGTCGGCGTTGACCCGACCTCATAGTATTTGGCGCGGCTCTCAGTATCGGGATTGGTCATGGGATCCGGACCAGGAATGTGCAAGTGATAAACGAGGACGGCAACCATATTTCGGTCGTAGCGTTCAGCAAGACCGTCAAAGGCTTGATCCGCGGCAACGCAGGGCGGGCATTCAGAGCCTGTGAACAGCTCGGCCAGAACGACTCTTCCGGATTCCTTTCCGGTAGCCGCATAATGCCCGGGATCAAATGGTTTGGGCCGGCTAAGATAGATGGCGTCAAGCTTCTCCTCAAGGCCGTCCAGATTCCCATATTTCTTGCGGTAGGCTCTCTCCAGCGAAGACCTGATTTCCCTGATTTTCTCGCTTGATCCGAGAGCCGCCGCTTTCAGATAGGCATCTAAAGCCGCATCGTCGTTGTTCCTTGCTTCATAGATTTTTCCCAAGAATAGATGAGCTTCCGCAATTCCTTCCTTGCCCGCCATCTCGATAGCCTTTTTCAATTCTCTCTCGGCTTGATCATATTCTTTACGCTTAAAGTAGACCTGTCCCAGTGTCGTTTGACACATTGCTTTAAATTGGGATATCCCCGGGAATTGAGCCGGGATTTTCTCCGAAAGAACTATGGCCTTCTGGATTAGGTCAAGCGCCCTGTCCAAGAGCACTTCTTTGACCATTAACCGATCGGCAATTGTATTAAGTACATTAGCACGAGTGATCAGCCCGATTTGTCCTGCCGGACCGGTCGGTTCTGGCGTCGAGCCGATATATCCGTCGATGATTTCGTTCGTCTTGGCCTCATCGAGAGGCTTGACACGAAGACACGCATCCAGAAGAGTCAGATAGACCATACTCGCGCGGCTGCTCTTGGGATAATCCTTGACGAATTTCTCCTGGGCAGCAAGGCGTTCTCTGGGGTGAATGATCATTGCCATGAGTTGATACTCAGCTTCATCCTTGAGAGATGACGTAGGGAAATCGGCCAGAAACTTGCGCAAGGCAGCTGTCTTCTCCGACGGATCCTGAAAGCTTTCAGCGAGCAAAAGGCTAGCCCGTTCCTTCAAAGAACTTCCTGGGAAATCCTGGAGAAACTTACGAAACGCAGCAACTCTCTCTTCAGGCTTTCGGATGTCCTGAGCAAGATAAAAGGAGGCCCGGTCCTTCAGCGAACTCTCAGGAAAATTCTTGATAAACTGCCTTAGAGCTTCGCTACGCTCCGCTGCTGGCTTCCTCAGGGCAGAATCAAAAGCTTTTTTGTCTTCAGGCTGTTCGAATTTGTCTTTCGTCGTCATTTGGGCTGTCCAGTTGAGCTGCCGCATCCCCATAATATCTGCTGTTCCTTCAAGATGGTCACCCACTCTCTTCCCTTGGAATTTAACGTTCATGCTCATCCCCGTTGAAGAGAGCTCAATCACGAAGTTGAGCTGACCTTCTTTCTCAGATATCTCCCCGAGTTTAACGCATGGACCCGATGCTGGGATGGCAAGGGCGATGACCTTGCCAGATAAACCGGCTGCGCCAGATTCGAATTCGATAATGGCGAATGGTTCCGGCGGTCGGGATGCTTCGATCGTTTGAATCTCCCATCGCCCGGCAAATGGACTTGTCGCGGTTGCCGTTTTTTGAGGATTCTGGCTCTGTAAAGCTAAGGCATACGTGACAAAAACGATAAAGAGAAACGCTAGATAATACTTTTTCATGTTCATCCCCCTGTGTTTATACGTAATACAAAGACGCTT
Source organism: uncultured Eubacteriales bacterium (assembly GCA_964526905.1). Classification (GTDB taxonomy): domain Bacteria; phylum Acidobacteriota; class Aminicenantia; order Aminicenantales; family Aminicenantaceae; genus CAZGMN01. The sequence continues at coordinate 10,126 of CAZGMN010000012.1, forward strand.
TTTGAGCTAAGCGTAATTTTCATTCACCAAGCTCGGAATCAGCTCGCCCTTATTGTTGAATAATAGTTCTAGCCGCGCACCAATGTCAAACACTTTTCTTTGTAAAGCCCCACTAAAAAATGGCGATCAAAAAAGCCTCCAGGACCAGGCAAACATTCCACTCTTCAGCGCATAGCAACAGCCTGCGCTCTGGCACCACGCCGTAAAAAGGTTTTCAAGACAAGCCAGATGGCTCCGGCGGAGAGAAGAAAAAGAAGCAGGTCAGCAACAATTAATACATAATTTCTTTTATGGATGTAACTGACAAGCAGGATGCTGAGTGAAGCGAGCGTTGTGACTAGTATGAAAACGGCCGGGATGAGAGTGAATAAATTCTTTTTCTTTCGAAGAAGAAGCCAGGCTGAGACAGCGAGAAGAGTGAGGGCGGCCAGAAGCTGATTGGCCGTGCCGAAAATCGGCCAGAGGGTGTTGAAGGCGTTGGTATAGGCAAGAATCCACATTAATAAAACAGCCAGCCCGGAATTGACCCAGAAATTCTTGAGAAGGGCCGGCGGTTTCTTGAAGAGAATAACCCAGAGCTCCTCAAAGAGATAGCGGTTGAGACGGACGGCAGCATCAAGGGTGGTAATCACGAATCCTTCGACAAGCAGAATTCCGAAGACCGTTGCCAGTGCAACCGGAATACCCAGACCGCGGTTCATCAAATGTCCGGCGGCCAAGGAAAATCCCAAGATCGGGTTTGACTTAATAGCCGGATCTACGGGCCAGACGACGGATTTATAATCCATAAAGTTCATAGCGCCGCCAAGGGCTAGCAGCACACAGACCGCAAAGATTGATTCAAGAAGCATGGCGTTGTAGCCGACCCGGCGGGCATCCGTCTCATTTGTCAGCTGCTTTCCCGTTGTTCCCCCTGCCACCAGGGCGTGAAATCCAGAAATGGCTCCGCAGGCAATTGTGATAAACATCATCGGCCAGACCAAGCCAAGATGCTGGATTCCTTCCTTGAGGTTGAAGCTTGGGACTGAAATGGATAATCCCCCCAATCCTGTGCTGAAGATGGAAGCGACCATCAACGCGATTCCCCCGTAGAGAATCTGGACGTTGATGAAATCCCTCGGCTGCAGGATCACCCAGACCGGAACTCCGGCGGCAAAGAGGACGTAGATGGAGATGATGATCATCCACTGCGTCGGCGCCAGGGTGACTGGAAAGGCAATCCCCAAGAGGATTGAACCAACACAGATAATAAAAGCGAGCATATAAGCGAAGGAGGTCTTGATTCCTTTGCGGTAGATGAGCCAGCCCAGAAAAGGCGAAGAAAAAGTGATGATGATCACCGACATCGAAGCTATTCCTCCGATTCTCCCCATGAGAACTCCATCGACAACCACAGTCTTGAGAAAGGTTTTGCCTGCAGTTACTCCGATTTTGCTCAGCGGCCAGAGTGAGGTGAGCGAGATGGCTGTAGCACTCAAGAAAGACGAGGTGACAAGGACAATCATGACAATGGTAAAACCAATAAAGAGATTGAACCCTGAGCTGCCGAGTGTCTTTCGGGCGACTTCGGCCATTGATTTTCCTCCCTCTCGCATGCTGACAAAGAGGCTGGTGAAGTCATGAACAGCTCCGATAAAAATTCCGCCGAGCACAATCCAGAGCCAGGCTGGGACGAAGCCGTAAAGGATGGCCATGGTCGGGCCGAGGATTGGGCCCGCACCGGCAATAGCTGAAAAATGGTGGGCGAAGACAACATAGGTCTTGGTCGGGACATAGTCTCGGCCGTCGTTAAATTTCACCGCAGGCGTCTGAACATTCTTGTCTTCTCCAAGATTGCGGGCAATGTAGCCGGAATAAAATCGGCTGCCGAGCCAGAAAGCGATAGCAGCAACGCCTAAAAAGATAAGGACATTCATCTCATCCTCCGTTCTTCAGGCAAGAGGAATAAGAAAATGGCACAAGAGCAGTAGAATTCACATATAGCACAGTGAAAAATCGATGTCAAAAAGCTGAATAGGTTTTGTAAATAGCCTTGCTCCCATTCAGGTTTTTAACGCCGTTCCTTCGCAGCCCTTCTCGGCGGCTGCGGAACTCGCTTCGCTCAAACATCCTCGCCGCCCGACTTCGTCGGGTTCCCTCGAAGGGCAGCTCAGGAAGGCTAAACCTTCAATGGTCACAAGGCTATTTACCAAAACCTAAGCTCTTAACTTAGCCACCTCTTATCAAATATTTGGAAATGCTTAAAAATTGTCCTCTAAAGTTTTGTTTGACAATAAAAAATTAAAATTTTATAGTCTATCCAAGGAGGTGAGCATGAAAAAAGTTGCTTCGCTATCGATTCTCCTTTTATTCGCCTCCGCGGCTTTCGGACAGGTCTGGTTTAAGGGAACTCTGGACGAGGCCCTGGCCAAAGCAAAGAGTGAGAAAAAGCTGGTTCTCATTGACTTCTACTCGAGTGGCTGAGGGTCCTGTCGGCTGCTGGGTCAGCAGTTTTTTGAAAATCCCAAGTTTCAGGAATTCCTGAATTCCAATTTCATTATCTTCCGCGCCGATAGAGGCGATAAGAAGGGAGATGAAATCTTTAACAGGTTTAAAGTGTTAGCCACTCCCACAGTCATGATACTCGACAGCAACGGCTCAGAGATTGACTGGCATGTCGGCTATGGTCCCCCTCCTGAGAAATACCAGGAGAAGGTTGACAACAGCCTAAAAGGCATCGATACCTTCAAATCCCTCTCTGAAAGATACGCCAAAGACCCGAAGAATATCGAGGTTGTTTTCAAGCTCGCTCAAAAAGTAGATGACCGCTACAGTCCTTACGACCCGCAGGGCCGGGAGAAAATTCTAAAGCTTTACAACGAGGTTCTAGCCCTTGACCCCGAAGGAAAACTGGGCACAACAGACTATGAGGACAAGAAGGTCACCTTCACTGAGTACGCGGAGTTTTCAATCGGCCTCTTAGCCTATCGCAGCGATAAAAGAGACCCTGAACCGCTCAAGGCTTTTCTAAAAAAATATCCCCAGAGCCCGATGCTGAGAGATGCTTATATGTACTTAGCTTTATACTATATGAATTTTGGCTCAAAAGAAGAGGCGACAAAATTCTTTGAAGATTACATCTCCAAATACCCCGAGGAGCCCTATGGGCTCAATTTCTATGTTCAGAGAATTATCCGTGATAAAGACAATCTCGACAGAGGGATTGAGCTGGCCAAGAAAATCAACGAAATGATGAAATACAACACCGCCCCTCGCTACACCAAGAACCTTGCCGAGCTCTATATCCTGAAGGGCGAGTCCGAGAAAGCGAACGACGCCTACGGAAAAGACTTCATGGAAGGCAAGTTGACCAGTCTCTCTTATGACCTTATCGACTATGCCAATTTCTGGGCCAATCAGAATAAAAACACAGAAAGCGCACTCGCGATGGCAGAAAATGCTGTCAAACTCAATCCAGAGAATTCTTACATCCTCATGCAAGCTGCGGGAATTTACTGCAAGCTGAATAAGCCTGAGAAAGCCCTAGAAATTTACGGGCCTGAATTCATCAAGAAGCATATGAATGAGTCAAGTTATTTAGGGAGCTACGTGCGATTCTGGACAAATCAGGAGAAAAACCTGGAAAGCGCCCTTGAAGTCGCCAAGAAAGCGGTTGACCTCTCGCCAACTGCTTTCACCTGGGATGCCCTGAGTGCTGTCTACTTGAAAATGAAAAATTACAATGAGGCCCTCAAAGCTGCAGAAAAAGCCTTAGAACTTTCAGAAGAACAATACAAGGAGCGTTTCAAAAAAAGAATAGAAGATATTAAAAAAGCTATGGCTGAAGAAAAAAAATGATTTCCTGCTGAAGCCGATTATTCCCCTTTCAACTTAAATGTCTTAGCTGAAATCAGCGCGCAGACAAGCAAACAGCCAACGACCACGGAAAGGCTCACCAACTCTTCCCTCAATCCCTTGCCCTGAACCATAATTTCTTGCATCACCTTTATAAAGTGATACAAGGGACTGCCATTGGCCAGAGTCTGAAGAAACTTGGGAAGGATAAAAATCGGGATGAAGGCTCCGCTTAAAAAAGAAAGGGGAGTGAAGAGAACGTTGGAGATGGCAATGGATGCTTCATAGGTTTTGGAGAAGCCGGCGACGATCCCTCCGATGGAAATCATGGAAAGGACGCCTATCACCAGAACTATAACCAGAGCAGCAAAGCTTCCCTTGACCTTAACCGTATAAAAAATTAAGGCGACGATGAAAAGAAATACGGCCTGGAAGATGACGATCAAGAAGCGGGAAGCCAGAAGCCCATAGATGTAGGTCCGGGCCGGGAGAGGCGTGATCCCTATTCTCTTCAGAATTCCAGATTCCCTGTAGAAGGATAAAACCGCCCCAACTCCATAAAGGGCGTTGGAGAAAGCGACGATAGAGACGAGCATGGGGAGTAAGTAAGAAAAATAATTTGGTTCCTTTCCCCATATGCTCCCGAAGAGGAAGAGGAGAAAGAGGGGAAAGAGTAAAGTGAAAAAAACGGCAATCTTCTGCCTGAAAAACAGCTTGGTCTCGATCAACGCAACCTTGGCGAACTTCTTCATTCCATTTTTCTCCCCGTGAGATGCACAAAGACATCATCCAGGGTGGCATCGATGACCCGCAGCCCTTTGAGCTCAAGGGATTTTTTGGAGCAGACAGCAAGGATTCGGGATAAAACCGGCTGAGGGTTTTTGGTCAAGATAATATATTCGCCGTTCCGCTCTTCAATCTTCTCCACTTTTTCACTCTTCAGAAAAAGTTCCGGATCAATCCTCTCCTCAAGCTTGAATTCAATCTTGCGGTCCGCATCCAGCTTTCTGATGAGCTCTCTTGGCTTGTCCAGGGCAATAATTTCGCCTTTATCAATAATGGCCACCCTGTCACAGAGCACCTCTGCTTCCTCCATGTAATGGGTCGTCAAGACAACTGTCTTCCCTTTTTTCTGGCTATCCTCGATGACCGCCCACATATCTCTTCGGGCATTGGGGTCCATCCCTGTCGTCGGCTCATCAAGAAAGAGAATCTTTGGGTCGTTGACAAAAGCGAGGGCTACCGAGAGCCTTTGATGCTCTCCTCCGGAAAGACTCTTGACATATTGCTTCTTCTTTTCGGTAAGAGAAAAAATCTCCAGGAGCTTCTCTGGGTTTGTAGTTTTTTTGTAAAGGCTCGAAAAGAAGTTTATGGCTTCTTCGACCTTGAGGGCATGAAAAATGGCCGTCTTTTGAAGCTGGACACCCATGATTTCCTTAAATTCTTTCTTCCCTTCCTCGGGATCAAACTCTCCCACCCGAACATACCCCTCATCCTTTTTCCTGAAGCCTTCCATGACCTCGATGGTTGTGGTCTTCCCGGCTCCGTTTGGACCGACAATGCCGAAAATTTCCCCGTCCTCAATTCCGAATGATATTCCCTTGACAGCCTCGACCTCTCCATATCTTTTTTTCAGGTTTTCAACGGTGATGATAGCCATCTCATGACCTATTTTGTAATTTCGGATTTATATCTGAAGGAAAAAAGAATGTCAATATAAAGGAAGATTGAGAGAGAATCCTAAATTCCGTGGGAGCCAATTATTCTCAGCGGGGTGTCACGGCATGCTCCCCGCAACGCCCGCAGCTGCAGGGGTTCGCCACGGAGGGTGGGTGAAGCCGTTCGGACAGGGAGCATGCCGTGACAGGACCCCTCGCTGCAATTTTATGATTATCACGGAATTTAGGATGCTTCCGAAGATAGTCGGTGATTGAGGCTTGACTACTTCTTTCTCTTCTTGGAAGCGATAAGGAATTTGCCGCAGTTTTCACAGATATAGATATCGTTGCTGCCCTCTATGGCTGAGCCCATTCGTGTGGCCACGTTGATATTGCATCCTTGGCAAACGCCATCCTCAACCTCAGCCACAGCAAATCCGTATCTCTCCATCAGCCTGCCAAACCTGTCCAGAAGCGCATCATCGAGCTCCTGGCGAATCATGCTGGATTGCTTATCCAGCTCTTTCATCTGTTTCTTATTAGCCTTTCTCTTCTTGATCTCGATGGCTTGAAGCTTGTAGAGAAGGCTGGCCTGGCTGATGATACGGTCTTCCTGAGGCAGATGAAGCTCGACCTCTGAGAGGGCTTTATACAACTCGGCCTTATCCTTGGCTTCGAAAACCCTCTGTCTGAATCCCGGTTGCCTCAGAAATCGAGCCAGGCCGGCAAAGAGATGGTTGAAAAGTCCGGGCAGGGACGGATTCCAGATAACGAGGATAATGAGGTGAACTTTTTTGTTATCGACGGCGTCAAAGTCAAGTCCTTTTTCGGATTTTCCGACTGCAATGGCTATTTGTCCATCCGTGTCCACGCGGGCATGGGGAAGGGCCACTCCGTGCCCAATAGCTGTCGGCTCAAGGCGCTCTCTATCGATAATCCGGGTCAGGATAAGCTTTTTGTTGGCGATCAGCTTCTCCTTGAGCAAAGCATCAAGAAGTTCTTCCAGAGCTTCAATCTTTTTTGTGGCTTTAAGCTCGAAGATAACTTGGGAAGGCTTGAGGAAATTCGATAAATAAGAACCTTTTAGATGATTCCTCATATCAGTTTTTTTATTCTAACATAAAAAACCGATTATAGAAAGAGAAAGAAATTTCTCAAGACCGGATTTTAAGCCAAGATGAGTTGGCTTAAAGCTCGGATTCATTCTTCCCTCTTTCCCGATATTTCAGCGCCAACAAATAAGATTCCTCGATGCCCCTGGCACTGACCGCTTCTGCGGCCAGCTTAAGCCCGAAGGATGCGGAAGCGAAGGGGTCTTTGCTGCTGGCAAGCTTTGCGGCCGCAGCTGCACAAAAAACATCTCCGCAGCCTGTGGTATCAACCACCCTTTCCGCCTTGGGGGCTGAAATTTTTTTAGACTTATCAGAAGTCACGACTAAGACTCCTTCTTTTCCCAAGGTTACAAACACCGCCTTTATTCCTGATTTAAATGCCATCCTGGCAAAGCGAAAAATATCCGCCTCCGAAGGGACCTTATCCGCTTGGCCGAGCATTGTCGCCACTTCTTTGGCGTTGGCCTGGACAAAGCTTATACCTTTAATCCAATCTCTCCACTCGCTTAAGGACAGATACTTCCGCTGGACATTGAGTTCTCGCGAGAGGAGGAGGGAATGGATATCGAGCCAGATCGGGCAGGAAGCTGCCTGGGTTATTCTTCGCCAGCTTGAAAGCTCGAGGTCAAAGCCAGAATTGACGATCATTATCAGCATTTCAAGCTCAGCAATGTCTTTAAGCACACGGCTGGGATTAAGAGGAGGAACGACAGACCTTAAGACCTCGACCCTTTCCCCTTGGGCTGGATAATGGAGATAAACCTGATTTCCAGGACCTGGAACAAGGCAGATGCCTTCTTTGTGGAGTGTGGTCAAATCTCCTGTAATTTTTTTCACATCCTGGGTAAGCTCCTCCCCGAGATTGGTGTAAAGGGAGACTTCCTTTCCCAAGCCACAGAGCACAACAGCCTGGTAAAGCACGCCCCCCAGGCCCTCAAAGGATTGGCCTGAATCAAGGGTAATGAAATCATGGGTTATGGTTCCAATCAATCCAAATTTCTTGCTCATCTTTATCTCTCTTTATAACCTGCTCCAATAAAAATCTCAACTTGAAAACGGTGAAAAGGAGACTGTCCCCTTTTCTACGTGCTCATTGAATTTTATTTATGATATATTATTGAGCCATAAGTTTGAATAAAAACCGAGAATAGAGGCAGGAGACATAAAACGCCAAAAAGAATAAAAATGAAAGAAGCCGTTCTGAATTTGGGTCGAGTGAGCTTTCCTCTAGGATTGCCCGATCACGCTGAGATTTTTGCCATGGGAAAAGTTTTTCCGCTCTCCAGGCCGCAACAAAAAATCCGCGAAGCTCTCGAAAATCCTATCGGCGGTCTGCCCCTTCAGAGCTTGGTACGCCAGAAACTCAAGCAAAAGCCAGAGGCCAAGGCTGTTGTCGTCATCTCAGACAACACCAGGCCTGTTCCCTACTCAGGCAAATCCGGCATCCTCTTCCCTATCATCGATGAAATGATAAGAGCCGGGCTCCGGCCCTCAAGAATCCGTCTTCTTGTCGCCAACGGAATTCACCGGCCGATGACTCACGAAGAGCTCAGGAAAATGCTCGACCCAAGAATTTTCAGCCTCAAGCTGCAAATCATCAATCATGATTCGAGAAACGCTCAGGAGTTAACCTCTGCCGGCAGGACAAAGTTTGGAGGCGAAATCCTGCTCAACCGCTATTATCTTGAATGCGACCTGAAGATTCTCACCGGCCTTGTTGAGAGCCATTTTATGGCCGGTGTCTCGGGCGGAAGAAAATCCATCTGCCCCGGGCTTCTTTCCGAGAGCTCAACAAATATCCTTCACAGCGGCCCTGTTCTCGCCTCTCCTCTTGCCGCAGATTTGGTTCTCGAAGGAAATCCGGTTCATGAAGAAGCGCTGAGAGTGGCTAAGATGGCCGGCTGCGACTTTATCGTCAACGTCACCCTGGATTCAAACTACAGATTGACCGGCGTCTTTGCCGGAGACCTTGAATCCGCCCATCTGGCGGCAGTCGAGAAACTGCGGAGCTATGCCGCAATCCCGGTCGAGAGGGAGTACGACATCGTCCTCGGCCACACAGGGTTTGTTGGTGTCAACCACTACCAGGCCGCTAAAGGCGCCCTGACTTGCCTGCCGCTTGTCAAGAAGAACGGCATTTGCATTCTGGCAGCCTTTCACAGCGATCCCGACCCTGTCGGCGGCAGCAACTACAAGAAAATGATAAAACTCCTGGCAGAAATCGGCGTGGAAAAATTCATGAAGGCAATTCTCGACCCGTCCTGGGCTTTTGTTCCCGAGCAGTGGGAGGCACAGATGTGGGCGCGGCTTTTTAGCAAAATTCCCCCTGAGAATCTCATCTACTGCTCCCAAGAAATTCCTGAAGAGTCTTTTGCCTGGATACCTGGCAAAGATGCCAGGATAATAGCTCCAGAAGCAAAAAGCCTCAAGGAGCTGGTGGAAAAATCCTTGGAATGGGCTGTGAAGACATTTCGCAGCCGCTCCGGCCGAGAGCCCCAAATCGCCTTCCTTCCTGACGGTTCCTACGGCATCCCTCTAGTAGCTAAACGCAAATAGAAAATAAAATTTTTTTTGCCCTTGACAAGAAAGGATATTTATAATATATGTAGATATGTAAATATATGAAAGAACTAAATCATTTTTTCAAGGCACTCTCTGACCCGACGAGGCGTCAGATTCTTGACCTGTTGAAGGACGGAGATAAGACTCCTTCTGAAATCTTAGAAGTCATAAAAATATCCCAGCCAACTCTCTCTCATCATCTCGATATTCTCAAGAGGGCTAATCTCGTTGATGGGGAAAGAGAAGGCCAGTTTATCCGCTATTCACTGAACATGGGCATTTTTGAAATGGCCATGGAATATTTGATGAAATTAATCAAAAAGAGGTAAGCTTATGAAATGGAGTCTCAAACGGGAAATATTCTCCTTTGTCATAATCGCCATCTATGGAATTTTATCTATCTGTTTTTATCCCGGCCTCCCAGAAAGTGTTCCGTCTCATTTCAACAAAGATGGCCTCGCTGATCGATACTCATCTAAATCTCTCACCGTGTTGGCCTACCCCGGTCTGGCCCTGTTGCTTTACCTCATTCTGACATTTATCCCCTTCATTGACCCCTTCTGGAAGAAAATCCAGAAAAAATACAGCCTCTTCCTCCTTTTGAGGGACTTCATTCTTCTCTTTTTCCTGTTTTTCTATTTATTGACCCTTCTCTCGGCAAAAGCAGGGAGGCTTCCAAAAAATGTTCTTGGAGTAGGGCTTGGTTTCTTGTTTGTCCTGGTCGGAAATTATCTACCCAAGCTTCCGCGGAACTTCTTTTTTGGCATCCGTGTGCCTTGGACCCTGGCTTCAGAGACGGTCTGGCGAAAAACACACGTTCTCTCCGGATGGATATTTGTCATAAGTGGAATACTGGTCATAATTTTTTCGCTATTGAAAATCAACCTGGCTCTTTCCCTTCTTGTGACTCTGGTTCCCTTATTCCTTTTTTCAGGTTATATCTATCCCCTTCTTCTCTATAAGAAGCTGCAGAAGGAAGAAAAAATAAAAGCTCCTGAGCTCTAAGCCGGAGGTGAAGACGATGAAAAAATACATTTTCTTCTTATTGCTGGCCGTTCTGGTCATCTTCTGGCTGGCGATATTTGTCTTTTCCAATCAAGAGGAGAAGGCTCAAGCCGATGAGGTCATCGCTCTTGCCAAACAAGCCGTGGAGCTTCTGAAGAATGAAGACTTTGCAGGCTTTTTCAATTCTTTTGATAAGACGATGAAGAATGCCCTTCCCCTGGACAAGCTTCAAAGCACATGGAAATCCGTAATAGGCCAGGTCGGGGCTTTTAAAAAACAGGCCGAGATCCGGACGGAAAAAGTCCAGGAATATAATGTGGCCGTCGTAACTTGTGAATTTGAAAGAGCAACGCTCGACATCCGGATCGCCTTTAATAAAGAAAAGCAGGTCAGCGGGCTCTTTTTTCTCCCCAGCAAGAGGCAAGCCACTGAATACAAAGCGCCGTCTTATATCAGGTCTGATTCCTTCGAGGAGAAAGAAGTTACAGTTGGAAGCGGAGAATGGGCATTGCCGGGAACGTTGACTCTGCCAAAAGGCAGCACGCCCTTTCCAGCTGTGGTGCTCATCCATGGCTCTGGACCCCAGGACCGCGATGAAACCATGGGCCCCAACAAGCCCTTCCGCGACCTCGCCTGGGGTCTTGCTTCTCGCGGCATAGCTGTTCTGCGTTTTGAGAAGCGAACCATTGTTCACCGCCAGAAGCTTCTGGCGATGAAAGAGAATGTAACGGTCAAAGAAGAGGTGGTCGATGATGCACTGGCGGCATCTTCCCTTTTACGAAATTCACCAGAAATCAATCCAAAAAAAATATTTTTATTAGGGCACAGCCTCGGCGGCATGCTCATCCCCAGAATTGGAAAGCTGGATTCGAAGATTTCAGGCTTCATCATCATCGCCGGGACAACAAGGCCGTTGGAAGATGTCACCTTGGAGCAGTTCAATTACATCTTCTCCCTTGACGGCCAAATCTCTGATGACGAAAAAAAACAGCTCGAGGAGCTAAAAGAACAGATTGCAAAAGTCAAAAACCCGAATCTATCAAGGTCAGCCTCTGCAAAAGACCTCCCCCTGGGTTTGCCGGCTTCCTATTGGCTCGATTTGAGGGACTATAATCCGGCCGATGCGGCCAGGGAGCTCAAGCGACCGCTGCTGATTCTTCAAGGAGGGAGAGACTACCAGGTCACAACTGTAGATTTCGATAACTGGAAGAAGGCCCTCTCGTCACGAAAAAACGTAACATTCAAATTTTATCCAAAACTCAACCATCTCTTTTCTGAAGGCGAAGGCAAGATTACTCCTGCCGAATATCTCAATCCTGGTCATGTCGCCGAAGCCGTCATCAACGACATCGCCCAATGGATTCTGAAGCAGTAAACAATCCAAGAGCCAGTGGACAATCTGATTCTAACATTTTATACTGCGCGAGGAGGGCTGAATGAGAATTGTCAGTTACTTAGCGCTTTTTCTCATTTTAATCTTCATTTTCTCAAGCTGCACAGCCGGGCCGAACGAGCTGGAGAAGACTCCAAATAAAGAGGGAAAAATCGCCGGATTCTGGAAAGGACTCTGGCACGGCCTTATTTCGCCGATCACGTTCATCATCTCCATCTTCAGCAAGAACGTCCGTTTCTATGAGGTCCACAACACAGGCTTTTGGTACAACTTCGGCTTTGTCCTCGGCGCCGGGCTTTTCCTCAGTGGTGGAATCCTGGGCAAGGGCAAAAGGAGAAGGCGAAAAGATTAAGGCTGAAAAGCAAAATTCTTAAACTGGCAAAAGGGAATTCTCAAGATTATCGTTGCTCAAGTCTAAATTCATGGCGGATTCGTCATGAAATAAAAAGAATATCAAACTTGCATTGCAGGAATGACTTGAGATATTATTTAGCATCTAAAGTCCAAAAGGAGGGGCTTATGAATGAAAATCCTTCTTTTTTGAAATCCTCGCCTGATTCAAAAAACGCAAAAAAAACAATTTCTTCATCCGCAAAGCTCATCCTCATCCTGGCCGTTTTCGGCTCATGGGCGTGTTACTCCATCTCCCTCTATGACCATTATGCCTATACCCAGGCAACGGGTTTAAAAGTCGACTCATTAAAACTGATGGATAAAGCCGCAGAAGATTTTTCAAAACACGAAGCAGAAGCCGATGACCTTTTAACCAGAATCGAAAAAGCCTACGAGTACGAGAAAGCCAGACCCAAGAATGTGATCACAACCAAAATGTGGGAAAAGCTCAAAGACCCGGAGAAGAATTTGTTGGGCGGCTTCCTAAAAATATGGCAGGAGAAGAAAACGCTGAGCAGGATGTTTATTGAAGAGGCAAAAAAGAGCGTCTGCGACGCCTTTGACCAGATTATCGGCTTGGAGAGCGGCAAAATAAAAAAATCCGAGGTTTCTATATAAAAATCAATTGGCTCGACAAAAAAGGAGAAAGAGATGCCTGACTTTAATGAAATTATTAAAGAGATATTGAAAGAAATAGAGTCTTTAACCGAAGAGACATTTAAAATGCATAAAGATGAAGCGTTTAAAGACGGAAGGGCATTCCTGGACAAAATTGAAGATGACTTAGAAAGGCTTTCAAATTTAGTCATAAAAGGCGAGCTCACGGCCGAAGAGTTCGAATGGCTTGTCCGCAGCAAAAAAGACTTGGCCGAAATGGTATTGCTGAAACAGGCTGGATTGACGATGATCAAGATTGACCAATTCAAAAATCGGCTATTGGATTTGGTTGTCGGCCACTTATTAACAAGACTCGGGCTTTGAATTCGGCATTTTTAAAAGAGGACGGATGGCGGGATAAACCTTTGGATATTATCAGAGACGATAGAATTGACTCTTTTTTGGTATCTCATCTGCAGCCGATTCACCGCTAACTCAACGGCAGGAAAGGAGGATACTCATGTTTGGCTCCCAAATCCTTGACGTCGTTATCGGCATTATTTTTATCTATTTACTGCTGAGCTTGATATGCTCTGCGCTCAATGAATTAATCTCCAGAATATTTTCGATGCGCGCTCAAAACCTTGCGCAGGGCATTGGGAATCTTTTGAACGACCCGGAATTCACAGGATACGCTCAAGACTTCTACAACCATCCCCTGATCAAGAGCCTCGAGCGAAAGGGAAAGCGACCTTCCTATATTCCTTCGCGAACCTTCGCCCTTGTCTTGATGGATGTCGTCGGCTCTGCCGAGTCAGCTTTGAGTTCTAAAGGATTCAAGAGTTTCCGGAGCACGGTTGCCAAGATTGCCAACAACAATTTAAAAAAAATGCTTCTTGTCCAGATCGACGTCGCAGAAAATAACCTGAATAAATTCGTCAAAAACATTGAGGACTGGTTTGATGGCGCTATGCAAAGGGTCAGCGGTTGGTACAAGCGAAAGGCTCAGCTCATTATTCTCTTCCTTGCTCTCGTCATCTGTGTGCTTTTCAACGCCGACAGCCTGATGATTGCTAACAGCCTCTCCCATGATGAAGCGCTGCGCAATGCCGTCGCCCTGGCTGCCGCAGAATACATCAAGCAGCCTCTAACGAAGCCCGAAGAGAAGCCCGGCGAAGCACTTTCTGCCGCTGAAGAAAAAATGCTGATGATGAGGATTAACCAGGTTCGGGAACAAATCCAGAAGCTCCGGCTTCCTCTTGGATGGACAAAGGTCTCGGGTGACCCCCGGGGAGTTCCCGGCAGCTTCCCCTTGTGGCTGGAAAAAATCCTTGGAATTCTGTTCACGACAATCGCTGTCTCATTGGGCGCTCCCTTCTGGTTCGATGTGCTGAACAAATTTGTCAACCTCCGCTCAGTGGGCGACCGGCCGGATAAAGAGAATAAGAAAGCCGACTCTTCTTCGGCAAAGGAATAGATCGGTCGAAAGGATAAATTAAGGTTCAATGTCTGCGAAAATCAAATTCAAAGGATTGAATTCATGATTTGCCACCTGGGAACTTCAGGCTGGAGTTATTCTGACTGGAGAGGAAGATTCTATCCAGAAGAGATGGCGCAAAGGGACTGGCTCCCCTATTATGCCCAGCACTTCAGCACGGTGGAGATCAACATGACCTTCTACCGCTTCCCCAAGCCTGAAATGCTGAAAGGCTGGCTGGACAAGACTCCTCCAAATTTTACCTTTACCCTCAAGGCCAACCGCCAGATCACTCATCTGAAAAAAATTAAGGGAGTCAAAAGCCAGGTCAAGTATTTTTACATCTTGGCCGATTCCCTTAAGGAAAGATTGGGGTGCATTCTCTTTCAACTTCCTCCCTCTATTACTTTTGACCCCGATTTGCTCAAGGATTTCCTCTTGACCTTATCCCCTCAATACAAGAACGTTATCGAATTCCGCCACGAAAGCTGGTACAGAGAAGAAGTCTATGAGCTCCTCCGAGCCCACAATGTTATTTTTTGCGTCGTTTCCGCACCAGAGCTTCCTGACCGTATCGTCGAAACCTCGGAAACATCCTATTACCGTTTTCACGGACGGATTGGATGGTATAGATACAATTATTCAGATGAAGAACTGAAGGATTGGGCAGACGCCATAAAAAAGACAAAAGCAAAGGAATGTTACGCCTATTTCAATAACGATTACCAAGCTCAAGCCATCTGGAACTGCAAAAGGCTTGAGAAATTTCTTAAACTCTCTGAATAAAATGATTCAGCGCAGCCTCGCTTGTCTCATTAATATTTTCCGACGCCAGTGCCGCCCCAGCCAATCGTATTCTCCAAGGCAACACTCGGTCCCCCCTCAACCGCAACCGTTGCTGAAACGGACGTTGAAACGATTCCCAATTCGGCACTCACCTCGCTTTGAAATGCGGCGTTCGTTATATTGTCACCGCGGAAGGTGAACGAACCGCCCATCTTTGCCCCGCCTCCGAAGCCTGTAACCCCGACGTCGGCTCCGACGCCAAGGAAGATTGTCGTCTCCTTCGTTTTGAAGTTCCGCTCGACCGACCCCAAGATGCCCTCACCTCCTTCCACTTTGAACTTCTCGCAGTCGACCTCGACACTGATGACCATGACTTTCACTTTGAGCGGCTTTTTGAAGGGGCACCAGGGCTTTGTTTGCGGAACATTTGCTTCCTCGGACTCAGGAGGTGGTTCTTCCTCGCTCGGCGGGAAGCACTCAAGGGAAGCGATATTTTCGGCGCTGCTCGCTAATGCTTCATAGAAAGCAGCTAAGCTTCGTAAGTGGGTGAGCATTATAATCTCGCGCTCAACGTTGAGCAGTTCGCCCAGGGAGGGTGAAAAAGCGTTCTCAATCACCGGTGTGGTAAATTTATAAAAGTCAGTCAAGGTCTCATGAAGAGCCTGGCTGTAAGGCCCGAGGATTGCGGCCTGAGCCTGAAACTCGCCTTCTTGAAACTTGCGGTCATCTTTGCACCATTCATATCTCTCTTTCTCAATCTTCCGAACAAGTTCGTCAAACTCACGGTTCTGCCGCGCCATGACCTGTTCATACTTGGCTTGCAATCTTTTATACGCAGCCGACACATCCCTGCCTTGCTCTTGCAACTGACTCAGCCTTTCTTTTTCCCTTTCCAGAGGAGCTAACTCTTGATCATGTCGAGTTCGCAGCGCTTCCTTTTCCTTTTCCTGCTCTTGAGTCCGTTTCAATTGGTGTTCTAACACCGGAACACGTGCCAGAATGCGCTGCGGAGATTCTTGCCCGTACTTGCCCCAACGGTTCAACGCTTCCTGGAGAGGCCCTTGCTCGGCGAAGACGAGGCTCGCTATATCACTGTAAACGAATTGCGTTGCATCCAGGCTGCGGTAGACGGTTATCTCTTCCGGTCCACCCTGCGAGGTCCGGTTCAACTGCTTGGCATACACTCTTGAGAGTTCGTCTCTTCGCTGCATAAGCTGCTTCAGTTTGCTGTCGAGGCCTTCGCTCAGATTCTGTAATGCGGGTCCAGCAGTTGCCAATTCCTTGACACTTGGATTGGACGGCATCTCAGGGAGCTGGAGTTTCCCCTCTTCCTTGGGTGCCTCACTGCTGGGAGCTGACCCTCCCTTTTCTTCGCCCTGGGCGCGCCTCCAGGCAGCTGCCATAGCAGGCGTCATTCTCGCTTCCAGTGCTTTGCGGAAATGCTTCTCGGCCGTAGCCTTATCTCCATGGCAATGGGCAATAAGACCGAGCCCTATTTGGGCAGAAGTCAACACCGGCGCTCGACGAGCCACTTCATCAAAAAGCGGCTTTGCTCCATCCAAGTCTCCGAGCTCGTAAAGGACCCAGGCTCGGTTGACGAGGATGAGCGGCGCGTTAGGCTGAACACTGTCCGCATAAAGGAGAACGGCCATAGCCCTCCGGTAGTCCCCCATGTCTTTGAGCTCCACGCCGAGATTGTTGGCGATGAGCGGATCGTCCGGGTTTCGCATGGCGCTCCATGCCGTGGAATACACGGCTGCGGGTCCTGCCCCTAATCCTTGAAAGATAGCGCCCAGGTCCGCGCCGTCGCCATCGGATGTGGCGCGCTCGAGGACTGCGTCAATTTTGCCGCGGTAACGAGAGGTGGTTTTGCCGTATTCGGTTAAAAGGGCCTCTGCCAGCTTTATGTAATCTGCACGGGACGGTGCCTTCAAGGACAAAGCCGCTCGATCGGTCTTTTTCGGACACTCTATGCGTTGAGTCCCTGTTGTCAGTTCCTGGCCTCCGGGCTCAATCCCAGAAGAGCTGTTTTCCTTGCCAGGAATAGGGCCGGTTCCGGTTGACACAGTCCAGAGGAAAACCAAAAATACAGCTAATAGAGATCTCATCATTTTTTGTTCCTCCCAATGGATCCTTCCCTTTTTACCATGATAGGGAGAGAATAGGCGGGATAGAAATTTATTTTTTCCCCTGCAGCGGCTGGATGAGCATTCTTGCAATACTTTTGCCTTACCCTATCGTCAGGGATGATAAAACCTCATGGGTGAGAATGTCAAGTGGGGCTCAACAGTGGGGCTCAAAATAGCTGAAGGAAGGCCCTGAAGACGCAGAAAGGCCAGGAAACACCGGAAATATGACAGGCTTCTCCTTGCGGTGATACTCTTATACTGCCTTTGTATCAATAAACAAGCTCACCTCACATCATACCTTAAAAAGACAACATAAGAGCCGGCGAAAAATAATACTCCGTAGAGGATTAAGAGCAAAAAATCAGGCAGGGATTTGGTGATAATTCCATGAAGCGAAACCGACTGATATTCTAATTTCGGCATGGGCGCATTTCTGTCGAGTTTCCAGCCACCGACCATCAAGTTTCCAAATGAAGTCCATTCATCTTTGCTGCATATTTCGGTGTCGAGGAGCTGCTTGAAAAGGGAACGCGTCTTTTTCCACTGCTCGTATTCTAAAAATCCAGTGTTGGATGTCTCGGCCATGAGATGAATAAAGCAACTCACTGGAGAGAGACGGGAGATGTTCTGGGCAATGGCGGCCTGCAGGCCGCGCTCGTTGTCGTAATAGGAATCAATTTTATTTAACTCTTTTTCCAATTTTATTTTATAAAACTCCTTTTTCTCATTCTGCTTCTGGACATATTCCTTTGCCCTCTCATCTCCTTCTCTCAGTCTTTTAAAAAAATCCCCTTCTGATATCTCCTTTAATCCCGGCATTGTTTCACGGAGCTTCTGGAATTCCTCCCACTCTTCCTTTTCAATCTGGAGGCGAATCTGGTTCTTTTCCAAGTCAATTACCTGCTGCGATTTTGCAGGCTTTATAATCTTGGAGAGGATGACGCTCCCCTTGGGAAGAATCATAAACAGCAAAACCCAGAAAAACATCAGGGAGACGATCGAAGAAATAGCGCTCTTGTTCAGGCTTGAAACCAATAAGCCGAAGTTTAAAAA
>CAZGMN010000013.1:0-14691 GCA_964526905.1 uncultured Eubacteriales bacterium
GGGTGGGGGAGGAGGCGGCACAGGAGGAGGGGCAAGAAAGGCACTGTAGACCTGGATTGTGGGAAGATTTTTCGGGCTCAAAACAGGATAGACCACCAAGAAGAGAATGATGATCAGATGGACGACAAAGGCCAGAGGAAAGGAAAAGGCTTGTCTTCCAAAATTTTTCTCCCAGACAATAAACGAGTCTTTGAATATCTTAGCCTCGGCATGGCCGGCTTCAAATGTTCTTTGTTTGATTCGAGCTATCACTCGATTCGAGAAAGATTCCCAATATTTTTCTTCCTGAGGAATGGAAAAGCTTTCTTTTGAAACTTCCTCCAATTTTTCAAAATAAGAAAGCTCCTCGCGGCATTCCTGACATGTCCTGAGATGGACTTCGACTTTTTTCTTCTCATCACCGTGGAGCTCCCCGTCAAAATAAGCTCCAAGTCTTTCTTTGACTTTCTTATGTCTCATCAGCTTCTCCTTCACAAATGGTCGGCCATTAAGGTCCGCAGCTTCTTTCTGGCTCTGTATAACCGCGACATAACGGTTCCGTCAGGCAGATTGAGCACTTGAGATATATCCTTATAGCTGAGATTTTCGTAGAATCTCAGAATAAACACTGTTTTCTGGTCAGCGGGAAGAGCATCGAGAGCCTTCCTGAATTTCTGCTCCAGCCGGTTTTTCAGGAGCGTTTCTTGAGGAAGTTCCTGAAGGGTTGATGAGGCATTCTCCACGATTGAGTTTTCTCTTTCTCCCAATAGCTCTTCCCGCCTGTAGGACTTGAGGTAGTTCAAACTGTTGTTGATAGCAATTCTTCGCAGCCAGCTCGAAAAATTCATTTCATCCTTGAACTGATTGAGGGAGAGGTAAGCTTTGATAAAAGTCTCTTGAGAAAGGTCGTCAGCAGACTGATGGACACCCGTCATCCTGCGGCAGAGATAGTAAATGATTTGCTGGTATTTCCTCACCAGTTGTTCGAAAGCTTCCATGTCTCCCTCTTTGGCCCTGGCAATAAGCCTCTTTTCATCGACTTTTTCGTTTTGCCTCATCTAACCTTCCATCCTTAATACAATTGAAATCAAAGGATATTCCCTTTTTTAAAATTTTTTATAGCCTGAATGCCTCATGGCATTCCCCATCCCGAATAAACATCAAGCAATTTTTGTGCCAGATAATTATGAGTTGAGGCCTTTATTTTCTGCGAGATAGCCTTTCACCCAATATCAAAAAGTAAATTTATTTTACACCTGTAAAATTACTTTAGGAAAGGCTTGCTCTTTGTTTTATTGATTAAAATTCAACAAGAATTCTCAGCTTGAATAGATTCTAAATTTCTTGATCCGGCAGTGCAATTAGAACTGACCTTTTATTTTACTGATCAGTTCCTCTGCCTTTTCTTTAAGAGCGGTGTGAAGGGAAGCTTTTTGGGCAAGATTCAATGCTTCTTCTTTCATGCCGGCGTTGTAATAGCCCGCAGCGCCGTTATACAGAGCTGTGGCCTTGGTCAGCGCCGTCTTTTTCAACTGCGCTTTCCTTCTTGAAATAAGCTTCTCTTTTCTTTCTTTGGAAAGAGATGAGTTTTCTATCTCTTTGATTTTTTCTTCGAGAGCTTTTTCTATCCATTGGTAACAGTCGGCTGCTAAGCCGAACTGAACGCCTGAATTTTTCCAGTCCATTTTCTTGGCATAAACATTCCCCAGATAAAAACAGGCTTCGCCATTGGAAGCATTGATTTGCAGCGCCTCCATAAGATTTTTCTCGGCAACTTCCAGGTTTTCTTTTTTAAAGGCTATGATTCCGGCCAGCGTCAGGAGCTCGCTATTGCCGTAAAGATATTTTTTCGCATTCTCAGCGCTCTCCCAAGCCGCATCTAAGTTTCCGAGCTCATTCTGATTCCAGGCAAGCCAGTAATAGGATTCGCCCATGAAAAAGCTTCCAAGCGTGATGAGCGTCTTGCAGCATTCTATCGCTTCTTCATTTTTTTCTAAATAGCTCAGACATATGGCTTTTCCAAGAAGAGCATCCCTGTATTCAGGTGCCATTTTGATAGCCTGCTTATAGAATTCGAGGCTTTTCGTCAGCTCCTCCAGAGCAAAATAAATGCTGCCTAAAGTTATGACAGTGGATGAGGACTCTGGAATCTGCTCATAAACTTTTAAAAGATTCTGCTCGGCGGCGATAAGCTCGCCTCGTTTAAGGGCAATCTCGGCCAGAAAATAATGGGCCTCATAAAAGAGAGGCTCATTTTCGAGAAGGAGGTTGAGCTTTTCCTCATTTTCTTCAGGAATGATCGACAGTTTAAATTGAATCAAAGGCGATTGAGCAAAAATTCGCGAAAGAAGTGAAAAGTCAAGCTTCTCTTCGCCAAGATAAGGAGAAAAATTGTCAATTAAACAAATATAGAGATAGGCAAAGAACTCATCGGTTTTGTATTGCTCCTTGAGCAATTTTGCCCACAGAGGAACATTCTTTTTTAGCTTGTTGTAGGTTATTTCGATTTTTGAGCTGTCTTGGGGAAAATCATGGACAAATCCTTTAGTCTTCCTTGGGATGGAATCAACAAGATCCAGATATACAGAATATTCTGGAAGCGAGGGAGAGGCCAAGATGAGCCGGGAGGCCTCTGTTAAGCTCTTGGAATCCAAGACTCCAAGTTCCTTTTCTCTTAGAGCAAGAAGAAAGTCGACTTTTATGAGTTTCTCCTTTGTTTGTTTTTGAAAGCGGCGAAAAGCAAGAAGCTCTCGATAAAGTTGTGAAGCTTCTTTCAGGCAGGAGTAGCTTCCCCTTTTCACCAGGCTCTCTGCCTCTTTTATTTTGTTCTGGTAATCGATGAGCTGAGGCGTGACTTTCGCTTTCTTTTCCGGTGCGCAAAAAGCCATGAAGAGAAGAAAAAAAATCATATATTTTTTCATTGTTGAATTCTCTTTATCTGTTTATTGAGCATTCGCTTTTCGTTTTTATTTTTAAGGTTTGCATAGAAGCAGTCTGCATCTTCTCCTCGGTGATTCCCATTGGATCGCAATCTTTTTTTTGACTAAGATTTGAAAAAAGCGACAAGCGATTAACAAGGAGTTTTGCATATTAGCCTAACTCATAGCGATATTCATATTATACATCTAATCATTGAATAAAAGGTCATGGTGAGGAATGAAATGACAAAGCAATCTCATAATTATAGGAAAAATTGCCGTGCATCCTTCGCGTGCTTACAATCTAACAGTACTTCATGCGTTTTTATTAATATTTTACGCTTGACACTTGGAAATTGTTTATGGCGTCTTAAATTTATAAAATTGAGCTGGAGCCTGCTCAAAGGCACAAAGCTTAGCCTTTTGTTTGACTTTAAGGGTCAACGGAGTTATTTATGAGAAGTAATCTTTAGGAGGGGAAAATGAAAAAAGCAATTTTTGCCGCAAGCTTAATCCTCTTTTGCTTTGCCTTTGTTTTTTCTCAGGAAAAAGAGTCCGAAACCGTCCGCCTGACTCTGAACGATTGCTTACGCAAGGCGCTGGAAAGCAATTTCGATATCCTGGTTGAGGCCTTCAATCCCGAGATTTCGGAATTTTCAATTAGGGAATCTAAAGAATCTTTCATGCCTCAACTGAGCTTTGGCTTTGATAATTACAATCGAAGATATCCAACAAATTGGTATGCTCAGGGCGAAGTGATCAGGCTTAGTTCAAATAATTATTCTGTCGGATTAGGCCAGAAGATGATAACCGGCGGGCAGATAAATCTTTCGCTCTCGAATCAGATTTCAGATTCAACTCAAAAACTGTTGATTGTCAATCCAACCTACTCGGGTAACCTGAGTCTTGATTTAACTCAGCCTCTTTTAAAAGGCTTTGGGCCTAAAATTAGCAGAAGGGAAATGAAGATAGCCCAAAATCAAAGGGATATTTCCATTTCTAATTTGAAATCGGCTCTCATCCAGAAAGTCTACGAGGTTGAGGCTGCCTACTGGAACCTGGTTTCGGCCATTGAATCTTTAAAGGTGGATGAATATTCCTTGGAACACAGCAAAGAGCGGCTGGAAAAGACGAAAGAAGCAGCCAGAATCGGGATAAAAACCGCAATTGATGTCTTAGCCTCTGAAACCGATGTCGCAAGCTGGGAAACAAGGATTATCTTGGACAGGTCACAAGTCGAAAGGTCTGAAAACAATCTGAGAGAACTCATTAACCTTGCTGCAGACGAGGCAGGCAGATCAAAATCCATTATTCCTAGCGATGAACCAAGCGTCGAAAAAAAAGAGATGAGCTTTGAAGAAGCTCTGAAGATAGCCATTGAACAAAGACCGGAAATGGCAAGATACCAAAAAATGATTGAAAACAGCGCCCTCGATGTCAGCTATTACAAGAATCAGCTTCTCCCTCAGCTCGACCTTCAATTACACGCCTGGTATCTCGGACAATCAGGAGACAAGCTCATCTATGAAAATGACGACCCTTACCACGGGAATATAATAGGAAAAATGAAAGCAAGCTGGACAGATGCCTTTAAAGATGTTTTTGACTTTAAATATAGTAACTGGTATGTCACCCTGAATCTTACCATTCCTCTCCAGAATATATTCTCGCGTGCCAGCTTGGCCAAAGCCAGTATGGAAAAGGAGCAGAAAGAGCTGGAAATGGAGAAGGAGAAAAAATCCATTTATAACGGTCTTCTAGCGGCCTTCAAGGAGCTAAAAAACAGCGAGAGAAGATTGGAGACATCATCCCTCTACAGACAATTGATGGAGAAGAAACTTCAGGCTGAGGAGGAGAGAGTCAGGCTTGGCCTGGCAACCAGTGAGTGGCTTTTCCAGTATCAGCGGGATTTGTCATCGGCCAAGACCGGAGAAATACAGGCGACCATCGACTATAAAATTTCGGTTGCCAATCTGGAAAGGCTGATGGGAGTCAATCTCAAGACAAGAAACCTTAAGTTCAGGGATTATGATTTTTAAAGAGAGATATTTAAGGTTCTCTTTCATTTTGTGTGGATTCAATAAATGTCCTATTCGGAATGGCCTCGCTCCCAATCAGGTTTTTAACGCCGTTCCCTCACCGCCCTTCTCGGCGGCTGCGGAACTCGCTCCGCTCAGACATCCTCGCCGCCCGGCAAAGCCGGGTTCCCTCCAAGGGCGGCTCGGGAAGGCTAAACCTTCAATGGTCACTGCGGCCATTCCGAATAGGCGTTTTTAGTAGCTCGCTACATATTTTTTATGCACACAACCTGAAAAAAATCCATAAAATATGCTCTGAGTTAACAAGCCTTCGAGCCGTCGGCATAAATCTGTTAAGATTCCTGGGAACGAATTGCTTTCGTGGCAGCCTATAAATTGGCGATGTGAATTCAATTTCTTGGACAATGAAAAAAAATATCGCAGAAATACTTGACAAACCTGAAAGCTGTACTATATTATTAATACAGTAATACAGGACCCAAAAGATGATAAAAGTCGAGACAAAAAGCTTTATCCCGATTTATGAACAGATAAAGAATGAGATAAAGAACAGAATTTCTCAGGGGATTTTTAAGGCTAACGAGCCTTTGCCTTCAATCCGAGAACTGGCGACTCAGCTCATCATCAATCCTAATACGGTAGCCAGGGCATACAGGGAATTGGAGCAGGAAGGATTCATCTACACTCGAAAGGGCAAAGGGTGTTATGTTTCTGACAACTCTTCTTCTTTAGTTAAAGAAGAAAGCACGAAAATCTTGAACCAAGTTTTCGACAGGACAATTGAAGAAGCTATAAAGCTGAACCTTGATCCAGAGGAAATCAAAAAGCTTTTTGAACAGAGAGTCGATCAGGCCGCAGGAAGCGAGGGGAAAAGGAGGAAAAAATGAGCGAGGTATTAAGGATAGAAAATCTGTCAAAACGATTTGGCCGAAAAAGTGTTCTCAAGGACCTTTCCCTATCCATCGAGAAGGGAAAAGTCTACGGACTGCTTGGCAAGAACGGCGAAGGGAAAACGACCCTGATTAGAGTGATCATGGGGGTCATTCCAGCCGATCAAGGTGAGTTGTTCTATAAAAGCCAGAAAATAAAATTTAACGAAACCTCGTATAAGAAGGAAATAGGCTACATCCCAGAGGAATCAATTTTTTTCAGCTGGATGACGATCAAAGAGCTTCTGAATTTTAACGCCTCATTCTTTCCGACCTGGAACGCCAAGAAAGCCGACGATTATTTAAAAAGATTTTCACTTGAGAAAAGAACGAGAATAAGAAATTTATCCAGAGGCATGAAGCTCAAGCTGGGGTTGATGGTCGCCCTGGCCTCAGAGCCGGAGTTTCTAATCCTTGATGACCCGACCTCAGGGCTGGATGTCCCCACAAGGCAAGACTTTTTAAAGGGGGTCATCGAAGAAATCCTGGAGGGAGGGACAACGATTCTTTTCTCTACACATCTCGTTCATGAGCTGGAAGGAATTATCGACCATATCAGCATTCTTCATCAAGGCCGACTTATCCTTGATAAGGATTTTGAAGAGGTCAAAGGCTCGGTGAAAAGAGTCCGTCTGACGTTCGATAAAAATATTCCGGAGAGGTTAGAGCTGGAAGGCATTCTCACCGAGCGCAAGAACGGATCCCATAGAGAGCTCGTTGTCTATCCCTGGAATGAGGAGAAAGGAGATAGGCTGAAAGCGCTGAGGCCGGCTAGCATGGAAGTCGAGTCTCTGACTTTAGAGGAAATTTTCATCAGTTTTGTCTCCTGACCATAAGGGAATTAAAAGAGGGGAGGAGCCGATGTTTATTAAAATATTCTTAAAAGAATGGAGAGAAAATATCATCCTTTTTTCGATAGCGATTTTATTGATGCTGGCCACGGTCGCTTTGAGCTTATCCCACCTGAGGCAAATGACCCTATATTTTTCCGGCATGATTTTGTTGTTCTTTCTCCCTTTTGCTTCTCTGCTTATCGGCTCAGGCGGCTTTTACTCCGAATTCAAGGACAATGCCTGGATTTACCTTTTCTCCCGGCCGATCAAGAAATGGCAGATTTGGGTCTTCAAATACATCTCTCTTTTGAGCATCTTATTCGCCGTTTTCTTGATATTCATTTTGATCAGGCAGCTCCTTCCGGGACTTGGTGAAATACTGGAAGACATCAGTTTTCCTTCTGAGGTCCGAGTCCTTATTTTAAAGGGATTCGGGGGTTTTTTTTCGTTATCCATCTATCTTGTCTTACCCCTCCTGGCCTTCACCATCTCCTTCTCGATCTCCATCCTCTCCGAGAAACAGTTCGTCGTCTTTTTTGGTTCTATCCTTATCGGAACCGGGCTCGCCTTTATTTTTCAAAGATATCTCTATTTCCTCTGGACGACCTATTATTATTATAGAAACTTCAAAATTTTTCCTTTATTCATGGCTTTGAGCTTTATCCTGGCCTCTCTTTTGACTTTCTTAAAGGCTGATTTTTCTCAGAAGGCCAGGAAGATCATCTATTTTTCCAAGCTCATCGTGGTTTTTTTAGCTTTATCCTTTGCCCTCGGCACAGTCTGGGTTGCTAAAGGCGCACTCTTTGGTGGCAGCAAGGAATTTTCCCCATATGATGCGGTCAAGCACCAGGGGGACGTTTATATAAATGCGTTTCATCGAGGCCTGGTGAGGTATGATTCAAGAGCCGATAAAGTCGAAAACTTAAAGAAAAAAGCCGATTTTTATTGGAACTTTTCGATTGTCGGGGAAAAAATTGCGTTTTTAAAAGAAAGTTACACTCAGCACGAAGAATTTTTTGAATTATGGGTTCTCAATATCGACGGCTCTCAAGCCAAAGCGCTAATCAATTCCAGCAAACAGGATTCACCTTTTTATAATTTAGAATCCAGAGGAAGATGCCTCCTCTCTCCGGACGGAAAGAAAATTGTTTTTGCTACAAGCTCGCGAGGCTCAAGGCAAAGAATAACTTCAACAACAATCTGGTGGATGAATAGCGACGGAACTGGATTGAAAAGTCAAACCGTGGATTTTCCTCCGTATAAAGAATTGCGTTTACTTGCCTGGCCTCCATCAAAAAATTATCTGATTCTTTTACTCGAAGAGGTCACACCTAAATTAAAATCTATTTATAAACTTATCAAGGTTGACCTGGAAGGAGGAGCCTATCAGGCTCTGGTTGAAAATGTCTTTTCTGTCTACGAGTTGAGCGTTTCTCCTGCTCATGATTCGCTGGCATTGGGTTATCGCCAGCCGCTTGAAAAAAGGGATATACTGGCGGTTCTTAACCTGGAAACCCTTGAGAAGAAAGAAGTCCTCAAAACGAGTTCGTTAAAACTCTGGGCGGTCAAATGGAATAGCGGCGGAGATAAAATCCTGTTTTCAAGGGAGAAGGAATTCTGGGTCTATTCATTGGCCGAGAATAAAGCCCAGAAAATCGGCTGGCGCAGCTACAGCTATGAAGTCGGATTTGACTGGCTTGCCGACGGAAAAAGACTGGTCTTGAGCATTCCTGTTGACGGCGAATATTATTTGCAGGTTTTAAAGGAAGATTTCAGCGAAGAAAAAAAGATAAAGATTCCTTATCAAGTCCAAGGTTCTATTCATCTTTGGGGACTGGATAACAAAGTGCTGATGAAGTTTCAAAAAGGTCCCCTCTTCCGCCTCAACCTGGAAACGGGAAATTGGAAAAAAGTCTATTGAGCTAAATGGCTACAGTAGCCAATTATGCAGGTAAAATTAGGATAAAGGAATTAAAGAAACACAATACCTAACTATTAAGATAAAAAGAAGAATTAAGGGGAAAAGGATTAGGCAGACATAGTTATTTAATTATTAAGGAAAAATACGACTCAGGAGGGCAAGAGATGAGCAATAAGACAAAATATTTTCTTCTAATCACTTTTATTTTAGCTTTTGCAATTACTAGTTTTTTTCACAAGGATGCACTCGCCAAGAAGATGTCTGCTGTCCAAAAGTCCGACGAGGTCATTACAGTGTCCAACTCAAAGACTCCAGTCTATAAGAAAGGAACAAAAATGAGGATGGTTTTTGAGGAAGAGCTCTCCGTAGGAGTGGCAGAGGGAGATGGGAATTATATGTTTGGAGGAAGGGTCTATTTCAAAACAGATGACAAAGGCAATTTTTATGTCGTCGATTGGGACAGAAAAAGAATTCAGAAGTATGACCCGCAGGGAAAATATCTTCTGACAATGGGAAGCAAGGGTCAGGGACCGGGAGAGTTTATAAACATCTGGGATCCAAAATTTGACAAAGATAAAAATCTGTATGTCATGGATATTGCTAATCACAGAGTTTCTTTTTTCAATGAAGAGGGCAAATTTGTAAAGCAGATAAAAGTCCCTGCAGATTTTCATGTTCTCGGAATTAATTCCAGAGGATTTTACTTTGCGAGTCAATCTAAACAAGTTGAAGAGGCAGCTATGGCAAAATGGATTTCAGTTTATGGCATATTCGATGAAAAACTAAACTCGATTGCAGAAATTTATAGGGGAACAATAGAATTAAAAAATCCTTCTGGCCGAGATGCAAAATCAAGGGCTAAGTTTCGTGCCGATATATTCAGTACTGAGGCATTTAAGCCAATGATAACATTTTATTATGCCGAAAACGATTTTATTTATTTTGGCTATACAGAGAAATACGAAATTAGTATTTACTCTCCTGAAGGAAGGCTTTTAAAAATCGTCCAAAGAAAATATAACCCTATTAAGGTTACCGAAAAACATAAAGAAAATTTTATCAGATATCTTGAGAATGAATACTTTCGCTTGTTTGTTCGGGAGCCAGAAGATGTAAAAAAACAAATTTATCAGTTGATCGAATATCCCAAATATATTCCAGCTTACAAGCAGTTCACATTGATGGAAAATGGCTGGCTGGCAGTGGTTGTTGATTCTATTGAGAATGACTACACGCTTATCGACATTTTCGATGAAGAAGGAAAATACATCGCTCGGTTTAGTGAGACTATTCCAACCGAGAATCTATTTTTTAAAAATGGAAAAGCCTACGCTCTTGCCACAGAGAACGATTATAAATTTGTAAAAAGATACAAATTCGAGATTCAAGAATTTCGGGACAAAAGGTGGGTAAAGGCGAGATAAAAAAATCTGCCAGATCCAGTTATTCCTCAGCACAAAAAAAGTTATGTCTGTATTGAGAATTATCATCTCATTGCTGATAAAATTTATTGAAATTTAGTTAGTTCAGTAACACATAGCTTCTTATCTGGCAATACAGCAAGAATTTCATTTTCATCCCAAATATCAGAGAACGTAAATTTTTTAATATTCCCTCTTTACAAAATTGGTTCACTGTTATATAAAAGCATAACAGTTATGAAAGAGCCAAGAGAATTTTTCAACATTACGGTCGAAGCTAAATCTGCTCTGCCTGTCTATGAGCAAGTCAAGCGGGCGATCAAGCTGGCCATCCTTTCCGGCCGCCTGGAAGAGGGCGACCAGCTGATGTCCATCCGGGAGCTGGCGCTGAAACTCCAGGTCAATCCCAACACGATTATTAAGGTCTATTACCAACTGGAGGTTGAGGGCTTTGTCAATTCCCGGCCCGGAGCAGGCTATTACGTTAAATTTGACCGCAAAAAGATGCAAAGAGGGAAATGGGAAATTTTCGAAAAAGTGACAGGCGATTATATTTCCAAAGCCCTGGACCTTGGCTATTCTTATGAAGATATTGTTGGCGAAATATCAAAAAAATTGAATAGAGAGACTCAAGAAATTGGGAGAGAAAAATGATAACAGTTAAAGATTTGTCTTTTAGTTACGGGAAATTGAAAGTCTTCGAGAATTTCAACCTTGATATTCCAGAGGGCCAGGTCTGTTTAATAACCGGAATCAACGGCGTCGGGAAAAGCACGCTTTTGCGTTTGATGGCTGGAGTGCTCAGGCCGGCAAAGGGGGAGATTATCTTCGATGAAAAGTTAGGGGATGACCCGAAGCGGAAGATAGGATTCATCTCCGACATTCTCAGCCTCTATGAGAGTCTGACGGTTTCTCAATCGATCGAGCTCCATAAATCTGTTTACGGTATATCAAAGTTCGACGATTCTCTGATCAGGCATACCAAGATCGGCCACAGCCAAAAAATAAAGGAACTCTCTACCGGACAGAAGACCATATTTCATTTGAGCCTCATTCTTTCCATAGAACCCGAAGTTCTGCTAATTGATGAAATTATCCATTCGATCGATGCTTATCTGAGAAGAATTTTTCTCGAGCAGCTCATCCAGTTACAGTCTCAGAGAAAGATTACAGTTGTTATGGTCAACCTCAATTTTCATGACATCGAGCATATTGTGGAGAGGGTGATTCTACTTAAGAAAGGAGAGGTTGCCGTCGATGAAAAAATTGACGGCCTCAAAGCCAAGGTCAAAAAAATAATCTCAACCTCCCCACCCCAAACTATTCCTATTCTTTCTCAAATCGATTTCTCCGGCCACTCCGAATTTTTTGTCTATCCTTTTCAGGAAGAGTTAAGGAATCAGATAAGAGGTGAGGTCGTGGACCTCAATTTGACAGAGATTGTCAGCGCCTTCATAGGAGGGGAATATGCTTAAGAAAGAATTTTCCGACGCCTTTAAACAGTTTATGGAATGTATGATTTTATTGCTTGGTGTTCCTCTTGGCGTTTTGTTTGATAAACTCATCATCCATTTTGGCTGGAAACTTTCAGATATTTTTCACTATGTATTTCTCATCACGATGGTCATCTATCCTGTTGTCGCCGGTCTGACCGTCTTCCAATCAGAGAGAAAAGATAGGGCATTCGAGTATCTGTTCTCTCTTCCGCTCTCAAGGCTTGAAGCCGTCAGGTATAAAATCGCTCCTCGTTTCTTATTTTTGCTTCTTTTGATCATCGCTTCAGTTTTCTTTTCGATATTTAAAAACATTTGGATCAATGGGTTCAACCTGATTGTCGCTTTTTTTATTTCAGCTTTCATGAGTATCTCAGTCACTTCATTTGTATTGGGAGTCGTTGGGGTTTCCTTTATTTTCTTTGCGTATTATCAAACTTCGCGAGTAATACAATTAATTTATATTGGCTGGAACCGTGTAAAATTTAGCGATTTCTCCACAGCAGCTTTATTATCTGATTTACTCACTGCAGCCCTTCTTCTTTTTCTTATAGGGGCGGCATTCTGGTTGACTTTTAAAAACTTAGATATAAGACCTCTGAAATTGCAGCTTAAATTCTATTATTATATTGTCATGCCCATTATTTTAGTTTTTTATGTATTCATAATTCTGCTTTTTAAAAAGTTTACGGAGCGGGGTGGATGATGATGGTAACATTAAATACGCAGATGATATAAAGAAGAGACTTAGGCCTTTATGATAATATTAAGCGAATGGTTTCCAGGTTATGTGGATGAACGATATGCGGAGAAGACCTTCAAGGGATCTAAAAAAAATGAAAGAGAATCTATTAAATAAAAGCCAAATTTCTGTTATTTTAAAAATATGAAATAGAGAATCATAAGGGGGAGAAAATGAATAACAAAATCTATTCTTTTTTAGTTTCTGTCATCGTCATTTTTTCAGCAATGAGTTATTTCGACGAAAGAATCTTTGCTGGAGAGATGAGTGGAATTCAAAAGTCTGATGAGGTTGTTGTTTCCAACCCAAAAGCGCCTGTTTATAAGAATGGGGTAAAAATGCGGATCGCTTTTATTGAAGACCTTTCCATAGGAGAAGTTGAGGGCGATGAAAATTATATGTTTGGCACGAGCATTACCTTTAACACTGATGAAGACGGCAATTTTTACGTGAGCGATTCTGATAACAATAGAATCCTGAAATATGACGCCAAGGGAAAATATCTTCTGACCATCGGCAGGAAGGGGCAAGGACCAGGAGAGTTTCAAAGCTTGTCTGTGCCTCGATTTGACAAAGACAAAAATTTATACGTTGCTGACCCGATAAACAATAGAATTTCCTTTTTTGACAAGAACGGAAAATATTTAAAACAAATACAAATGAAAGAAAGATATTTTGATCCTTATGTCAATTCAAAAGGTTTCATCGTCGCCAATAAGTTGAATTTATCTCAAGAAGCCAATATCCAGAAGCAAACCCTTATTTATGGCCTTTTCGATGATAAATTCAATTTGGCCGCAGAACTCTATAGAGACGAAATGGAATTGGCTATGCCCACAGGAATAGACGAATCCGCCCTGGTGGACTTTGTGGCTAAAGCGTTTAGCGCCAGGGCGTTTAGGCCATACGTCAGATTGACATTGGCCAATAATGATTTCATTTATCTGGGTTATCCTGAGAAATATGAGATAAATATCTATTCGCCTCAGGGAAAAATAGCAAAAAAAATCACTAAAGAACATGAACCTATCGCAGTGAGTGAAAAAGATAAGGAAAGTTTTTCGAAAATTGCCGGCGAAAGTCTTACCCGTTCTTCCTCGGTCTTTACTGAAAACATGGTGAAGAAAGCCTTTCAAAAGATAAAATACCCTAAATATAAGCCTGCCTATCAAAGCTTCATTTTGATGGAGAACGGATGGCTGGCCGTTATTGTCGATTCCCTCGAAGGCGAATACACGCTTTTTGATATTTTTGACCAGGACGGAAAATACATAGCGAACTTCAAGACAGCAGAACCTGCTGAAGGAATGTTTTCTGAAGTATTGTTCTTTAAAAATGGCAAAGCTTATGCCGTGGTCACAAAGGATGATTACAAATTTGTTAAAAGATACCGGCTTGAGATTCAGGAATATAAAGACAAATAGAGAGCGCCATAAAAAGTTTGCTTCAAAGCTTGTCTAAGGCTTTGATTTAATCCCACATTTTTGTTATAAAAACTTAAACAGTAGCTGAGGTGAAAAATGACAGCCTTTTCTTTGCCTGAGATAAAAAAGAGAATCGGAAACTTTCCAAGAAAAAGCCTGATTTCCTTGCCGACTCCTCTATATAAACTTGGAAATCTTTCCCAATTTCTCGGCGGGCCGCAGATATATATCAAAAGGGATGACTTGACCGGACTCGCCTTCGGTGGAAATAAATCCCGCAAGCTGGAGTTCATCATCCAGGATGTCTTGAATAAGAAAGCAGATGTCATCATCACTTGGGCCAGCCTGCAGTCGAACTGGTGTCTCCAGACTGCCGCTGCAGCCAGGAAATTCGGCATAAAGCCCATTCTGCTTTTGTTTAAGACCTACGACCTTCCAGAAGAATATGACGGCAACCTTCTTCTGGACTTCATCCTCGAGGCTGACATCAGGATAAGGGAAGCGGCCAAAGGAAAAGTCGTAAGCGCTGAGGCCGTTGAGGAGATTATCGAAGAGGTGAAGAATGAGGTCAAAGAATGGGCGTATACGCCCTATGTGGCTCCGATCGGCGGCTCGATGCCAGGAGGCTCGATGGATAAGCCTTTAGGAGCAATAAGTTATGTCAATGCCTTTGTTGAGGCCATAGAGCAGGCCAATGAAAAAGGTATTGAAGTCAGCCATATTATTCATGCCACAGGCTCAGGGGGGACGCAAGCCGGCCTGGCTGTTGGAGCCAAGGCTTTAAGCGAAAAAATAAAAGTTTTGGGGATAAGCGTCTCAGATGAAAAAGAATCTTTCGGCAAGGAAGTTCTGACTATTGCTGACGAGACAATCAAGGCTCTGGGCCTGGACCTCAAGATTAAAAAAGAAGACATCGTTGTTTTTGATGAGTACATAAAGGAAGGCTATGGAGTCATCAACAAAGAAGTTGCAGAAGCCATCCGCCTCGTCTC
>CAZGMN010000013.1:14791-26162 GCA_964526905.1 uncultured Eubacteriales bacterium
GAAAGGCCGACATTCAAGGATGTCCTGGAAGCAAGAAGCATTATCAAGAGATATTTGCCAGAAACCCCTCTTTATTCCTATCCTCAGCTCAACAAGCTTCTTGAGGCCGAAGTCTATGTCAAGCATGAAAATCATCTGCCAACGTGCGCCTTTAAAGTCAGGGGCGGAATCAATCTCATCTCCCACCTGAGCCCGGAACAAAGGGAAAAAGGAGTGGTGACGGCCTCAACCGGAAATCACGCTCTTTCTATTGCCTATGCCTCCAGCCTTTTTGGCGTTCCGGTGACAATTGTCATGCCCGAAAAATCAAACCCAACCAAAGTCAAGGCTATCAGGAGCCTTGGAGCGAACATTATTTTCTTCGGACGCATTTTTGATGAATCCAAGGATTATGCTGAGAAGTTCGCTGCCGAGAAAGGCAAACGGTTTATCCACCCGGCCAATGAGCCTTATTTGATTGCCGGCGTGGGGACTTATGCGCTGGAGATTCTCGAAGAATGCCCTTCCATGGATTTTATTATCGTCCCTGTGGGCGGGGGAAGCGGAGCTTCAGGATGCTGCTTGGTCAAGGAGACAGTGAATCCTCTTGTCCAGGTTATTGGTGTCCAGGCAGAGAAAGCTCCTGCGGCTTTCCTTTCATGGAAGAACAAGAAGATTGTCATGGACAAGATGGAAACCGCTGCTGAGGGGCTGGCCACTCAAGTCGGATATGAGCTGACCCAGAGGATGCTCTGGGATTTCCTGAATGATTTTGTTCTTGTCTCAGAGGAAGAGATGGTTCAGGCGATTCTCATTTACATGGAGTTGGTCCGAAACTTAGCTGAAGAAGCCGGCGCCTCGCCTCTGGCCGCAGCTTTGAAGATAAAAGAAAGGTTGAAAGGGAAGAAAGTCACTCTCGTTCTCACCGGAAGCAACATCTCCATGGAAAGACTCAAACACATTCTTAAATAAAAAGGGAAGAGGCGAATCTTTTAAATAACCGATAGCTGTTTTCTTAATTTTTAGACGAAGGTCAGTGGGATAAAAACTGTGTGTTTTTAAATCCATTGACCTGAGATCTTTACTTTTTTTCTGAGCTTTTAAGATATTTGAGGAATTCGTTGTCTGTGGAAAGGAGAAGCCATGTTTCTTTATCAAGAGTGGCGACATAGGTTTCCAGCGTTTTCATGAACTGGTAGAACTCAGAATCAAGATTATAAGCATCGGCATAGATTCGTGTGGCTTCAGCATCAGCTTTTCCCTTTATCTCTTGGGCCTTGCGGTAGGCTTCGGATTGAATCCTTTTCAATTCCCGCTCTTTTTCACCCCTGATTTCCGCGCTCTTTCCGTCTCCTTCAGAGCGGTATTTGGCTGCAATCCTCTTCCTCTCGGCGATCATCCGGTCAAAGACTTTTTGCTGCACTTCATCAACGTAGTTGACTCTTTTTATCCTCACATCCTTAAGTTCCACTCCGAATTGGGGCGTAATCTGAGAAGTCTTTTCGAGGATGATTTGAGCAATTTTTTCCCTACCGGTATTGATCTTGGGAATGGCAGAGGAGATATCAAGAATTGCTGCTTCCTCAGTCAGCTCGAATTCGCGGTTTGAAGAGCGAACAATCTCGATCAAGTCAAAATTGGCTATGGCGTTTCGTGTTTCTCCATCAATAATATCATCAAGCCTCGATTGGGCTCCTCTTTCATCCTTCACCCTCTGGAAGAAGACAAGAGGGTCGCTGATTCTCCAGCGGGCATAAGTATCAACCCAGATGTATTTTTTGTCCTTGGTTGGGATTTGATTGGTGTCTCCATCCCATTCCAGCCAGCGCTTTTCAAAGTAGTTCGCCTTCTGGATGAAAGGGACTTTAGCGTGCAATCCGGGGCTGGTGATGGCACCTCCAATTGGCTCGCCGAATTGGGTGATGATCACCTGGTTTGTCTCGGAGACGGTGAAGAGAGAGCTGAGGAGAATGACGATGATGACAAATGCTGCAATGAGGATCAGAAAAATTCTTGTCGATTTACTCATTTCTTCACCTCCTCTCCTAGGTTCAACAAGGGCAGGATGTTTTTCTGCTTCTCGTCGAAGATAATTTTTTTCTGGATCTTGGGAAGAATCTCATTGATGGCTTCGAGGTAGAGACGCTTTCGTGTCACCTGTGGAGCCCGCACATATTCCTTGTAGATAGCGAGGAATCGGTTGGCATCTCCCTTGGCATTATTGACCCGCTGCGTGCCATAGCCCTCAGCGGCCCTTATCGTCTGTTCTGCTTCTCCCGTTGCTTTGGGAATTTCCTGGTTGTATTCTGCATAGGCTTCGTTGATTTTTCTCTCCTTCTCTTGAAGAGCTTCGTTGACTTCATTGAACGAGGGTTTGACAGCGTCTGGGGGGTTGACGTCCTGGAAAATGAGCTGATTGACCTCAATGCCTATTTCATAGATATCGCACAGGGCCTGGAGCTGTTCTTTAGCTTCATTGGCAATTCTTGACCTGCCGATGGTGATCACTTCATCCACGGAGCTGTCGCCAACAACTTTTCTCACCGCCGCTTCGTTCATGTAGCGAAAAGTGGTATTTGCATTCCTTATCTTGAAAAGAAACTTATAGGGGTCTTTAATTTTGTACTGGACGATCCATTCGACAATGGCTACGTTTAAATCTCCGGTGAGCATTATGGCTTCTTTGGTGGATTCGGAGGTTACCTGGTATTGTGTCCTTATTCCCGGCCTTGTTGTCTGGAAGCCGAACTCCATTTTTAGCTGTCTTTGGACAGGAACCTTTGTCAATGTTTCAATCCCGAAGGGAAGCTTGAAATGAAGGCCCGGCTCAGTGGTTCTGACAAACTTTCCGAAGCGGAGGATCACTCCCATCTCTTCCGGGCTTATCTGGTAGATTGAGCTGAAGAGAAGGAAGAGAATGACAACCGCGGCCAAGATGATTTTCAGCGGGCCAGTCCTGATTTTGGGGAGTTTGAACTCAATCGATGGAAAATCGTTTCTCATTGAAACCTCCTTCAATTTATTTTTCTGAAATTAATATAACACAGTCATCCTTTGAGTTAAAAGATGAAAATCCTTGTCAGAAAGTTTTTTTCATGAGGAAAGACAAGTGCTCGCTCGGCAGGCATTCAAGATATTCATCCTGCTTTTTAGGAAGAAGCTGCAAACGGTTTCAGACATCCGCGCTTTTTGAGGTCAGGCGGATGGAGTTTGCTCGAGAATCAAGCTTATTGTGTTTTCAAGAGAGGGAAGGGTTGCCTGATGGATGGTTATCCTTGAAGTATCCAGAACATTCATCGTTTTCAGGCCGCTGCCGGTGATGACCAGCACGATTTGGTCTTCAGCCTTGAACATCGATTTTCTTGATAACTTCAGCAGGCCAGCCAGAACTGCGGCTGAGGCGGGCTCGCAGAAAATGCCTTCCAGCTCTGCCAGCGTTTTTTGGGCTCTCAGGATTTCTTCATCTGAGACGCTGATGATCATTCCCGCGTTTTCTTGAACCAGTTTAAGCGCTATTTTTGCTCCCGGCGGATCGGGATTTGAAATAGAATGGGCGATTGTCTTGGCCTTTTTGATTCTTACTGCTTTGGTTTTTGCCGAGGAGTAGGCTTTAGCCAGAGGTGCACATCCTTGTGCCTGAACTCCCACAAAAGTTGGCAAGGCTTGAATGAATCCGTTTTGTTTCAAATCAAGAAAAGCCCTCATCAATCCGATGAGATGTCCTCCTGAGCTCACCGGGACAAAGATGAACCGCGGCGCACGGCTCTGGAGTTGAAGGTAAATCTCGAAGCCGGTGATTTTGTAGCCTTCGATGCGGAAAGGGTCAACTGAGTTCATAAAATAGATGTTGTGTTTTCTGCCAAGAGAAAAGCTCTCGTCAAAAAGTTTCCCGTAATCGCCTCTGACTGTGACCAGGGCAGGGTTGTGAACGCTTGAGGCAAGAACTTTTTCCGGAGAACAACCTTCTTTGAGAAAGATGAAAGTCTCGAGGCCTGCCTTTGCTCCATAGGCTGCAGTCGAAAAAGCCATGTTTCCAGTGGAAACAGTCCCGATTCTTTGAATGCGCAGGGAAACTGCTTTTTGAACAGCCACCGCCGTCCCCCTGTCTTTGAAGCTCGAAGTTGGATTGACGGCTTCGTTTTTTACGAAGAGAGGCGAAAGGCCAAAGTTTTTCATCAGCCGGCTGAGCCTGATAAGCGGTGTGTTTCCTTCGCCCAAACTGAGATTGAAGTCAATTTTTTTTAAGGGGAGAAAGTCGAGAAATTTTTCCAGTGGGTGTTCTCTTAATAGAAAGATATTTTTCTTCTTCCGTGAAGAATTCCAAAGCAACGGCTCGCGGCAAACAGGACAGAAGGGATTGAAGACGTCCAAAGGATATTTTTTCTGACAGAAGATGCATTCCAGATTTTCCATATCATCCTCTCAAAGAACTAAAAAGGGGACAGTCCCCTTTATTCTTAATTTTCGCAGAGTCAAGTTTATAAAATCACCCATCTGACTGTAAAGAGAAAATAAATTTGTAAGGACAAAAAGAGGACTGTCCCCTTTTTGGTTGTAAAATTGAGTTAAGATAGATAAAATCAGGACTCGATGGATTCGCTCGAGGATCATTTCATCTTGGAAGATTTTGGGTCAAGATTTTAGCCTTTGCTTAAGATGAAGTTTGAGATTTAAATGGATGATGAATTCTTTATGGGCCAGGCTCTGGCCGAGGCCAAAAAGTCTTTGCCAGAGGGAGAAGTTCCTGTGGGAGCAGTTCTGGTATCAGGGAACAAGATTTTGAGCCGCGGCCATAACCAGCCGCTCAAGAAAAAAGACCCTACAGCTCATGCTGAAATCATCGCTCTTCGCTGGGCCTGTTTGAGGAGAAAAGAATACAGGCTTCCAGATTGTGACCTCTATGTAACCTTGGAGCCCTGCGCCATGTGCCTCGGAGCCGCAGTTCAGGCCAGAATCAGAAGGCTTGTCTTTGGCGCCTATGACCCGAAAGGCGGGGCCGTCGAGTCGCTGATGAAATTTCCTTTTGATAAAATGAATCATCAGCCTGAGATTAAAGGCGGAGTCCTGGCTGATGAATGCGGCAGGATTTTATCGGATTTTTTTTTAAAAAAGAGAAAGTCGAAGACGAAATAACCAGGGGCTCATTGAGAAGAGTGTCTGCATTTTCTGCTTAAAAGACGGAGAGGTGGCCGAGTGGTTGAAGGCGGCGGTCTCGAAAACCGCTATCCTGAGCAATCGGGATCGTGGGTTCGAATCCCACCCTCTCCGCCAATTTTTTAAAGGAGAAGATTTTATGAAAAGAAGCGCATTCGCATCTCTTTGCCTTTTGCTTTTAATTTTCTTATTCATCTCCAATCTCTTTGCAGTCAAAGAGAAAGCTCCTGAGGCCTATCTCAAGGGATTTGATAAGTTTATCATCAAAGCCATGGAGGAGTGGAAAGTCCCAGGGTTGGCCATAGCGATTGTCAAGGACGGCAAGGTCATTTTCAGCGAAGGATTTGGCTTCAAGGATGTCAAGCAAGGTTTAAAAGTCACTCCCAAGACTCTTTTCGCCATCGGCTCCTGCACCAAGGCTTTCACGGCGACGGCCATGGGCATTCTGGTCGATGAGGGAAAACTGGACTGGGATAAACCTCTGAGAGAATACCTCCCCGGCTTCAAGCTCAAGGATTCTTTTGCCGCAGAAAGGATGACTCCCCGCGATTTGGTCTGTCACCGCTCCGGCTTGCCGCGCCACGACCTTGTCTGGTATAACGCCTCTGCTTCACGCCAGGAGCTCTTCGACCGCCTTCAATATCTTGAGCCGAGCAGAGACTTCCGGACGACTTTCCAGTATCAGAACCTAATGTTTATGACCGCCGGCTATATGGTGGGGAAAATAGCAGGAACATCCTGGGAAGGGTTTATCCAGAATCGCATCTTTGTGCCATTGGGGATGACTGACAGCAATTTTTCAGTCAGTGATTCCCAGCAATCACCAGATTTCGCCCTGCCCTATATGGAGAAAGAGGACAAGGTTATCGAAATCCCCTTCCGCAACATCGACACCATCGGGCCAGCAGGCTCCATCAATTCCAGCGTGACGGATATGACCAACTGGCTCTATCTTAATCTGAATAAAGGGAAATTCGGCGAGGTCCAGGTCATTTCTGCCAATAGCCTCAGCGAGGTTCAATCGCCGCAGATGATTGCATCGAAATCTTATAAGTATGATGAGACATTCTATTCGATGTATGGCATGGGCTGGGGAATCACTTCTTATCGAGGTCATCTCCTGCTCAGCCACGGCGGCGGGATTGACGGCTTCACAGCCCTTGTCTCTCTTCTGCCAAAGGATAAGATGGGGATGGTCATCCTCACCAACCTCAACGGCACCCCCCTTACCCAAATCGTTGCTTATAATGCCATCGATCGTCTGCTTGGGCTTGATGAGATTTCATGGAACAAGCGTATCAGGGAAGAGGTGGATAAGGCGAAAGAAGAGGCGAAGAAGGCCGAGAAGGAAAAGGATAAAGACCGGAAGATGGATACAAAGCCATCCCATCTTCTTGGGGATTATGCCGGAGAATATGAAAATCCAGGATATGGAGTCATTTCTATCAACAAAGATGGAGACCAGCTTAAAGGCGAGTTCAATTCCATTCCCTTTTCTTTGACTCATTATCACTACGATATTTTCGAGCTCTACAATGAGCTTCTGGAGCAGAAGCAGAAGATTTCGTTCTTGACTGATAACAAAGGAAACATCGGAAGTCTTTCGGTCCAGCTTGAACCCGCGGTCAAGGAGATTGAATTTACAAGAGCGCCTGAGAAAGGGATGATGGAGAGGAGTTTCTTGGAGAAATTCGCCGGCCAGTACATTCTGGGAGAGGTGACAGTGACAGTCAGCCTGAAGGGGGAGAAGACCCTTGTTCTCACTGTTCCAGGACAGCCAGAATATGAGCTGGTTCCTTATAAAGGGACAGAGTTCAACCTGAAGAACTTGGCGGGCTTCAGCATAGAATTCATAATGGATGAGTCTGGAACTGTCAAAGAAGCCAAAGTCACTCAGCCCAACGGAGTCTTCACCGCAAAGAAGAAGTGAGACAAATCAATATCGTTCTCACAGGATTTGGAAATGTCGGAAAGGGATTTCTCCAGGTTTTACAGGAGAAGAAGCTGCTCTGCCGGGCGCGGCATAACCTCGACTTCGAGGTTCATTCTATTCTTAGGCGCAGAGGCGGACTCTATTCTTCTCGCCCGCTGAGGATAAAAAAGATTCTTGAGGGATGTTTGACTTCATCCTCCTTCGAGGAAAATCCTCTCTGGAAGCCAGGGCTTGTTCTTGAAGATGTGTTTGAGTCTTTAGAGCCTGGGGTGCTGGTTCTTTGCACCGCATCCAGCATCAAAGATGGAGAGCCTGGTCTCGGCTATATCCGTTGCGCCTTGGATAAGAGATGGCATGTGGTCACAGCCGATAAGGGGCCTTTGGTCTTCGATTATCGCCGCCTGAAAGAGAAAGCAGACAAGAATCGTTTGGCCTTAAAGTTCAGCGGGGCTACTGCCGCAGCCCTTCCTGCCATGGATGTCGCTCTCTATTCCCTGGCCGGAGCCGAGATTTCTCAGGTCGAAGGAATTCTAAACGGCACGACAAACTATATTCTGACCAGGATGAAAGAGGGCGCAGATTATAGGAAAGCCTTGGAAGAAGCCAGGTCTAAAAGCATTGCCGAGCCTGACCCATCCTTTGATGTTGAGGGCTGGGATACGGCTTCAAAGATTCTGATCATTGCCAACGCAGCCCTGGACACGGATTTCACCTTGAATGACGTCAAGGTTGAAGGCATCACCCGTATTCCTCCCCGGCTTTTGGGCCGGGCAAGGGAGAAAGGCAAAGCCTTAAAACTTCTGGGAAGAATCAAGAGAAAAGAAGGCGAGTTCAAGCTCGAAGTGGCCTTGAGGATTATCGACAGCTCTCATCCGCTCTTTGGCGTGGACGGAGCAAACAAAGGAATCACCTTCTTCACAGATACCATGGGCTCTATCACTCTAAGCGGAGGGAAGTCAGACCCGAAGGGCGCCGGCGCCTGCTTGTTGAAGGACATAATCAATATTTACCGTGAATTCTGAACTTCGGGCTCAGAAAAGTAGGACAATAATTCGCAGCTCTGTATTTTTTGAGGCCTGGCAAAGCTCAATTACACTACTCTTAAAATTACTAGCGGGAGAAAAAAATTATTCTGATTCAATTTTATAAATTTCACATTTTTTTGACATAAAAATTGATTTTTTTCACATTTTTTGTTAATTGAATATTATGAAACGAGATTTATATAAAAAACTGTTGGAATGGAAGACCTCTGAAAGGAGAAAGCCTCTCATTTTGAAAGGAGCGCGGCAGGTGGGCAAGACCTATATTTTAAAAGAGTTTGGTCAGAATGAGTATGAAGATGTAGCTTATTTCAATTTTGAACAAGATTCGCGGTTAGATGATTTTTTTAATGGTCGAATTAATCCCCATGCCATAATAGAGAGGCTCTCGATCTACCTTGAAAAGAAAATTACGCCAGGGCGGACTTTAGTTATTTTTGATGAGGTACAAAATTCTCCTGAAGCACTGAATAGCTTGAAATACTTCCAAGAAGAAGCTAATGAATTTCATATTGCCTCCGCTGGTTCGCTTCTTGGACTAAAAGTTGGCAAAAGCACTCCCTTTCCTGTAGGTAAAGTGACTTTTTTAGAGCTTTATCCGTTTTCTTTCGGAGAGTTCCTCGAAGGGATTGGTCGACCTGGTTTGCGCCAGGTATTAAACAATAAAACTACGTTTGAACTGCTTGAAACAAGCTTTCACGAAGAATTGCTTCAAATTCTTAGGTTATACTATTTCATCGGTGGGATGCCGGAAGCCGTGGCCCAATATGTCAAGGACAAAGACCTGAAAAAAGTTCGCAATATTCAGAATGAAATCCTAGCTGCTTATCTTCATGACTTTGCCAAGCATACAACTAAAACTGAAGCTATCCGCTTAAGTCATGTCTGGGATGCAATTCCAGGTCAATTGGCAAAAGAGAATAAGAAATTTAAGTATACAGAGATATCAAAATATGCTCGTTCTAGGGATTATGCAGATTCTATTCAATGGCTTACAGATGCCGGAGTGATATTTAAATGTTTTAATATAAAAACTCCTAAATTGCCTTTGTCTGGTTACCGGGAAGATCTAATTTTTAAGGTTTATCTTCTTGATGTTGGTTTATTGGGCTCCAGGCTGGGATTGTCAGAAAGGACAATTTTAGAAAGGAACCGTTTATTCGCTGAATATAATGGCGCTTTTGTAGAAAACTTTGTCGCTCAGGAGCTTGTTGCTAATGGATTCAAGGAATTGTACTACTGGACAAGCAAGAGCTTAGCTGAAGTTGATTTTATTATTGCATATGAAGAACTTGTTTTTCCGCTTGAAGTCAAAGCAGGTACAAGCAAAAAAAAGAAAAGTCTTATTGTATATAATGAAAAGTACCATCCTGAGATTTTGTCGCGCACAACTTTAATGAATTTCAAGCACGACGGAAATATTTATAATTACCCTTTATATGGGGTTTCCTGCTTTCCTCATTTGTCGCTTAACAAAGCATCAACATCTTAACAGCAGCTAACACAGGATTTTAGTTTATTATGAACAAGAAGAAGCGGAGGGCCTCGAAGTCTTGATGTCAGTTGGATCGGAATCATTGGGAATATATGGTCTTAATGTTCTGAAACCTAAAATTATGACATTTAGTATAGGGACGATAATGCTAATTGGAAAGTTTGAATATCGATTGCTTCATAAATAGTAAAAGAGGTAACTCGAGACATGTTTCATTGACCCCATGGCGTTTTTTTGATAACTTAGTAAGCCGCTCTTTTTGAGTTTCAGCCTTTGTGACAAAAGTGGAGAGGTGTCCGAGTGGCTTAAGGAGCACGCTTGGAAAGCGTGTGTGCGGCTTGATGTCGTACCGTGGGTTCGAATCCCACCCTCTCCGCCACGGCCTAACTACTGAAAAAAGACCGATTTAAAAAGGAGCCGAAATGGACAGCAAAGATTTCGTGGTGCTCGAAGATTTATATGGAGCCCATAATTACCTTCCTTTGGATGTGGTCATCACCAGAGGAAAGGGTATCTGGGTTTGGGATGTTGAGGGCAAGAAATACCTTGATTTTTTAAGTTCTTACTCTGCTGTTAACCAGGGACACTGCCACCCTCGTCTGCTTAAGGCTCTAAAAAGTCAAGCCCAAAAGCTGACCCTGACCTCTCGCGCTTTTCGTAATGACCAGTGGCCGCTATTGGCCAAGGAGCTCTGTGATTTGACCGGCTATGAGATGGCGCTGCCCATGAACTCAGGAGCCGAAGCTGTGGAGACGGCGATCAAGGCAGCGCGGAAATGGGCTCATCAGAAAAAGGGAATCGCCCAGGGTCAGGCAGAGGTCATTGCCTGCTCCAACAATTTTCATGGCCGGACCATAACT
This sequence comes from uncultured Eubacteriales bacterium, assembly GCA_964526905.1. GTDB lineage: Bacteria > Acidobacteriota > Aminicenantia > Aminicenantales > Aminicenantaceae > CAZGMN01. The sequence goes on from CAZGMN010000013.1 coordinate 25,256, forward strand.
CTCATCAGCTTCTCAACCGAAGCTTTATACAGGAAAGATTTCGGCCCCTTCACTCCAGGCTTCGTCATTGTCCCTTATGGCGACCTCAAAGCCTTGGAAATGGCCGTCAGGCCCAACACAGCCGCTTTTCTGGTGGAGCCCATTCAAGCTGAAGCTGGAATTCTTATCCCGCCTGATGAGTACTTGAAAAGGGCAAAGGAGATCTGCGAGAAGAATAGAGTTCTCTTTATCGCTGATGAAATTCAGACGGGTTTGGGACGCACCGGAAAGCTCTTTGCTTGCGAGTTTGATGGCGTGAAGCCAGACATGACAGTTATCGGCAAATCCCTGGGCGGTGGCTTCTATGCCGTCTCTGCCGTTCTTTCTTCACGTGAAATATTAGGCCTCTTCAAGCCTGGTGAGCACGGCTCAACCTTCGGAGGAAACCCGCTGGCCTGTGCAATTGCTCGCGAAGCCATTCGCGTGCTTAAGGAAGAAAAGATGATTGAGAATGCTGCTGAGCTGGGAAAGTATTTCTTGGAGAAATTGAAGACTCTGAAGAGCAGGCATATCAAGGAGGTCAGGGGCAAGGGCCTGCTCATCGGCATCGAGTTACACCCTGAGGCAGGAGGAGCGCGGCGCTTTTGTGAAGCTTTGAAGGAAGAAGGGCTTCTCTGCAAGGAGACTCATGAGCATGTCATCCGTTTTGCTCCGCCCTTGATGATCAAGAAGAGAGACCTCAATTGGGCCTTCAAGCGGATTGCGCACGTCTTCAAGCAGGCTGAATAAAAAGGCTGGCTCCGTTTCGAAGGATTTCTAAATCCATAAGGACGAATTTCTTTATTAAAGTCAAGGTTTTGGGAAATAGCCTCACTCCCAATCGGATTTTTAACGCCATTCTCCGTTCGCTCTTCTCGGCGGCTGCGTA
>CAZGMN010000014.1:0-25601 GCA_964526905.1 uncultured Eubacteriales bacterium
AGGTATTACTAACTTTTTGATAAAAATTATGACTGAGGAGGAAAAGAGAAGTCGTTTTTTCTTCTGAGGAGAGAGATGAGCTCGAAAATAGATTATGACGAAATTAAGAAGCTCATAAAGTTCATGGAAGAGAAAAATCTATCCCACTTCGAGCTTGAAATGGAGGGGCTCAAGGTCAAGTTAAGCCGGGGAATTCCTCCGCTTGTTTCTTCCGATACCACTCCTTCACCTCAGCCCTCTGCAGAGCCCGCGGCAAAAGAAAGGACTCTGCCGCTTGACTCAAAAGCAACGGAGGTCACGAACAATCTTCATTACATCACCTCCCCTATGGTCGGGACCTTTTACCGCGCCCCAGACCCTTCATCTTCGCCTTTCGTCGAAGTTGGAGACCCAGTGAAGAAAAACCAGACGCTGTGCATCATTGAAGCCATGAAATTGATGAACGAAATCGAATCCGATGTGGATGGCATTCTGAGCAAGATCTACGCCGAGAACGGAAAGCCGGTTGAATTCGGTCAAAAATTGTTTGCCATCAAGCCTGTCGCCTGACCTCTTATTCTCATGTTTTCAAAAATTCTGATAGCCAATCGAGGCGAGATTGCCCTGCGTGTTATCCGTGCCGCCCGTGAATTGGGCATCAAAACGGTTGCCGTCTACTCTGAAATCGACAGAAACTCTCTCCACACCCAGCTTGCAGATGAAAAAATCTGTATAGGTCCGCCTAAAGCCTCTGAAAGCTACCTCAATATCCCCAATATCCTGAGTGCAGCCGAGCTAACAAAAGCTGAGGCCATTCATCCTGGCTATGGATTCCTGGCCGAGAATCCCCGCTTCGCCGAGATTTGCGAGGCTTCTGGGGTTAGCTTTATCGGCCCGCCGGCTTCAATCATCAGGCTCATGGGAGATAAGAACAGGGCGCGCCAAGAGATGCAAAGTGCCAAATTAGCCGTCATCCCTGGGAGCGACAAGATTGTCGAAGATGCATCCGAGGCTAAAAAAATTGCCCAAAAAATCGGCTATCCTCTCATCCTCAAGGCGGTCGCAGGAGGAGGAGGCAAAGGGATGAGAATCGCCCGCTCCGCCGCCAACCTTGAAGAACAGTTTTCCATAGCCCAGAATGAAGCCAAGGCTGCATTTGACAATCCCTGTCTCTACTTGGAAAAATATCTGCCCGGAGCCCGTCACATAGAGATTCAGGTCATCGGCGATAAGCACGGAAATGTCCTGGCTCTGGCCGAGAGAGAATGCTCGATCCAGAGAAAGTACCAGAAACTGCTGGAGGAAACTCCCTCCCCTTTCATTGATGAAAAATACCGAAGAAAAATTATAAAGGCCGTCGGGGATGCGGCTCAATTTATAGGCTACCAAAGCCTTGGGACTTTTGAGTTCCTGGTGGATGAGCACAAGAAGTTCTATTTTATGGAGGCCAACACCCGCGTTCAAGTTGAACACCCAATTACTGAGATGGCCTACTCTCTCGACTTGATCAAGGAGCAAATCAAGATAGCGGCCGGGGCCAAACTCTCCTTGCCCCGCGGCCTCAAGCCCAGCGGCCATTCAATTGAATGCAGAATAAACGCCGAAGATGCAGAGAGTTTCATTCCCTCTCCAGGGAAGATTGATTTTCTGGTGTTTCCAGGAGGGGAAGGCATACGAGTGGATTCTGCTGCTTACTGCAACTGGGAAATTCCTCCCGATTACGATTCTCTTCTGGCAAAAGTCGCGGCAAAGGCACCGACGCGCCCAGAGGCCATAAGAAAAATACGAACGGCCTTAGAAATGACGGCTATCGTCGGCATAAAAACAAACATCCCCCTTCAGTTGAGCATCCTCTCCAGCTCTGACTTCATCAAAGGAAACTATAACATCCAATTTATGGAAAAATTCCTCAGCCGGAAAAACGCCCAATAAAAGCTTTCAATCCTCATTTATAAAGATTTTAACCCTGAACTCACCAGCATTATCATCGACAAGGTTCTCATTGATTCCCAAAAAAAGACGGCCGTTTAAAGGCATGATGATTTTGTTCTGGGCTCCAATATAAAACTTTTCAGAAATTTCGTGACGGGTCTCTTTCTGACTTTTCTCATCGACCTCAACCGAAACAAGCCAGACAACCTCACCGATCAAGGCCCCAATGTCTTTATCTGAGAAGGGCTGCTGAACAGTTTGAAGATGATAGCCGTCAGGCCCGCACTCGGTTATGGGATTGCCCTTTTGAAGAGAAATCTGGCCAGAGGCTTCAAAATAAATCTCCTGGTTTTCCCTGACATCGAAGCCGGTATCTGTCCGAGCCTCATTGGCTAAGACAACGATCTCAAGAAAAGTTCCCTGCTCTTCCGGTTTTTTCTCCTGCTCTTGGAGAGAAAGAGATCGAGGAAGGGAAACAAGAAGCAAAAAGCCGCAGAGGAGAATCAAAAAAAATTTTTTAATCCTGGAACAGTTCATAACCTCTTTCAAATCTCCATATTTTTCTACTTCATTTGACTCAAAGAGTCAATTCTCCTTTCCCTAAGTTCAAGACTTCGACCATCTGTTGATGAATTAAGCCATTGCTGGCTAAAATTTCAGAGCTGGAAAGGCTGAATTCCTTATTCCGAAAGCCAGTAACTCGCCCTCCGGCTTCTTGGACCAGCAGCGCACCGGCAGCCATGTCCCAAGGCTTCAATTTGAGCTCCCAAAAACCGTCAAACCTGCCGCAGGCCACATAGCAGAGGTCCAGGGCTGCTGAGCCGCAGCGTCTTACAGCTTGGGCCCGAGTCAAAAAGTTATTGAAGTGAACAATGTTGTTCGCCTCGCTGACCCGAATATCATAGGGAAACCCTGTGGCTAAAAGGCCCCTGTTCAGGTCGTCAACAGAAGAGACATTGATCTTTTTTCCGTTGAGAAACGCACCTTCTCCTCTTGCCGCCGAGAAAGTCTCCTCTCTCATCGGGTCGTAAACCACGCCGATAACAACCTCTCCTTTTGCCTCAAGGGCTATGGATACGGTGAAAATAGGAAAGCGGTGGGCGTAGTTCGTTGTGCCGTCAAGAGGGTCGATGATCCATTGAAACTCTGATTTCTTTGCCTGGCTCAAGCCCTCTTCAGCCAAAAAGCTGTGTTCAGGAAAAATGGCCGAAAGATATTTGAAAATCATTCTCTGGGATTGCTCATCGAAATTTGTCACAAGGTCAACGATTCCTTTGAAAGAGACCTCTCTTGAGGCATCGATGTTTTTTTTAAGCATTCTCCCAGCTTTTCGAGCCGCTTCTTTTGCAGCTTCCAAGTATTTATCCCAGCTCATGGCTTTCAAATATTACCAACTCTCTCCTTCCCGAGCAATACTTTTTTCTTGAAGTTGAGCATACTGACTATGAAGAAAGCAAACAATTTCACAAAAGCTATCAAATAAAACAAAAGTTTTTGGAAATAGCTACAGCGACCATTGAGGATTTAGCCTTCGGAGTTTGCTCTTCGAGGGCAAATAGAAAAGGGGACTGTCCCCTTTTCTGATCGGCGAGCATGTCTGAGCGCAGCGAGTTGCGCAGCCGCCGAGAAGAGCGAATGGAGAAGGCGTTAAAAATCCGATTGGGAGCGAAGCTATTTTCCCAAAACCTCTAAATATTACTTTCATCGATTATTGAATGCCGAAGGTCCGACCACTTTAATTATTTATATTTTTATGGTAATTATTAAAAGCTAAAAATAATCCAGATAAGAGGAGTTAAAGATGAAAGCTGCGACAAATTTTAAAGAGCTTCCTCCAGAATTGCTGAAGTGGAATTGCGATTTTGAAAAAATCCCGGTTTCAACCAGCGCCGAATGCGAACCCTGCGAAGGAATCATCGGCCAGGAAAGAGCTCTCAAAGCCATTCAGACAGGCCTGGAGATCAAGAGTCTCGGCTACAATATATTCATAACCGGGATGGTGGGAACAGGCCGGACGACGACAATCAAACAGCTTCTTGGAAAATTGGAAAAAGGCGAGGAAACTCCTGAGGATATCCTATATGTGAATAATTTCAAGAACCCTGATGAGCCAACCTTGATGACCCTCCCCAGCGGAAAAGGAAAGCTTTTTAAAGAGGCCTTGGATAACCTGATCGAGATGCTCAAGACCAACATTCCCGAAATGCTCAAAAGCAAATATTTTGCAGAGAAAAGAGACAGCATCATCGAATCCCAGCAGAGAAAGCAAAAAGAGCTTCTCAAGAATTTTGAAGATGAAGTCTCCCAGGAAGGATTTTCAGTCATCCAAGTCCAGATGGGTCTTTTTGTGCGGCCGGACCTCGTGCCCATGATTGAAGGCAAGCCAACTCCCTTCGAGAAGCTGGAAGACCTGGTCAAAGATGGGAAGATTCCCAAAAAAACCCTGCAGGATTTGAAAAAAAAGTATGAGAAGCTAACCGAAAAGCTTGAAGAAATCTTTGAGAAGCTGAAAGGCATAGAAGAAGAAACCCGGACATTGCTCAAGGAATGGGATGCCCAGTCTATCACTCCTATGATCCAGGGAGCCGTCTCCGGCTTAAAAGAGAGGTTCCCCCTGCTTAAAACAACAGAATACTTGGATGACATTGAAAAGAACCTTATCGGCAGCATCGAGCTTTTTAAGGTGCAGAAAAAGGAGCAGAAGGAAATTGAGCTCATCGACCCGTTTTTGCCGTTCAGAGTCAATCTCCTCATTGACAATTCAGAATTGAAGGGCGCGCCGGTTGTTATCGAGACAAACCCGAATTACCTCAATCTCTTCGGCTCCATCGAACTCACTGCCGCTCGATATGGAATCCTCAATACAGATTTTACAAAGATCAAGGCGGGTTCTTTTCTCAAGGCCAACGGCGGCTTCCTGGTAATGAATGCTCTGGATGCGCTTATAGAACCCGGAGTCTGGACCACCCTCAAGAGAACTCTGAGAAATCAAGCATTGGAGATTCAAAATTATGCTGCTCTTTTCCTGATCTCAACCACCCGGCTCAAGCCCCAGCCGATCAAATGCGATGTGAAAGTGGTGATGATTGGCGATGCCTACATCTACAACCTTCTTTATTATCTCGATGAAGACTTTAAGAAAATATTCAAGGTCAAAGCCGAGTTCGACTCTGAAATGAGCAAGGACGATAACACCATTAAGGACTACATCACCTTCATCAGAAAGATCAGCGAAGACGACAAGCTCAAGCCGTTCGATAAAAGCGGAATGGCTGCTGTCATTGAATACGGCACCCGCCTTGCCGGAAGAAAGAAAAAAATCTCGACACGCTTCCACATCATCGCCGATGTCCTGCGTGAAGCCAGCTACTGGGCAAAAAAAGACAATAAGGAAACAGTCAACAGGGAGCATGTCCAGAAAGCAATCAGCGAGCGCTTCGAAAGGGTGAGTCTGATCGAGGATAAGATTCAGGAGTTCATCGAAGAAGGGACAATCATGATCGACACTGAGGGTAAAATCGTAGGACAGGTTAACGGTCTTTCCGTCTATGACATGGGAGAATTTGCCTTCGGAAAACCGACGCGGATAACCGCCAGAACATCAGTGGGAAGGGCCGGAGTGATCAACATCGAAAGAGAGGCCGACCTCAGCGGCCGGACCCACAACAAGGGCGTCCTCATTTTAGGCGGATTCATGAGGGGAAAATATGCCCAGAAAAAACCCTTCTCCCTCTCAGCGAGCATTGCCTTTGAGCAATCGTATTCAGGAGTCGAGGGAGACAGTGCCTCTTCCACCGAGGTCTACGCCATCCTCTCCAGCCTCTCGAAATTGCCTTTAAGGCAGGACATTGCCGTCACCGGCTCGATCAATCAGAAAGGCGAAATCCAACCTATCGGCGGAGTGAACGAAAAAATCGAAGGCTTCTTCGATGTCTGCAAGGCTAAGGGCCTGACCGGAACTCAAGGAGTGATCATTCCCTATCAGAATATCCAGAACCTTATGCTCAGGGATGATGTGATCGAAGCTGTCAAGCAAGGAAAATTCCACATCTATCCGGTCAAAAGCGTTGATGAAGGGATAGAAATCCTGACCGGAGTCAAAGCCGGAGAGCTCAGAGAGGATGGGACATTTGAAAAAGACTCGGTGAATTTTCTTGTTGACCAAGAGCTTCAGCGCCTGGCCCAAAGCTGGAAGAAATTCGAGGCTGCGCCGGAGAAAGAGGTTAAAGATTAATTAAAGGCAGGGATTTAGCTTTTCTTTCTTTTTTTAGGGCCGGAATATAGGTTCAGCGGACGGCATTCTTGAGCATTTCGATTTCTCTTGGAGTAAGAAAACGCCATTCCCCTTTCTTGAGCTTGCCCAATTTCAACCCACCAAAGCCGATTCTCTTGAGGCGAACGACTTCGTGCCCGATGGCTCGAAACATATTCCTCAACTCCCTCTTTCTGCCTTCGTGAATTTCCACCCTGAACAGCGTGCTCTTTGAGCTCCGGCCAAGCCGTTCTATTCTTGCCGGAGCAGTCTTTTTGCCGTCAAGGAAAATCCCTCTCTCCAGCCTTCCGAGCTTCGCAGGCTCGGCGTCGCCTTTGACTTTGATTAAATATGTCTTCCTGACTTCATAGCGGGGATGGGTCAGCCGTGAAGCTAATTCTCCGTCATTGGTCAGAAGCAAGAGCCCTTCACTGTCATAATCCAATCTTCCAACAGGATAAATTCTTTTTTTTAATCGAGGAAGAAGCTTGATGATTGTCGGCCTCTGAAAAGGGTCAGCAAGCGTCACCAGATAACCTCTGGGCTTGCTCAGCATCAAATAGACAGAGCTTTCTTCTTTCTTAAGTTGCCCTCCATCGACCTCAACCTTGTCCTTCTCATCATCGATTTTGTAGCCCAGCTGGCTCACGACCCTGCCGTTAACCCTAATCCTTCCCTGCTCAATCATTCTGTCCGCTTCTCTCCTCGAAGCGAGGCCCGCTTTGGACAGAAATTTATTGAGCCTGATTTGCATTCTCAGTATTCCTTTCCCAAGAGATGGATGTTCCCGATATTGACTCTACTCAATCCGGCTTCCAAAGCTGCTTGACGGCATTCCTGGGCATGGCGGCGGGAAGTGCAGGGCAAATCCTCGAAATAAAAATGAGGGTAAAAGCCGAGCAAAGAGTAAGGAATCTCGCGGTCAAGGGCCGCGATGAATTTGGCTATTTGATAGACCTCCTCTCTCTCGATGTAGCCCGGAACAAGAAGAGTGCTGGCCATGACCAGAGGAGGGTCCTTTCTTTTCTTCGTCCATCCCGCTGCAAGCTCAAAGTTGGCTTTTGTCTGTTCGTTCAGCCTGCCGCAGAGGGCGACATTCAGGTTGGAATTGAACGTTTTTAAATCAAACTTCACGCAGCCTCCGCTCTCCAGAGCAATCTCCAGGATTTCTTCCAAGAAACGGCTGTTCATCGAGCCATTCGTTTCCCAGCAGACTCTCAAGATTCTGTTCTGTTTTTGAGCGAGCGCAAGCCGGGAAGCATGGATGGAATGAGGCAGCTGGGGCGAGGGGTCGCCGCCAAAATAACAGATGCAGGAAGTCCATCTGTCCACAACTTGCGACAGCTCCAAGGAAGGTTGAGGTCTCCTCTCTCTCAATCCTTCGCGGAAGACCCAGTTCTGGCAGAAAAGGCAGTTAAAGGTGCAGCCGTAATAAAAGACTGCCAGGTTCTTATAGCCGTATTCTGCCGTTCTGGAGTAGGCATACTTGGGAAAGCCGGCGCCGGTCCCTCCCGGGCAAATCCAGCTTGCGACGCAGTTTGTTGGTAAGGGGTCGTAATACCAGGAGAAAATTCCTTGCTTTGGAGGCGGGCCGATCTTCCCGCCTTCTCCCTGGATTCTTACACCGCAATATCCGCTCTCACCTTTCCCCATCCGGCAGCGGTTAAAGCAGTAGCCGCACGAGATTCCGCCCTCATCTTTTGGCGGTGAGGGAGGAAGGCCGTAAGCTTCTCTCGAAGTCAGATGAGCTTCTTGAATAAGAGGCTCAACGCTTTTAAAATCCTGAAGAATACAGCTTCGACACAGACCCAAAAACTTGGAGATGGGGTTATACTCTTTTCCGCAATTTCGACATTTGCCCATCGGTTCGACCTGTTTATTTTTAATTATAGCCAATGATGAATTTCAAGCCTGAGCTTTTCAACCTAGCCGCGGCTTGGCCAGGATTTCCATGACCCTGAGGTCGAAGAAAGTCTGCGCATTGGCCGGCTTCAAAAGAATGGCAGTATCGGCTCCCCGGCCAGTTCCGCCCACAGAAATGCACGGCTCGCTTGTCAGAATGAGCCCGGCATCAGCAGCCATGAGGGCAATCTCAACTGCCACCTTTGTCCCTTCACCGAAAACGCGCAGGGTGTAGGCGATGATCTCTTCCAGCTCATAAGTTGCCAGCTTTTTCCTGACGGCCCGGCCCACTCCTCCAAAGGCATGCTGGCAGGTCAGGAGTTTAAAGCCGAATTTTTCTATCTTCTCTCGAAATTCTGGCTTTAACTCCTGATAATCAGGCTTTACAAAGCCTGTGGAGTGAGTGACAAGGACCAAATTTTTTTTAGGAAAAAGCTTAACTGCCATCAAACCCGTCTCTCCTGTTGTTGTTGCCACAACGATGTTGCTCACTCCCAGCTCTTCGGCTCTCTTGGAAGCAATCTCAAGCACCCTTCTCGTATTTTCCGGGCCGGCCTTCTTGAAATAGATGCAGCGCACGGATATTTCTTTATCATTTTTTGCTGCCATCATGAATTCTCCTCATCAAAAAAAGGGCTCTCTTTCAGTTCATCGGCTGACATCATTGTGTTTGCTCCAATGTTTATTGTCAAGCCAAAGGCAAAAATGATACATTCCCTTTTAACAAAGGTTTTGGGGAATTGCCGAAGCGACCATATCGGATTTAGCCTTCGGAATTCGCTCTTCGAGGCTATTTCCCAGAACCTATTCCTTTCCTCTTTCGTATAAGATAATGTAAAATAAATAAGACGACCATGGCGAGAGTGAGCGTTAAGGAATCTGTTTCGATGGCCATGGGCTCTCTCTGGTCGAACAAGCTGAGAACTTTTTTGACGCTCCTGGGCATCATCATCGGTGTCTTCACCATCATCGCTGTCGTCTCCATCATCCAGGGCCTTAATAATTTTGTCTACACCAAATTCGCATTCTATGGAGCCAACGATTTTTCAGTCTCCAAATTCTCGATGGGCGCGCGCTCGCTTAAAGAATGGAGAGAGATGCTCAAGCGAAAAAACCTGACCCTTGAGGAGATGAACCTCCTCCGCAGGCAGTGCCAATCATGTGAACTTGTCGGTGCTTCAACTTATAGCTCAAGAACAGTAAAATTCGGAAGCGAGTCCCTCAAGAATGTCGATATCAGAGGAGAAACATATCTTGACTACATGATCGGCTCGGTGCTCGAGCTTGAAAGAGGAAGGTATTTTCAAAAAGATGACGAAGACCACTCGCGCTTTGTCTGCATCATCGGAACAGATATCGAAGAGAAACTGTTCCCCTATCGCGACCCCCTGGGCAAATGGCTCAAAGTCGGAGCCGAGAATTTTTTGATCGTGGGCATCGGCCAGAAGAAAGGGAAGCTCCTGGGGATGAGCCAGGACAACTATGTCCGAATCCCGATCTCGACCTTTGAGAAAGTCTATGGCTCCAGGCGCACAATCCAAATCAATATCCACACCTCCTCCCAGGAGCAGATGGAAAGAGCTCAAGAGGAAGTCAGGACAATCCTTCGCGCCAAACGCCACCGCACATTCAAAGACCCTGATGATTTCTCTTTCCGGAGCTCCGAGACTTTTATCCAGATCTACAAAACAGCAACATCCGGCATCTATTTCGCCGCAATCGGCATTTCCTCAATCGCCCTCCTCGTCGGCGGCATTGTGGTCATGAACATCATGCTCGTCGCCGTCACCGAAAGAACAAAGGAAATCGGCGTCCGCATAGCCGTCGGGGCACGAAGGTCTGACATTCTTCTCCAGTTTTTAGTCGAATCTGCCGCCATTTCCACCACGGGTGGAATAATCGGCATTCTCATCGGCTTCGGCATCGCCAAGGTCATCACCTTGGTTTCCTCTTTGCCTTCGAGCATCGAGCCTGTCTCAATCGTGGTTGCCATCCTCCTCTCCGCCTCTGTCGGCCTCTTCTTCGGGCTTTACCCTGCCAATAAAGCGGCAAAGCTCAACCCGATTGAAGCCTTGAGGTCAGAACAATGAGATTGGGAATCCTCAAGGAAATTTTCAGTATGGCTTTTGACTCGATTAAAACTCATAAACTTCGTTCTTTTCTGACTCTGCTGGGAATCATGATCGGCGTTTTGGCTGTTATCGGCATGGTCTCCATCATTCAGGGCTTAAACCGTTCCATCCTCAGCGAGCTCGAATCTGTGGGAACAGATTTGATCATCATCAGCAAGTATGAGCCCATTCAGGTGGGTGACTATTCGGAGGAGGAAAGGCAGAGAAAAAATCTAACTTTTGAAGATGCGGTCGCTATTGAAAAAGAATGCTCTTTGGTCAAAGCTGTGGCCGTGGACCTTGTCGCTGACGTATTTGGAGAGCAGTCCATCAAATACCAGAATAACAAAACTCAGGATGCCTATATTCTGGGAATGAATGAGAAGTGGCCTCTGGTCCTTTCTATCTATCTGCCGGAAAGAGGAAGGTTCATCACTGAATCTGACGTGAATCACAACACCCAAGTCTGTGTCCTCGGTTCTCAAGTCGATGAGATTCTTTTCCCCCACCTGAATGCCGTCGGAAAAGAGATAAGAATTGGTCCTGAAAAATTCACGGTAGTCGGCGTCCTGCAAAAAAGAGGAGAAATGTTCGGGCAGAGCCGTGATAACTTTGTCGGCATCCCGATCACGACTCTCATGAAATGCTTTCCCTATAGCCTGTCAAGAATCGAAATCATCGCTACGGCTAAGAAGCATGGGTCTATCCAGGACACCATGGAGCAGATTATCAACCTGCTGCGCAAAAGGAGGAAAGTCCCTTTTGGCAAACCCAACGATTTTGCTATCCATACCCAGGACAGCCTCCTCGACCTTTACAACCAGCTGACAGGAGCCATCTATCTGGTGATGATTATCATCTCTTCCATCGGCCTTCTTGTCGGCGGAATCGGAGTGATGAACATCATGCTCGTTTCAGTCAAAGAAAGGACTCGAGAAATCGGAATCCGCAAGGCCATCGGCGCCCGCTCCTCGGATATCCTCAGGCAATTTTTGATCGAGGCCATCTTCCTGACCGGAACAGGAGGGACTCTGGGTGTGATCTTCGGCTTCGGTGTTGCCTATCTCGTCAAAGCCGCAACACCTCTGCCGGCTTCTGTCTCCCTTTGGTCAGTGATCTTGGGATTGTTTGTCTCGATCTCTGTCGGCCTTTTCTTTGGCATCTTTCCTGCAAGGAAGGCCGCCAAAGTCGAGCCCATTATCTGCTTGAGATACGAGTAGAAGAAATCAGCCTGATTTCTTTCTTATAAATTCCTCTGCTTTTTTCAGAGCCGTTTCTAAATCTTCAGGCAACTCTGCGGCAATCTCGACCAAAGAAGGCTGCCCTCCTCCTTTTCCCTTTACCAAGGGAGAAACAAGAGGAAGGAGCTCTCTCAAATCAATGTTAATACTCCCAGAGCGGGCAAAGACAAGATGCCCCCTTTGCTCTTCTTTCAGGCCGAAGATGACGACGAAGCTGCCCTGCCTGATGATGTTCAAGGCAAGAAATTTCATTTGCTCGGCTGTTTTGTCTCGAAAAATCTTTCTTATGATTCTTTCCTTGGCCTGGCGAACGATTTCCAGCGCTTCATAGCGGACAACTTCCTCCTCCAGCTTCCTGATTCTCTTCCTCTGTGATTTCAAATCCGAAAAAATCTTTTCCACAGAGGCGAAGACTTCCCTTTCAGAAACCGTGAACCTGTTCGAAAGCTGGCGCATCATCTTGTTCTTCTGAGCATAGTCCTCAACCGCTCTCCTGCCGCAGATAAATTCAAACCTGATATTATCCCTGATTCTTTCCCAGTCAAGAATCTTTATTATTCCAATCTCGCCAGCCCTGCGAACATGCGTTCCTCCGCAGGCCGAGTAGTCAAAGCCTGAGACTTCGACAATTCGGATTTCACCTTTTTTTTGAGGTGGCTTCCTTAAAGGGATGGTCAAGATCTTCTCTTCGGGAACAAAATAGGATTTAATCTCCCGGTCCTCAAAGATGACCTCGTTGGCTCTATGTTCAACTCTTTCGACTTCTTCGTCATCAGCCTTTCTCAAATCTATCTCGACAGTAGAAACGCTCTCTCCCAGATGAAAGGAAAGCGTTTCAGCCTTGAGAAGCTCGTAAAAGCTCTGGGAAAGAATGTGCTGTCCGGAATGCTGCTGCATATGGTCAAAGCGCCTTTGCCAGTCAACTCTTCCCTTCACTCTATCGGATGAGATATTTTCTTCAAGAACATGGATTACCTTTTCCTCCTCCTCCAAAACTCTGACAACCTTAATTCCATTTATGACTCCCCTATCATCCGGCTGGCCTCCTGATTCCGGATAAAAGCAGGTCTGGTCGAGAACAAGAGCCGGCTTTCCTTCAATATTTTTCCTTTCCACAACCTCGGCCTCAAATTCAACTTGATAGGAATTTTCATAGTAAAGGCGTTTGGCTTCCTGTTTCATCATTCCTGTTGATATATTTCCTCGCTTTCAAGTATATGTCAATCTTTTTCTCTCTGGGTGAGGGTGAGCGGTGAAAAACCGTATGAAAGGCTGAGCAGGCGCTTCGAGGAGCGAAGAAGATTCCTCGCTTCGCTCAGGACAGGCTGTGCAATCTCTCCAAGGCAGAGGTGAATTCCTACAAAGCTGCCGACATAAGCGTTTCTTATCCCTTTGACGTCTTTCCTTCTTGACTGGAATATCAAAACGTGATAACAAAATCAAAATAGAGGATATGAGGAGGTCATTATGAAAATGGCATCTATAAAAGGGTTATTTCTGGTGTCTTTGTTTTTTCTTCTAACTTTGAGCTCGACTCACGCACAGGAGCTGAAGACTATCAAACTGAATGAGCCGAATAAGAAGCGAGGTCTTCCGGTCATGGAGGCTCTGTCTCTCAGGGCCTCTGTCAGGGAATGGTCTGACAAGGAGGTGAGCCTCCAAGATCTATCCGACCTGCTTTGGGCTGCCAACGGGATCAACCGCCCTGAAATTAAGAAGCGCACGGCCGCATCAGCCATGAATGCGCAGGATGTCGATATCTACGTCTTCATGAAAGACGGCGTTTACCTCTATGATGCTGCCAATCACGCCTTGAATCCTGTGGCAAGCGGTGACTTTAGGTCAAAAATGGGAATGAGGCCAGGACCCCCACCAGGCGGGCCAGGAACCCCGCCTGCTGGTGCCCCAAGAGGAGGCCTGCCCGGGCCAGAATCTCCTGCACCCATACAACTGATGTTGATATCGGACACCTCCAGATTCCGCGGCGGAACTCCAGAAATAAAACTCGAATGGGGAGCCATAGATACCGGCATCGTGTCCCAAAACATAGCGCTATTTTGTGCCGCGACAGGGATGGCAACGAGACCACGCGCTTCTTTTGACCGAGAGGCGATAAAGAGTATTCTCAAACTGAAAGACACCCAATACCCGTTCTTGAATCATCCTATCGGCTATCCTAAATGATTCGAATTTAGCAAGTCTTTTGCAGATCGCCCTACGGCTCTTTGTTTAATAGAAGTGGGCTGGCTCTTAACAATACATCCGATTAACAAAGAATGATGGGATGAAAGGAGCGGTAATGAAATTTCGAACAGGTTTGATTCCAATTGTAGCGCTGGCGGCTCTCGTTTTCGGGGCCGCTGCGCTGGGAGGGGAAGGCATGAGTGCATCCATCGAACGAAAAACGTGTCTGGCGCCTGACGGCGTGACCATCGTTTATTCGGCGGCCGGAGCGGGCGAGATAGCCTTGGTCTTCATCCACGGCGGCCTTGCTGAGCGCAGCTTCTTTACTGATCAGCTCAGAGCCTTTGCCGACAGTTACCGTGTCATTGCCCTCGACCTGGCCGGGCACGGAGAGTCAGGCGCGAACCGCACGAAATGGGGCATTCCGGAATTTGGCGCCGATGTCAAAGCCGTGGTTGATGCCGAAAAACTGAAACGGGTCATTCTCTTCGGAAATTCTCTCGGTGGGCCAACAGCCATCGAGGCGGCGCTTCTCCTTGGCGGCCGCGTGATCGGCGTTGTCGGCATTGATAGCTTTCAATTTCTGGATCGCATCACAGCTGAAGAAGCGCGCCAGAGAGCTGAGGCCTTCCGCGATGATTATTCGGGCAACGTCAAGCAGATGGTGCAGGCCCTTTTCCATCCGGATGCCGACCCGGCATTGATGGCAGACGCCGAGCGGCGCATGTCAAGGACTTCGCTAGAGGCAGCTTACTCCATGTTTATGTCCATGGCCGGCTATGACCAGGCTGGGCCGGCCCGCAGGCTGACCGTACCCCTCAGAGCGATCAACGG
This sequence comes from uncultured Eubacteriales bacterium, assembly GCA_964526905.1. GTDB lineage: Bacteria > Acidobacteriota > Aminicenantia > Aminicenantales > Aminicenantaceae > CAZGMN01. Next base: position 14,436 of record CAZGMN010000014.1, read on the forward strand.
CGACCTCTATCCGACGGACATTCAGGCGGTCAGAAAAGTGAAGGCCGATTTTGACGCAAAGGTTATGAAGCACATGGGCCATTACCCGATGCTGGAGCGTCCGGACGAGTTTAACCGCCACGTGGCCGCAATCGTCAAGGAACTCAGCCGCCCTTCCAGCAAACACTGAAAGTCAAACATTTTATCCCTTCTTGCCCCACTTTTCATCACAGAGCCGTCTTGAATTAAAAGATTGTGGAATTTCAAGACTTGATGCCGCGCACATCATTTTGTCTCTATCCTTTCCAAAAAGTCCGCATTTCATTGACATCCATCATCTTCAAATGATAGATTTTTTGTATGGTCAGTAAAACAGCTTCGAGATTCATTGACGAGCGATCTCGCGCGACAAAAAAACAATTTTCTATCGCTAAAAAGACATTTATCCTGGCCTACAATATGTTAAGATTTGAAGAGAGAATCCGCTTTCAAGGAGGCGCGCATGGATAATTCAATCCCCAAATCCTACCTGGGCCTGGTGATCGTGCTCGGCTCTGTGTGGGGTCTTTCTGAAGCCGCTCTGGGTATGGGGCTGCGCCACTGTGCAGCCTTCATTTCCGGCTCGATAATGACTGGAGTCGCCCTCTTTTTCATGGCGGCAGGCTGGGTTGTTTCCAGAAGAATTTCAGCGGTGCTGCTCATGGCGCTCATAGCCTCGGTCTTCAAGATGTTCGACGCCCTTCTCCTTTCACTTCCGATTAGACACGGCGCCATAGGCAATCCGATTTTTGCCTTTCTCATGGAAGCCATCGCCTTTGTTCTTCTTATCTCCATAGTCAAAGAAAAGATGCTCCAAAAGCATGTCAGGCAGGCCCTGCTCGGCGGCATAGCAGCCACTCTGGCCGTTAACCTTTTTCCCCTCGTCAAGTATGCCACAGGAATTCCGGCTTGCGTTGCTTCCGGAACTGGATATCCTCTCTCGCTCTATTATATTCACGTTGCTGTGCTGACTTCCTTTGTTACCGTTCCCCTGGGCTTCCTGGTGGGAGCGAAAATGGAATCCTTTGAGGCTCGCTTGGTTAAGAACCGGGCCCAAAAAAAGCTTGAATACATCCTCTCCCCTGCTGCATTCATCCTTTGTCTGGTCATCGTCGCCCTGCTGCGGCTGGCCTGAATTCACAGCGGGTCATGAAAAAAAGGAGGAAGGAATGAAAAAGACAATCCGTTTTAAGCTCAACGGAAAAACAACAAGCCTTGAGATCGACCGCGAGCGCATGCTTCTCTGGGTGCTGCGCACGGATTTTAAGCTCACAGGAACCAAGTTTGGCTGCGGCGAAGGTTTTTGCGGCGCCTGCACGGTTCTCGTTGACAACGAACCTGTGCGCTCCTGCCAATTGCCTGTGGCCAACATCGATGGAAAGGAGGTCATCACCATCGAAGGCTTAGCAACCAACGGCAAGCTTCATCCTCTCCAAGCGGCTTTCGTCGAGCACGATGCCCTGCAGTGCGGATTCTGCACACCAGGGATGATCCTCACCGCCTACGGCCTTCTTTTGAAAAATCCCAACCCCAGCCGCAAGGATATCATCGAAGGCATGGATGATAACCTCTGCCGCTGCGGAGCTCACACGCGCATCATTCAGGCTATTCAAAAGGCTGCGCAAAATATGAGAGGAGGTCTGAAGCGATGAAAAAAGATGATTATCAGGCATTGGATTTTTATGATATAGCCCCTGCTCTGCCGCTCACTCGTCGCGAGTTCATAAAGCTTGCAGGAGGCGGCATCGTCATCCTCTTCGCTATCGGAGAGCCTTTCTTGCTCGAGGCGCAGCGTCAGCGCGGCCAAGCACTGCCCGAAGATTTCAACGCCTTTCTCCGCATTGGTGAGGACGGCAGGGTTTCATGCTTCACAGGAAAAATTGAGATGGGCCAGGGAGTGGTCACCTCTCTGGCCATGATGCTGGCCGATGAGCTCGAAGTTCCTCTGGATTCTGTAGATATGGTGATGGGCGATACCGACCTTTGTCCCTGGGATGCGGGAACCTGGGGCTCGATGTCCACACGCTTTTTCGGCCCTCCCTTGAGAGCAGCTGCAGCAGAGGCGCGTGCGGTTCTGATCGAGCTGGCAGCCGAAGAGCTGCAGACTCCGGCTTCCGAGCTAACAGTTGAGGCGGGAGTTATCTACAACAAATCCCAGAGACAGAAAAAAGTCAGCTATGCCCAGCTTGCCAAAGGAAAGAAGATTTTAAGGCGTCTGGATAAGGAAAAGGTCCTGGAAAAGCCGTCGGATTTCACCATAGTCGGAACTCCGGTCTTGCGCCGCGATGCTGTGGACAAGGTCACGGGAAAGGCAAAATACGCCGGAGACCTCAAGGAGCCGGGCATGCTTTATGCCCGAATTCTGAGACCCCCTGCCCACGGTGCCAAGTTAATCAGTGCGGATACATCTGGCGCAAAAACAATCGAGGGCGCCAGGATTATTCAAGACGGCGAGATGATTGCTGTGCTCCACCAAGACCCGGAGCTGGCGGACCAAGCACTCAAAAAGATTAAGGCTCAATGGGAAAAGCCAGAAGCCGTTGTTGATGACAAAAGCATCTTCGACCACCTTCTCAAAGTCGCACCTGCGGGTGATGTCGCGGCCGAAGGAGGAAACCTGGCCGAAGGAGAAAAAGCGTCCAAAACAGTCATCGAAAAAACCTACCTGGATGGATACCGCGCCCACGCCACAATCGAAACGCATACGGCCCTGGCTAAGATCGAAGGGGGCAAGATTACGATTTGGGCATCTACCCAAAGTCCTTTCGGGATAAAAGAAGAGGTGGCTTCGGCGTTGGGATTTCCCTCCAAGGATGTCCGCGTTATCACTCCCTTTGTCGGAGGAGGTTTCGGAGGCAAGGGCACCAATCATCAGGCGGCTGAGGCGGCTAAGTTGGCGAAGATGGCGGGCAAACCCGTTCAAGTGACTTTGAGCCGGCCCGAGGAATTTTTCTACGATACATTCAGGCCGGCTGCCATTGTGAAAATAAAAGCCGGAGTGACGGACTCAGCAGCAATCTCCCTCTGGGATTACGGAGTTTACTATGCGGGGGCACGAGGCGCTCAACACTTTTACGACATCCCGCATCACCGCACAATGACCTACGGCCCAGGATGGGGGGCCCAGCCTGGGTCCCATCCGTTTGCAACAGGTCCCTGGCGTGCGCCAGGCAACAACACCAACACTTTTGCCCGAGAATCTCAAATCGACATCCTGGCAGCAGCAGCAGGAATGGACCCGCTTGAATTCCGGCTGAAGAACCTGAAGGACACGAGGATGATCCGAGTCTTAAAGGCAGCTGCCCAGAAGTTCGGCTGGACGCCGGCAAAAGCCCCGAGCGGTCGCGGCTATGGGATAGCCTGCGGAAGGGATTCCGATACCTATGTGGCCCATATGTGCGAGGTGGAGGCCGACCGGAAAACAGGACATGTCCAGGTCAAGAGGGTGACCTGCGCCCAGGATATGGGATTGTCTATAAATCCCGAGGGCGCCAAAATCCAGATGGAAGGCTGCATCACCATGGGACTGGGCTATGCTCTGGCTGAGGATATTCATTTCAAAGGCGGCGAGATCTTCGACCTGAATTTCGATACCTACGGGATTCCGAGATTCTCCTGGCTGCCCCAGATCGAGACTGTCCTCATCGAGGACAGAGAGGCGGCTCCACACGGAGGCGGCGAACCTGCCATCATCTGCATGGGTGGAGTCATCGCCAACGCCATCTTCGATGCTATCGGCGCCCGGGTCTTTCAGCTCCCGATGACGCCCGAACGAGTCAAGCAAGCCCTGGGCTAAAGGAGGCGGCCGGACCTCAACCTTATATTATTTTCCTCATTTCACGATTTTTTTTCTTTCTCGTTTATGCCATAAAGGCGGCAAGATGCTTCTTCTATTGATAAGAATTTTGCAGCCTTGCGCGTGATAGAGGAAGAATATAAATGCATTCTTCGCAAAGGTTGGATTAATTGGAACAGCAAAAGGCGATTTCGTCTATTTCTTGTCTTTCTCTGCAGCGGCCTTGATTTCCTCGATATTCTTTTTAACGAATTCTTTGACCTGAGCCGGGGCAATCTCCAGGGCTTTTTCTGCAGCCTTGAGCGCTTCGTCGTAGTTCTTCAGTTTCAAACAGACCTGGCTCAAGGAATTCCATGCCGAAAAATTATCCGGTGTAAGTTCGACTGCCTTCCGTGCCGCTTCCAAGGCGCTTTCGAGATTTTTCCCTTGCCCTGACCAGAACTGGGCATACCGGCTGAGCATGGGAGCGTTGCCGATATTCGCCTTCAAATACTCGGAGCCGTAGATGGCGAGCGCTTTATCTATTTGGTCAGCCTCGACGAAGATCTCGGCGGCGCCTGAAACAATAAACGGATTTCTGGCATCAGTTTTCAGCAATTGCTCGGCCGTTTCAACGGCTTTGACCTTATCGCCGTTGAGAAGATAGAGCCGCGCAAGAGAAAGGTTCATAGTCATGCTGAGCCGGGGCTCGCCTGAACCAAGTTGAATAGCCTTTTGGGCCAGCTCGATTCCTTTATCGGCAGGTCCTTTGTCGTTAATAATCCGCGACACCCAGGCCGAGAGCGCTCGGCTGTCCTGGGGATAGCGGGTCGTATATTCTTCATAGAACTTGGCTGCCTCCTCTTTCGACGCTGTCCGCATGTAATAAGCGGAGCTCAGGCGGCTGTAGGCTTGCTTGACGATAGTGCTGTCCGGATATTTTTTAATAAAAGCCTGAAGAGGCGCCGGGTCCGGAGGACGATTCGTCAGAGCTATGGCGCCTAAGTTGAATTCAGCGCTTTGGGTATAAGAAACCTTTTCATTTTCAAAGTCGGTCGTGCCCTTCTTGCCGTCGGGATCAAGGGCGATGACCTGTTTGTAGAACTCCGCGGCCTTGTCGTTCTGATAGCGCCGCCCATGTTTCTCAGCCAGCTTAAAGACGACCTCGATGTTCTTCGGATCTTTGGCGTAAAGCGCCGAAAGGCTCTTGAACGTCCCGATGCCCTGGAGCGCTCTATCGACCTGCTCCTGGTATTTCTCTGGCGGCGGGCGGTATCCAACAAACCAATCGACTTCAGAGCCGTCAGGGTCGAGCATCATGACGGTCGGCGTCGCCTTAATGCCGAATTTGTCGAAAATGAGCTTGCTGTCCGGCTCTTGAACCGCGGCTTGATAGAGGATGAAATTTTTTTCCAGAAAATCTTTAAACTGCGGATTTTCGAAAAACTGCTGACCCAGCAGTTTGCAACTCCCTCAGGTATAAGAAGTGAAGTCGAGAAGAATCCTTTTATTCTCGCTTTTGGCCTTTGCCAGCACCTCGTCCAAAGAGCCCTTGAACCAGTTCTGGGCCGAGGCCACTGAGGCGAGCAGAAAAACAATGGTGATCAATGCAGCTCTTTTCATGCGCACCTCCGTGAGGAATATACTATGTATGAATTGGCAGAGTCAATGAAAAATCCGCATATTCAAAAAATCCTTGATTAAACAACCTGATGAAGCTAAGATGGGCAGGAGCAAATGGAACTGAGGAAATAAGTATAAAAATGGATAAGAGCAAGGAGGTCTGATATGAAATCTGGAATGTGGAGTCGACGAGAATTTCTGCTTATGACTGGCGCCCTTGTGCCGGCAGCCTTTGCGTTCAAGACCAACGGCCTCGAGCGCGTCACGGAAGCCGCCCAATCGGTCGCGAATATGAGCCCTGAAGAGGTTGCCAAAGACGAGTTTTTCTGGCGGGAGGTTCAGCTCGCCTTTAAATTGGACCGGACGCTGATCAACCTCAATAACGGCTTCACCTGCCCGACCCCGCGGGTCGCGCTGGAATCAGTCTGGCGCTATATGGATATGATCAATATGCTGCCTGTCCATTACCAGGGTATGATTGCCAGGAACGTAGAGACGATTCGCCTGCGGATGGCGGCCGAGTTTGGCTGCGACCCGGAAGAGATGGCGTTGACTCGCGGAGCAAGCGAATCGTTGCAGATTGCGCAGAACGGGATCGACCTCAAGGCCGGCGACGAGGTAATTACGACCGAGCAGGATTACCCTCGCATGCTGACGACATGGGACCAGCGCATGCGGCGTGAGGGAATCAAGGTGACGCGTCTCCAGTTCCCTGTGCCGACGACTCAGGATGATCTCTATCAGCGCTTCGAGAAAGCCATCTCACCCCGAACGAAAGTTTTCCATTTCTGCCACATTACCAACCTGACGGCTCAACTGTTCCCGGTGCAACGCCTTTCCCGGCTGGCTCGCTCCAAGGGGATCGTCACCATCGTTGACGGCGCGCACGCGCTGGGGCAGTTTCCGTTCAAGCTGCGGGACCTCGAATGCGACGCTTACGGCGTGAGCCTCCATAAGTGGCTGCTGGCGCCGATCGGAAACGGCTGCCTCTACGTGCGCCGCGAAATGATTCCGAAATTCTGGCCGCTGCAAGCGGCGCCTGAACGCCAGGATGAAGACATCCGCAAGTTCGAGGCAATCGGCACACACCCCTGGGCTATACGGGCGGCGCTCGGCGAAGCGCTGGCATTCCACCAGGCCATCGGGGCCGAGCGCAAGGCGGCGCGGCTGCGCTACCTGACGCTACGCTGGGCCAACGCGCTGAAGAAATATCCACGCGTTAAGGTCTTGTCGAACCTCGGGGAACCGCCGGAGACATGGGGAGTGGCGGCGGTCAATATCGAAGGAATCGACGTCAGGGCTCTGGCCAAGTTTTTGATGGATAAATACCGGATCATCGTGGTTCCGCTCGTTGGAGGAGCCCCACCCAACCAGGTCTTTGATTATCAAGCTCTTCGCGTGTCACCAAACATCTACACAACGCTCGAGGAGATCGACACCTTTGCCATGGCCATGGAAGATGCGCTCAAGAGTGGTGTTCCGACCTCACTGGCTTCTGCTGAGGGCCCGGTGGAGGATGTGCCATGGGCGAGTATCTGGTAATGGGGAGAATGCACATGAAACGTTTGGTCAGTTTGGCTGTGGTGGCAATTGCCTTTAGCCTCATCGCGGGCAAGACTGCGGTCTATGCCCAGGCTACTTTTAAAATTCCGTTTAAGTTCGAAGCAGGGGGCAAGAAGTTTTCGCCCGGCGAATACAGGGTCGCCCTGAAGGAAGAAGGAAAAATCTCTTTTCGGATGGAACCGAACGGCGAGGAAGTCCTGATACCGTTCATTCAGAAGTTGCTGCAACCAAAGCCTTCCATCCAGGAGCCTCAGCTTGTCTTTGACCTGGTCGGGAACTTTGAGCCGTCCTATACAGAATATGTTACCGACTACTTGCTGTCAGAAGTATGGCTGCCCGCTGAGGGAGGATTTCTGATCCATACCACAAAGGGAGCGCACCAGAACCAGACCATCAAAGGGCAGAGCGTGCAGAAGTAGCGCGCACCCGGCCAAAAGGGCCTGCTTCGGCTGCCAGTGACCTAAGCTACCGGATACTTCTCTATCTTCACAGAAGTAAAGCGAAGGTTATTATAACCTTCTATGAAAACATCACCTGTTAAGGATTCTTTTTGAAAGGTCAACGGCAGATGCGGCATCCGGAGCATAACCATCCGCCTTTATGGCTTCAGCGTAAGATTGGGTAACAGGGGCACCCCCAATTATGAATTTTACATTTCTCTTCAAACCCGCGCTCCTCACAGTGTCTATAATCTCACTCATATAAACCATGGTCGTGGTTAAAAGGGCTGACATTCCTAAAATATCAGGATTCTCCCTTTGTGCAAATTCCAGAAATCTTTCTTTGGAAACATCGGCCCCCAGGTCCACCACTTCAAAGCCTGCTCCCTGCAGCAGCATGGCGACGATATTCTTTCCAATGTCATGCAGGTCCCCCTTGACTGTTCCGATTATGACTTTTCCCTGAGACTTGATTTCTGCTTTTGCCAGCAAAGGCTTCAGAATCTCCATCCCGGATTTCATCGACTTTGCCGATATCAAGACTTCAGGGATGAAAATCTCATTATTCTTAAATTTCTCACTTATTATGCCCATGCCCTTGACCAGACCTTTATTTAAAATCTTTGCGGCAGAAATGCCCTGAGACAGGGCTCTCTCTGTCAATCCTTCAACAGAGCCTGAATCTCCTTTAACCACTTCGAGTGCGATTTCATCGAGAATATCCATACTGCCCTCCTTCATCTAACTTTGCTCTTTGTGAGAAAATTTCAGACAACATAGTCATCCTTTTCCATCAGGCGCAGCTCTTCTTCAATTGCCTTCTTGACTTTTTCTGGCATCTCCCTCTCCCTTTCTAACATCTGCTTCAGCCCTTTGCCCAAGCCGTCATCGATAAAGTGCGGTTTTATGAAATCAGAATTCCAGGTTCTCTCTTCGAAGGTGCGGCTCTTTAATTTTTCGAAGAAGCTCTGAATTCCTTTTTCCGCATCCCCCTCGATTTCGCGGAAGTAGGAGCCGTAAATATGAAGAGAGTCGCTGATATCTACATACCGGCCTAAACGGACCTGCTTCGCCATCCTCACCGAGATTGCTTCAGCAATCTTTCTCATCAGCGTGGTCAGGGCGATAACGTTTTCAAACCAGGCCTTGAACAAATCCCGGCTCCGCCAGTGCGTGTTCATGTTGAAAACATACCCTCCTTCTCCATCCTCACAGAGCCGTCCCCAAATTCGCTGGAGACAGGGAGGATCATCTGTAGGCGGATCGAGTTTTGGGTTCCAAGTAATGGCCTGGGCACGCCGCGTATAGCTGGTCTTGGAAAGCCTGTCTATCATGTAGCCTATCTGATTGACAACTTTGTCCTCGATCCTGTACTCAAAGAGCCTCTGGTGATAGGTATAGGTCCAGCGAGTGTCCTTGCTCTCACGGCCCTTCAAAATTTCCTCCACAGGCTTAACCCAGTAATCATGGGCGCCGTGAACCACTTCCATCACATACTCGGACAACCCGCCCAGGCCGTCAGCAAAGGAGCGGTGGAATCGAGGCTGGCCGTAGGGTTCGCGAACAATAATTATGACTGTGGCATCCCGGCTCGGCGGGTCTCCTGGTCGGTCGTATTCTGTTCTGATGCTCACGCCTTTTTCCCATACCTCTTTGATCGCTTTCTCATAAGCGCGCGGAATCGTATCCTCATTGATGCTCAAAACAGGAATTATTCCAGCTTCCATAAATCCTCCTCAAAAAAACTCAAAGGCCTTTCAATTTTATTTGGATATAAAATAATGAATCAGGAGAGAATAGTCAATTCTCCCATCCAACCGCGATCCAAAAGACTTTTAAGATAGAAGCCAATCCGAAGCCCTATGAACTCGGATTTTATCCGGGATCTCAGGACTTGCCTCCCCATGAAGGGTGATAATATTCATGGAAGCCTTGGGATGCGCGCCTTCAGCATCAAGAAGAGCCCTGATTTCTCTGTCGCGGACTTCCCTATCGGCGAGGTCCGCCGAGACCTGGATGAGTTCCTCTTGACTGCCGTAGAAGCGCGCTAAAAAGTCGACTTCGAATCCTTCGGGAGTTTTGATATAAGCAATTTCGGCGCCCCGCCGCTCGAGTTCGATCATAACGCAAGTTTCCAGGGCATGTCCGAGTTCCGCTCTTCCTGTCCGGTCATAAATAGGGATTAGTCCCGGGTCAATCGGGTAAACCTTGCGCGGATTGACCATCCGGCGCCGCTCGGACATCGAGTCGAGCAAGACCATCCTGATAAGAAACGCATCTTCCAAATATCCGAGATAATCATGAAGCGTGTCCTTGGAAACAGCTAAGCCCTGCGACCGGATGTCCCTATAGAACTTGTTGACGCTAAATGGTCCCCCGGCATTTCCTAGCAGCTGCCTGACCATCCAGCGCAGAGCGGCAACGTGTGTGACTGACCTTCGCTCGACAACGTCCCGAAAAAGCGCTGTATCGACATAGCCGCGCAGGAGGTCGGTTCGGTCCCTTGGATTGGCGCCTTGGGCCTCGGGAAACCCTCCCTGGACAAGGTAATTTTCGAGTTCTTTTTCCATGGCCGAGCGGAAGGCTTTACTCCACCTTGAGGGCGTGTCCTTCGGCTCCCTGTCTCTATGACGGAGATATTCTCGGAAGCTGAACGGATGTACGATCACCTCCATAGCCCGGCCGCGCATGCTCGTTGCCACTTCCCGGCTCAGAAGTTTTGCCGATGATCCGGAAATGAATATTTCAGCATTTTCCGTATCCAGCAACCGCCGCACAAACAACTCCCATCCCGTGACCGCCTGGATCTCGTCGAAAAAAAACACGACGCGTTTTCGATCGCGCCAATCTGGATTCAGACGATAGTATTCTTCGACTACCCAATGAAGGTTTGCCGCTTCTAACCCTGCAAGACGCTCGTCCTCGAAGTTGAAATAGAGAAGTGCCTCGCGCGCAATGCTCTGCTTCACTCGTTCTCCGATGACCTGCCAGATGAATGTGGTTTTCCCTGTCCGGCGCATCCCGATAACAGCCGTCGCTTTGCCAGATATCGCGGGAAGCCGAATATCCCGAGGCGTCAACGGCGGGATGGGCGAAGCCAGAGAATCGATGATTTTTTGCCTGATTAAGTCTCTCATTTATCCTTCTCCGAAGGACAATATACCACATAATTATCCTTTTTGGAAGGATAAATAATACCTAATCCCCTATGCTCTTTTGCTCTAGCCGGCGGAACGTAGTTGCTTATTGGATGCGGTCAAGAGTCTCGAAAGTTAGTTCCGCTTTATCTTCTACGATCGGCAAAGTTCATTGCGTTCTCCCTGCAAGATAACGGAAATCTCGATTGAAAAGTACGTGCAGGATCTGGATACACTTAGCAGGCCTATATTATCCGCAGGAATAATAATGCCAGAAAGGCTGCGAGAAAAATAACCGCGGCCGGCCAGATGAGAATTTTATATGTCTGGCGAATGTCTGCTCGAAAGTAGTCCAAGGTCAAGAAAAGGCAGAGGTGAGCCGGAGAGAGAAGAATTCCGACAAAGCCGCTGACATAGGCAAAGAGGACCAGGACCATATCCGGATGGCTTGCGCCAAAGATAGGAAGAAGGATGGGAAAGGAAATGCCGACATAGGCATGATTGACTCCGGTCAAGAGCGCCAACGAAAAAGGAACTATGAAAAGCAAGATATAAGCTGTGAGTCCTTCGGGTTGAAAAACTCGGGTTAAGGAATTCAGAGCTCCGGAGA
>CAZGMN010000015.1:0-25366 GCA_964526905.1 uncultured Eubacteriales bacterium
AAAAAAGTATGCCAAGATTTCCCTCAGCGGTGCTGAAACTAATCTAAAAGACTACAGAATATTGCGCTCAGGTCTCCTTTTGAGTAAAATTTGATAAGGCTAAAACTCATACAGCCTAAGATAAAATGAAAAAGATAGGCAAGTACGAAATAATAACCATCCTTGGAAAGGGGGCAATGGGGATTGTTTACAAGGCGCGAGACCCGATCATAAACCGGGAGGTCGCCATCAAGACTATCCGCTTCGATTTGGTCTCTGAGGAATCGGAAAACGAAGAGATCATGCAGAGGTTCATGAGAGAAGCCCAGGCAGCAGGCAAATTATCACACCCGAACATCATAACCATTTATGATGTTGGGAGAGAGGAGAACGTGACCTTCATTGTTATGCAAATGATTGAAGGGCAAAGCCTGCAGAAGGTGATCTCTTCAGGCGAGAAGCTTTCAACGCCGGAAGTCATTGATTTCATGTGCCAAGTCGCCAGTGCCTTGGATTATGCTCACAAGAATGGGATTGTCCACCGAGATATGAAGCCCGGAAATATTTTGCTGGATAAAGAGAGGAAACCGTACATCTGTGATTTTGGCGTGGCCCGTGTCGAGACGTCTACCTTGACCCAGTCAGGAACAGCAGTCGGCACGCCGAGTTACATGTCTCCTGAGCAGGTTATGGGAAAAAAAGTAGATAAGCGCTCAGATATATTCTCCCTGGGCTGTATTCTCTATGAAATTCTCACCGGGAGAAGGCCTTTTGAGGCTGAAAGCATAACAACCGTAATCTATAAGATTATCAACGAAGAGCCTGCCCCTCTTCTTGAAGTGAAAAAGGGGCTTCCTTTAGGTTTTGAGCATGTCATTACCAAGGCCCTGGCCAAAGACCCCAATGACCGTTACCAGTCCTGCGCTGAGTTTGTTGCTGATTTAAGAGGAGTCAACGCTATAGCAGAAAAGACGATAGCCATCACCATGGCTAAAGAGGAACTCCCGCTGGTCGAGGTTCGAAAGAAAAGAAAAATGGGACCGGCTTTAATCGCCGCTCTGGTTATAGCCGTAGTCATCATTGTCGCCGGAGCCTTGTTCATTTTTCAGACAACTGGGAAGCTGCCTTTTTTTTCAGGAGGCAAACAACAAGCAAAAGAAGAAAAAGCCGCGGTTATTCCCCAGGTCAGCGCACCGATTCCTGGAAGCATAGAGGATAAGTTAAACAAGGCTAAAGAAAGCTTTGATAAAGGAGATTATGCCCAGACTGTCAAGCTTGCTGAAGAAATTCTGGCCGCAGATGCCAATAATTTAGCCGCAAAAGATTTATTGACTCAAGCCCAGAGTAATATGGCTCAGAGCAATATAGCTCAGAGTAATGTCGCCCAAAATAATGCAGCTCAGAGCAGTTTAACCAAGTCCGTGACTACCCAAGTGCCTGCTAAAGAAGAATCTAAAGCAGTAAAAAGTTCAATACCTCCTAAGCCCAAAGAGACAGTGCCTGAGTCAAAAGAGAAAAAAGCAGCTGAGACTCAGCCGAAGTCGACGACAACTCCTCCCATAAAAACTGTCGTTCCCGGCAGTGTCGAGGATAAGTTGAACAGGGCAAAAGAGTATTTTGAGAAGAAGAATTATTCTGAGACAATAAGGCTTGCTAAAGAAATTCTTGCCGTTGAAGTCGGCAATGCCGCGGCACAAGAATATCTAAATAAAGCCGAGGCGAAACAAAGGGAAGCGGCCTTGATTGCTCAAACCCTCAAAGAGGGAATAAGCTGCTATGAGAGCGGGGATTACCAGCAATGTCAACAGAAGATGGAGGAAATATTAAAGTTGGATAGGGCCCACTCGGATGCGCTGAAGTATAAATCTTTGGCTGAGAAAGCAATTTATGAACAGGGAGCCGAGGGGGAGATCAGGCAGATAATCGAACGCCGGAAAAAGGCAGAGGAGACGAGGGACCTTCCTTTGCTCATGAGCGACATTGGCTCTGACGAGCTTCGACAGGAAAAACGCGTTGATTTAATGGTTATTTTTAACAACTATGATCAGATCAAGTGGTCAAGTGTTTCCAATTTCCAGGTCAAGTTTAAAGACAGAAGCCATGCCGAGGCGAGTTTTTCCTATATTTCAACGGCTGTTTCAAAAAAGGACGGTTCACCGGCGTCTGTTTTTCAAGGCGTAAAAATCTGGACGATGGAAAAACAAGGAAATGATTGGAAGATAATGAAAGAGGAAGTGAAATAAAAGATGATAGCTTTGAAAAGGAGGGAAAGCATGAGGTCAAGGAAACTTTGCAGGGGAATAAGATTTATATTTTTTATCGTTCCGTTTTTTTTCATTCTTGCCGGCCTGAATGCAGCTCCCTTGAAGGTGAAAGTGATTATCGACAATGCCAGTATTCAGGCCACTCGTGAGGTCGGCGGAAAGGTATTGACCAGAGTTCCTTTAAACACAATATTGAGCGCGGAGAGGAAACAGGGAGAGTGGTACAAGGTGACTTGGGAAAAGGAAGGAGTCACCGGCTTTATTCATGAGATGCTGGTCCAGGAAGTCAGTGAAAGCGAATCAGCTCAAGTGGGAGCTGGGGCACCAGCCAGGGGAGGAAAATCAGATGCAGAGGTTATCGCTGAAATTCAGCTCAAAATGGAAGAGGCCAAGAAATTGATAAGGGCGGGACAAGACCTTGATAAAGCCGTTAGCACGCTGAGGCCCCTTGTGGCCAAGACCATCGGCCTTACAGACCAACAGCGGCAGAAAGAATTATCGACCGAAGTTTATTTGTGGATAGGACTTGGCTATAGCGCTAAAGGAGATGAGCTTTCGGCCTTAAGAGAATTCCGGAATATGTTTGAGGTTGACAATGTCTATGCCAAGGAGATAACAAAGAACATTCTTGACCAGAAAGTTTCAGCCTTGATCCAGCAAGCCGAGAATGAGTATTTGGGATTAGTCACTGAATACCTGATCGAAATTAACACAGAGCCGAAAGAAGCAATGATAAAGATTGACGGGAAGGAAATCGGAGCATCGCCAAAGATCGCCAGAACGACAATTCCCAAGATTGTCATTGAAATTAGTAAACCGGGCTATAAGCCGCTCAAAGATGAAGTCTTCATTACCGCCTCTCCCACCAAGAAAGAATACACTTTAGAGAAGGCAGGGATGGATCTAAATGTGAAGTCTTTGCCAGAGGGGGCAAGAGTCTATCTCGATGGCACCGATACTGGAAAATTGACGAACTGCGTCCTGCCCACTGTGACTTTCGGCCTTCATAAAATAGCCGCAAAAAAAGAGAATTATGCAGACTGGGAAGGAGCAGTTGAGCTCAAAGAAGGCATGGCACCCGCCTCGGTTGAAGCAAGCTTGATCCCCAACAAATACCAGATGATCAACAAATGGGGTGGACCTCAATCCGCTTTCTTTAAGATGCCGGCGGCGGTAGCGGTCGATAAGGACAATAATGTTTATATTGTCGACCAAGGCCCGATCAAGTTGAAAAAGATAACCGCGGAAGGAAGACTTTTAACGGCTTGGGGAGCACAAGGAACTGAATTCAGGAGTCTGAAAAGCACTGGCGGCGTAGCTCTTGACAGTCAGGGCAATATCTACGTCACAGACTCAAAAAACAACTGTGTGATGAAATATGATAAGAATGGAAAATTTAATAAAAAATGGGGAATGTTTGGCGTAGGGAGGCTCAACTTTAATATTCCCTTTGGCATTGCTGTGGACAGTAAAGATGATATCTATGTTGTTGATTCAGGAAACAGCCGCATCGCTAAATATTCCAATCTTGGTGCTCTTAAATCACTATGGGGATCAGCGGGAACTTCGGATGGAAAGTTTACAATTCCAGTGGCAGTTGTCGTGAATCAAAAAGATGAAGTTCTTGTTCTCGACAGAGTCCGGGTCCAGAAATTCTCTTCAGAGGGAGAATTCATTTCTTCAATGGGGAAGACAGGTTTGGGCGATGGGGAATTCAGCAGGCCGACAGGAATATTCATTGACTCCAACAACTGTATCTACGTCGCTGATTCAGGAAACAATAGAATCCAGAAGTTTGATGAAAACGGCAAGTTCATAACCAAATGGGGGAGCGCAGGAACAGGCGATGGCCAGATGATGTTTCCGGTAGGTGTGGCGGTTGATGCCAGAGGATATGTTTACGTTGTCGAAAGGGATAACAACAGGCTCCAGATCTTTGGAGTTGTCCCCCCATCAGAGTAATCAGCAGCAGCCTTCATTTATTCAATGATAAACCGGTTGAAGCCGCCGGCTTCAACTTCGACTTCAGTCATGATTTCATATTTCTGGTTCAAGCGATATTTTTTGGCTCTCCCTTCCTTCTCGTGGGTCCGCGCCTCGCTCGTCAAGCCGGTTGTATAATGGCAAGGTCAGAGTCTTTAGGATTGTTTGACAGGCTGGACTAAAAAGAAGAAGACGCCATCTTGTCCAGATAAAAAGCATTGGTTTTCGCTTATCTTTTTTGACATCGAAAAATAATTAAGGATTGACTGAAGAAGGAGATACATATGAAAAGGAAAATAGTCTTTTTTATTGCCGCAGTTCTCATCACAGCTCTTTTCCTTTCGGCAGAGGTCAGGGTGCAGGAGGTCGAGATGGAAATTCCGACTTATCTCACAGGCCCTGAAGATCCCAACCCCCCTCTCTGGAATCTCCGGGTTTATCCCTATCCAATGCAGACGGATATCACCCGAGAGAAAATAATGAAGAGATACAGAGTTATCGTCTTGGAGAACGACTACATCAAACTGCTGATTCTGCCCGATATCGGAGGGAGAATTCTGGCTGCCCTCGATAAGTCAAACGAAAATTTTGACTTTATCTATTACAACCATGTCATCAAGCCTGGACTTGTCGCTTTGCGCGGGGCATGGCTCTCTGGAGGGATTGAATGGAACTTTCCCACTTTAGGCCATACGGTCAACACGTTCTCACCGGTCAGCTACAAGATTCTTAAGAATGACGACAGAAGTGTGAGCTGTGTGGTGGGAACAACGGAGTGGGTGAGGAGGATGAGATGGGAGGTCTTCATCACTCTTTTTCCTGACAGGTCCTATTTTAAGACGACGATAAGGCTTTTCAACAGGACACTAACCCATAACAACGGCTATTTCTGGGCTAATGCCGCCGCCCATACTGGAGAGGATACGCGGATTGTTTTCCCGCCTGCTGAATACACTTATGCGGGTGGAAGAAGAAATCCAGCGCCTTGGCCGATGCTCAACGGGAAAGACGTTTCCTGGTATAAGAACACGGCCTCTGCCCATGATTATTTCTGCGGAAGCGCAGGCGATTACAACGGAGCCTATAATTACCAAAGAGACAACGGCACCGTCCACTATGCTTTGCGATACGAAAGCCCGGGTAAAAAATTCTGGACTTGGGGCACAGCCCCCAGCGGTGCAATCTGGGAAAAGCTGCTTACTGACGAAGATGGACAGTATATCGAGATCCAAGCCGGAAGGCTTCTCACTCAAGGTGACACCTGGATTTTTGACCCCCATCTTGTCGAGCAGTGGGACGAATGGTGGTATCCGGTGAAGAAAATGCAGGGTTTTATCAAGGCAAACCCAGATGCGGCGATAAACTTTGAAAGGAGAGAGAAAGGAATTTGGATTGCCATCAATACCACCAGAGTATTCGAGAATGCTGAACTCAAGCTTTTTTGCGGAGAGAAGAAAATATTTTCAGAAAGGCTGAACATTTCTCCCCAGGGCTTTTATGGAAAGGAAGTTGAGCTTGAGAATGGCTCGCAGCCCTACAAGCTTGAATTCCTGACGGGAAACGGACAGAAAATCATAGACTACTCCACAGAAAAACCGAGAGTTTCTCCCCCTGAACTTCAACCGGATTTTCAAGAGACGGAGACTGAGTCGGCCGAGATAAGTTTTCTCAAGGGTTATTATTCTCTCAAGCACTGGGATAAAGAGGGTGCGATAAACCAATTCAGAAAAGCGATTGAAGTTGATTCTGGGTTGACTCCGGCCTTGAAGTGGCTGGGCATTCTCTATTATCAGGCAGGGAGAATGAAAGAGGCTCTTGAGCTTTTTGAGAAAGTGCTCCAAAGAGATGAAGATGACCATACGGCACGATATTACCGTGCTCTGGCCAAGATAAATCTCGGGATTTTGGAACGGACCAAAGAAGACCTTTATCTAGTTTCAAGAAGGGCGGCTTACAGGCATGTCGCACCTTATGTGCTGGCAGCTTTAGCGCTTGACGAAAAGGATTATCAAGGAGCAAGGGATTTATTGAAGAGGTCGCTCAGAAACAACGCTGATGATCTGAAAGCTGGAGTGATGCTGGCCGCTGTCGAGAGGCATCTCGGCAACAGGAATGAGGCAGGAAGGCTTATCGAAGAAATTTTAGAAGAAAATCCCATCGACCCTCTTGCCTTGTTGGAGAAGAAGCTTCTCCTCGGGCGCAGCGAGCTTGAAATCTTAGGGTCTGATCCTGAGTGCTATTTAGAAGTGGCTTCAGACTATTCTGAGATGAGCCTTATCGAGGACGCGGTTGCCGTCCTTGCGGCCTATTTCGAAAACGCCGGCGCAAGAGACTATCCTCTCCTTTACTACTCTCTCGGCTATTTGAACGATAAACTCGGACAAAAAGAGGAAGCCGAGAAAAACTTCAAAAAAGCGGCTGACTGCAGCCCGGATTTTGTCTTTCCCTTCAGAACGGAGACAGAGAGGATACTCGGCCTGGCTTTAAAGCATAATGCCTCTGACTGGAAGGCTCTTTATTATCTTGGAAACCTGCTTACGGCTAAGCTGAGATGGGAGGAAGGGTTTGAGTGCTTCAAAAAAGCTGCAGAATTTTCGCCAAAATTTTCCGTGCTCTACAGAAATCTCGGCGAAATATACTGGAGGAAATTTGAAGACTATGGAATGGCGGAGAAAATGTATGAGAAAGCCATCTCCTGCGCTCAGGATGATTATCGCCTTTATGTTGCACTTGATGAACTCTATGCCATGAACAGAGAACAGCCTCAAAGGGATAAGCTTTTTAGAGGAGCCCCGGAAAAGGTTAAAAAGAACCTCAATTATATCCTGAAGAGGGCAGAGTATTATCTGGACGGCGGGCAATACGACAAAACTCTGAAGATTTTGGAGGAGAATTCTTTCCTTCCCTGGGAAGGCTGGACTGGCGCCAGAGAGATTTATGTTTTAGCCTGTTTGAAAAGAGCCTACTCCTTGATGGAGGAAAGAAAGTATGAAAAGGCGAAAAAAGACTTGTTTTCGGCCATGGAATATCCTGAAAACCTTGGGACAGGGAAACCTCCTGACCCGGTCTTCAGCCGAGAATATTTTTTTATCGGGCTATGCTACGAACGAATGGGAGATAAGAAAATTGCAGAAGGCTATTTCAAGAAAGTCGAGAGAATACAAATAGCTTCTCTTTCCGAGCATTCCTATTACCGGGCACTGGCCTTGAAGAAACTCGGCAGAGATAAGGAATCAGTAGAGTTTCTCCTGAAAATAAAGTCAGCCTGCGAAGCCCTGATCGAGCGCAGCAAAAGCCCCTTTTATTTTCTCTTGGCCGCAAGAGCCTGCGCCGCTCTCGGGGAAAAGAGCCGAGCAGAAGAATACCTGCAGAATGCCATCGCCAAAGACCCCTCAGCGAGACAGGTGTCGCTCTTTATTTCTGAAAGACGCCTCCTGGAGATGTGAATTCCTCATTGACATCATTTTTTGTTTCCTATAAATTAGGCAAGAGTCGGAGGAATGGATAGAAAGCTTTAATTTTTTATGTAGAGAATTGAGAGAGAAATGAATCAGAGTCCTGGCGAGAGAAAGACGCCGAGAGTCAGCACGTTGAAAATGGGGAATGACCTGGCCGAACTGGATAAGATAAGAGATTTTTTAAAAATAAATCTTGGCGGGCTTGATATCTCAGATAAAGACTATTTTAAGATTGAGCTTTCTCTGTTGGAGATATGCATCAATATTATCAGATATGCATACCCTCATGAACAGGGTGAGATTTTGCTCAAGAGTTGGCTGAATGATGAAAAGATTTTTTTTGAGATAAGGGACAACGGAATTCCTTTTGACCCAAGGATATTAAAAAAACCTGATATTAAAGAAATCATCAAGAGCGAAAAAAAAGGCGGATTTGGGGTTTTCCTTTCTCGCACGTTCATGGATGGATTTGATTACAAGAGAGAGAACAATCAGAACGTTCTCACCATCTATAAGAACATCAAAGTCAGCGCAACTTCTAACCAATCCACTTAAGGCTTTTAATTGACCGTATGATTTTGATAAGATATAAATTGAAGAGACGAAAATAAGCAAATATCAGTTAAGAGGGAACGATCATTAAGGCTCGAACCCAGATTCTAGAATAATTTTTTGGATGAACTGTTAAATCTTGTTTTTGTCCTGGCATAAAGGAGCTAAGCGAATGAGGATCATTGAGCTCGATTATCCAATTTATTCATTAGACAACAAATTGCTTCTTCCAGCGGGCTCTAAACTAACGTCCAAGGCTCTGGGTGAATTAATAGAAAAAAATAAAGGCAAGTCATATAGGTTGATTCCTTTTTTGAAGCACGGCACTATTGACCGTGACCTGCGACACCTGCTCAGTGAGCCTCCTTATGATTTAATTTTTGGAAGGCAAGAAAGGGCATTTGCCTTTAGCCTGTTGAAGAAAATCAATTTCATTGCGCCCGTTTTGGAATTCCTCGACTATTTTGAAGAGCACGACTTTTATACTTACCGCCACACTCTCATGGTCTTTGCCCTGTCAGCAATCTTGGCTCAGGACCTGCTTGGAAAATCCGAAGACTGGATTTTGGAAGCCATGGCCGGGACAGTACATGATTTCGGCAAAATATGCGTTCCCCTTAAAATATTGAAAAAGAGCAACCCCCTGACAAGGACAAACTGGAGAATTCTCGAGCACCATACCTTAGCCGGATTTGTGCTGCTGAGTTGCTTCCATCAAGATTATCGGAGTTTCGGCGCAAGGGTAGCCAAAGAACACCATGAGCGGAGAGATGGATCTGGATATCCTCTTGGTATCTCGTTGAGAGATAGTTTGATAGAGATTATTGCGGCCTGCGACGTTTATGATGCTCTGCTTTCGCCAAGGCCTTATCGGCCCACTGCTTATGATAATAGGACAGCCTTGGAGGAGATAACCGGGATGATTCAGAAGGGCAAATTGAGCCGGAAAGTGGTCAAGGTTTTGATCTCTCATAATCGAAAGGATAAACCTTATTTCCGGGAATGCAGGATATCCTTGGAGAAAAGAGGTGTGCCCCCCAAGGACAGCTTATATGGTGTTGTTATCGATGGAGAGCCAGAGAAAGCCGAAGGCAAAGATAATAATAGCCCTGGCGGTTAGCAGAGCGAAAATCCTTCGTTAATTTAGCGCCGTTGGCATCTCCAGCGTCAAATCAAATAAGAAGCTGAAAAACGCTCTCCTTCACCCCCTAAATTTTCACAGACAGGATAGGCAAGAGCCTCTATCTTTTTAATAAAGAATCAGGGATGATGAAATATTGAATTTGAGTCTTAGGTTGTCGATTGTGTTATAATAGCCGAAAAATTTTGAAGGAGATGTCCATGGAGAAGGCATTGACGCTTAATGGAAGAAGCTGGCTGCGGTTTTTGAGCTTTATTGCCGGAATGGGCATGGTCCTTGGTTCTGTTTTAACCATCCAGCACTTCTTCAATGCCAATTTTCCGGAGACTCTATTCAAAGGCTCTTTTTGCGACATCAGCCCCTTTTTCAACTGCGAAAGCTCTGCCTATTCCTCGATTTCGCATTTCAAAGGAGTTCCCCTCGGTTATTTTGGGCTGATATTGGGTGCGCTGGTCATCTTAGGAACGCTTTTCCCCTCCGCTGCTTTCGAACAGACCAACAAATCTTTGTCCCTTCTCAACGCCCTGGGAGTTATCGTCCTCTTTGTTTATTCTGTTTTTTTCTTGAAAAGCCTTTGCCTTCTCTGCTGCGGCTATTATCTGTTTTCTCTTTTCAGCCTATTTCTTTTCTGGAAATATGGCCTGGCCGGCAAAAGACATGGATGGCTGGGGACAATCCAGGCTTTTCTTGTCCCTTCGCTCAAGTACTTAATCATTTTTGCCCTTATCACCGTCATCGGGGCCTACGGGTTCCATCTCTTCTATGAGGCCAAAGAGGATGCTCAGCTGGGTGGAGTGGCGACCCGGGTCGTTAAAGAATACTACGGTTTGGCTGAAGTCAAGAATCCAAGCCTCATTTCCCCCTTCTGGACGGCTAAGGCCACAGAGCGATTCGAAGATGCTCCTATCCGGATAATTGCCTATGCTGACTTGCTTTGCCCTGACTGCTGGTATTTAAACGAGCAGCTGAAAAAGCTGAAAAGGGAGTATCAAGGAAAGATGAATATCGCCTTTCAATTTTTTCCACTCGAAGCCAAGTGCAACACCGTGGTTGAAAAAAGTCTTCATCCCGGCGCCTGCGACCTTTCTTTCCTGGCAGCTTACGACCCGGCCAAGTTCAATCAGATTCACGACGAAATCTTTGCCAATTTCGCCAAAGCCAAGAGCCCTGAATGGCGCCTGCAGCTTGCGAAAAAATACGGGGTCGAAGCGGCGCTCAACGATCAGAAGACCAAGAACCTGGTGCAGCAGATTATCAATACCGGAGCGGAATACGAAAAAACATCAGAGAAATACTCCCACGGTATACGCTCCACACCGACGATGATTATCAACAACCGGATGGTCATCGGAACTTTGCCTTATGCGCAGCTTAAGGCCATTTTTGAGTCGCTTCTCACAGCAGAGGAAAGAAGCGGCGAGCGAAAGTTTATGGAGAACTGGGTTGATTACCGGCCGCGCTACAAGAGGCCGAAAAAATAATTCTGAGGCCTACTTTGTCCGCCTTAGTTCATTTATTGACGTTTGTCGTCGCCTGGTGATATATTTTCAAGCCATGTGATCGGCGTAGATTTCAAGGCTATCAAAAAAATCTTATCAAGATGACAGGCGTTAAAAGAGCAATAACTGTCGAATGAGTGCTAATAGAGAACGGTTGGGAAGTTGAAAGACCCAATATTTTTCTGGGCTAGACTGCTTACCGCGGCTTTAAGGAGACTCTTCTCTTTCCTCATTCCCGGAGGACTTCTTCTCCTCATAGCCTTTCTCCTCCACCGTCTGTTCCTGGTGCAAAGGCTGCCTTGGCTTGTCGGCATCTACCCTTATGCTGTTTGGGCTGCGGGCGTTTTAGTCGCCTGGCGCTTTAATCGAAGCCAGCTTTTTTTTGTCATTCTCATCCTGGCTGCTGCTGACAGAACGCTTTTCTATCTTGGGTCCGGTCAACCCGGAAAAGGGGCTGCGGTCGCTATTGCTCATGATGTTATTTCTCTTCTGCTTCCTTTGAATCTTTTTCTGATATCGATGATGAGGGAGCAGAAGTTTTTAGATGTGCGCAATTTGTGGCGGCTGTGCCTAGTTGCTTTTGAGGCCATCGTCGTCGCCTTGATTTGTGTTTACAAGCCTTGGAACTTGGGGTCTATCTTGAAATACCAGGTCATTAAGGCGCCTCTCTTCAAAGCGCTTCCCATGCCCCAGCCAGCTTTTTTTGCTTTTGGATTGGTCTTTCTCATCCTTGCCATTCGCTATTTGGGGAGTCGCAGCGCAATAGAATGCGGCTTCATTTGGGTTCTTTTCTTATCATTCTTTGCTCTGAACACAACAAAAACTCCCGCAGCTTTGACGATATATTTCGCCACCGCAGGGTTGACGCTGGTTATTTCTATCATTGAGACCTCTCTCGGCCTGGCGTATCAGGACGAATTAACAGGCTTGCCGACACGCCGTGCTTTTGACGAAATGCTTGCCAAGCTCGGGAGTCGCTACACCATAGCCATGATTGACGTCGATTTTTTCAAGAAGTTCAATGACCGCTACGGCCACCAAGTTGGCGACCAGGTTCTGCGTTTGATCGCTTCCAAACTTGAGCAGTCAACAGGTGGAGGCAAGGCCTATCGCTATGGCGGAGAAGAGTTTGCCATGATTTTCCCCGGAAAGGATGTTAACGAGTCTCTTTCTCATCTGGAAGCTGTGAGACAAACTGTCGAAGAGTCAAAATTCATCATCCGCAGCAAGGAGCGCCGGAGTCAAAGAGCGAAAGCCATAAAAAAGTTTATGGAATCCCGCTCTCAAGAGGCGGTCACCATTAGCATCGGCATTGCTGACGACGGAGATGGTTCTTCCCGTCCGGAGGATGTTATTAAGGCGGCAGACCAGGCTCTTTATCAGGCTAAAAGAGAGGGACGGAACCGAATCTCCAGATGAAAGACATTCGCTGTATGGCTGCGGATAATTCTCTGCTGTTCAGGCAGATGATGAAATACGATAAGAGGATAAAGCGGGCTGCTAATATAAAACCTTGTCCTCACCTTTTTCCTTTATCATCTCCTCGATTTCTTTTAAGAGCAGGTTTTTGCGCACAAGGACGGCTTTGATCTCTTTATCTTCCAGATAGAGCCCGGCAGCATTTTTGATGCTGTCAAAGGTCAAGGCTTTGATTTTTTCGACAAAAACACGCGGCAGTCTTCTAAAAGGCTTATTTCCTGTTATGCCGTTTTGGCCGAACATGAGCTGCTTTGTAAATTTTTCGGAAGAACGAAAGGCGCGGGAATGGTCGATGAGAATCGTCCGCCAGTCTTTGGTATAGAGGATATTCTGTTGAGTCCTGTCCTCATTACCGATCAAGCTGTCAAAGGCCCTGGCAATGTATTTCATTTTTTTCCAGCCATCTGCGGCATCTTTAGGAATATCGATATTTTTATCCATCCTTTCCAGGTCGCTCATTTCCTTCGTCACCCAGAACTGAAGCGCGCCTTTTTTTCCGTTGAACTCTCTCTCGACTGTGGGAGGAATCATGTTCAATCCCAGAAGCTTGTCCATCTGGTAAGCTGCTATTTCATACTGCCATCCTTCGAGATAGCCTAATTGAATCCCGTGGGGATTCTTCCACGCGGCCTGGCTTTCCACATCTCCTTTTTTAAGATAAAGCTTATATGGCTTTGTCACCCCCTCTCCGATTTCTTTGGAGCCTGTGATCTCTGCAGTCTTGAGGAATTCCTCCCACTGCGCTCTTTCGGCAATTTCAGAAGGAGTGAATTGTCCGCTGACCCATGAGCCTTGAGTCACGAGAAGAAAAGCAGCTATCAGCAGAAATATTTTTCTTTTCATCTTATTTTCTCCTTGTTTCATTCATACCCGAGGCATTTTTGGCGGTAATATAACTTCATTTTTTAAGAAAATCAAATGGAGGAAATAAAGATAAAATTCCTAAAAAGTCTGTGCTGCCCCCGTGATAGCCATTTTTGCCTTGAGCTTTTTGTATTCCCTGATAACCAGAATGCACAGGAAAATCCAGATCAGGACAACTACGACATTTAATTTGGCAAAGCTCTGGAGCGGGACCAAGAGTTTAAACCCTATAAAAACAGTCAGGGCAGAGAGGGCATCTCCCCCTCTATAGAAAAAGGTGTCGGCCGCGGCTTTGGCTTTGTATTTTTCTTCTCTTGAGGTTATGAGGAATAAGGCGCCCTTGGTCGTGTTCATGATCGAATAATCTGTGCCGTTTTCCATGCCTTTGACCCACTTGATCAGGACAAGAGAAGCAACGCCAAAGGTGATGGAACTGTATCCTCCGAGTGCAATAATAGGTAAGAACAGGAGGGCTCCTGAGACTCCGACCCATTTGAAGATGCGGGAAACAAGAAAGAGCTGAAGAATCAAGGCCACAAGAGAGGCGATAAATTGGTAGTCTGCAGAGAGCTTACCCACAAATTGTTCAACATTAAGTCCGGCTGTTGTGCCCATCTGCACAGCTTTTTTCGCAGTCTGCGTCAAGGCGTCTGACCAGATGTACTCGCCCGTGGCGTTGACGAAATTCAGGGAAAGGATAACAAAGGCATAGAAAAGAAGATATTGGCTCTTGAAGATGAGGCGGAAGCCACCCACTTTCTTGAGGGGTTGTTCTTTCATTTTTTCTTCTTGAGTTATTTCTTTTTCGACGTGCTCGGATTTCCCATGGATTAGTTTGATTTCCCTCTTATGAATAATAAGAGTCATCAGAATGCAGACGCCTAAGAGCCCTGCGGTGATCAGCATCATCTTATAGGCAAAATCCTTGCCCAGTGGCTCAATAATCAAATTTGCAATCTTTGCTCCAAATAACGCCCCTGATGTTTGTCCGAAAGCAACGAGGGGGAATAAACGCTTACCAGCTTCATCTGTATAGATATCATTAGCGAAGCCCCAGAATTGAGCGACGATAAAAATATTGAAGATGCCGGTCCAAATGAAGAAGATGATACCTATAGTTCCCATAGGCATGCCGAAGAGATGGAATATGTAGAAAATACCCAGGTTAGAAATAAAAAAAAGCGTCACCCAGGTGATAAGAAGATGGCGGGGAAATTTGGAAGCCAGATAGCTGAAAGCTTTGATCACAAAGATGAGCAATATGGCTTGAGCCCCTGCGAGGTAGCTCTTTGTCTGGGGGTCCTTGCCGACAAGAATCAGGACTTCCCGGACGGGCTTGATGAGGTAGTAAGCCATAAGCAGAAGAAAGACGTTGAGTGTCAAGAGAAGAGCTGTCGGCACTTCGCCAGGGTGGACTTCGGTGAAGATTCTGAGAATTTTGTAGGCAATTCCCTCCCTTTTTTCTTGATTATTCATTTCCCTCCCCTTTTTTTGTCTTTTAAGGTTTTTTGATGAGTTTCTTTTATTTTTTTCAAATTAGCTGAGCCCTAATCTGACCGAAATAAATCAAAGATATTCATTTCAGTTTGAAACTCTTAAAGTTAGGAGCAATATATTGAAATTGGAATGGGTTGTCAACTTGAAGCTGGTTTGTTCATTATTTTCCACCGTTCCTGTGTAAAAGCTTGTTGAAAAATAGGGGGATTTTATTCTTAACGGATTGATTGAATTAAAATTATGGGATATTGCACAAGTTTCGGTCGATTTTTTTTGAACTTTTTTTTGGCATCAATCGAAAAAGTCAATGCCCCTTATTGACAGAGGTTGATTTCCATGAGCTTTATTGCCTGGTCGCTAGCCGGGTGGCCTGAATATCTTTCAGGAGAAGAGAACGGCTTCCTCGCCTTTTTCCTTGATGAGCTGCTTTATTTTGTTAATGATGGCCTTTTTTCGTTCGAGCAAAGCCTTGATTTCCTCATTATTGAGGTAAGGCTTGAGCTTGGCTGTAACCTCATTATCGTCTAATTTCATCAGGTTCAGGTAGAGTTTCCTTGAGCAGCGGGTAATTGGGCAGTCCGGGATTAGTTCCAGGCGGGGAGCAAAAGCCTCAGAAAAGTCAACAATCCAGACTTTCCAGTCTTCCTTATCCATGATTAGGATGTCGCCCAAGTCCTTCTGTCCGCATAGAGAAAGAGAGTAAACCAAATTCTCAAAAACTTTTATATCTTCCAGAGCATTCTCAAAGGCTTTGGAGTCCGGGGGTTCAATTTTTTTTAGTCTTCTTTCTCTTTCGCTTAAAGAGGCCTCAAGAAATATCATTAGAGACCCTTTTTCGCCCTCTATTTCTCTTTCCACAGTGGCTGGAACCCTATTGAGGTCGAGGAGCTTATCAAGCTCGTAAGCAGCGATTCCGTATTTATAGCTATCTGCAGGAGTGATTGGTCTAGTGCGGTCGGTAAGCTTGAAAAACCCTCGGCGTTTAATTTTTCCATCATCAAGGCTGACAATATAAGCGTCTGTTCTTCCTCCCCCCGGTTTCTTATAAGAGCTAACCTTGGCAGTTTTTAGGAAAGTTTCAAGCTCCTGTCGTTTCATGCTTTCTTGGTCTGTTGTTAAGGCTTTGCAGTAAATCCAAACGCAAAAAATAAAGCAGGTAAAAAAGATGATAACCAGAGTTATTTTAATTTTCATTGTTCCCCCCTATAAAAAATTCCCGTTGTTAGTGCACCTCTTAAGATATAATCAATGAATTCAAGAAGCTGACGGGCTCTTGACGCCATCCCTTCTTGGAGATATCTTGCCTGCTCAATGGCCCCTGTGTTTTCTTCATTGAAATCAAAGGGCCAGACTGAAAATTTGATATCGTTCCCAGTCTCCTCGATAATTAGCGCCGTCTCGCGGCCCCCTCTGTAGATTTTTGAGTTGATTCCAGTGTCGATGACCCAGATTCTTCCCTCAAATCGGTTCATTTCATCTTTGCTCTTAATGATATGCGTCGTATGGGCTAAGATCATGTATTTAATCCCAAGTTTTTGAAAAATCTTATCGACTTCCGGTTTCAAGTCTTCCTCTTTTATTCCATTTAAAGCTAATGCCCGGTACCAAAGCGGCCCGTTTCGATCATAAACAACCTGGAGGTCTTCTATGGGATTTTCCTTGATAAAGCTATTTAGCTCCAAGCGCATCCTGTTATTTATGTCTTCAAGCTTCCAGTTCGAGAACCTATCGCTGATTCCTCCGTGGACGAAGATAATATCATCGATCTTAATCACCGCATTGTGTTGGACGAGCCACTTACCGTATTTCTCTCTGAAATTTCTTATATATTCTATTCGCGCTGAGTCTTGCCGGTCGGCCTTGGCTTGACTCCAGACTCTCTCCCAATAATTCCTCAATCTTTGCTCTAAAGGATAGTCCAGCCTGCTTCCTTTAGGGGGTTTTTGTGCGTAATCTTTTCTGATTTTTCTTTCTCGCCTTTCCTTATAGCTTTCAGGGAGAAAAGAGAGAAATTGGTTCAGAGTTACGTAATTCTCATACTCCCATGCTATGCCTGTGATATTCATTTCTTCATGGTTTCCAAGAAGGAAGTGGACCTTGCCCCCAGTCTGCTCAGCTTCTGTCTCGAGCCTCCTTAAAAGGTCAAGGATATCCTTGGCATGGTCCCCCCTGTCCATGACATCCCCAATCTGAACGAGATGAGTTTTTCCGCCGGTCCAATGGAGGTTCTGATCGACCAATCCTGTTCCTTTCAGGATATCCACAAAGCTGTTATAATCACCGTGCAAATCTCCGACAGCGACAATTTTCTGGATGCCAGTCCATTCACACTGGATGTTAGAAGAATAAAGAGG
Organism: uncultured Eubacteriales bacterium; assembly: GCA_964526905.1. Taxonomy (GTDB): domain Bacteria; phylum Acidobacteriota; class Aminicenantia; order Aminicenantales; family Aminicenantaceae; genus CAZGMN01. Next base: position 17,071 of record CAZGMN010000015.1, read on the forward strand.
GGAGAGGGGGGCTAAGGCAAAAAAAACTAAAATGAGCCAGATTCTTCTGATGGGCTGAGCAAAGAGCCTCTTTTTCATGGCGTTTTATTAAAATCCTCTTGAAAAGTCTCTTATAAATTCTACTATATAATTTGGTTTTGGGAAATAGGGGTGACGATAATGTCGAGATTCCTGGTCGAGATGACTTTTTATTAAAAAATGTTATACAATCTTTTGACATAAATTTTTTTCTATGATATAAGTCCTCTAACGTCAGGGTAATTTTTAAGGGTTTCTTTTTTATGAGTGCCTGAAGATCATTGACCTTGGATGGCTGGAGGCCGAGAGAGATATGATTGAGAAGGAGAGAGAAAAAGAAAGAAGAAAGTCTCCAAGAGTTCCTGTAAAAGCTCGTGTTCAACTCTGGAAGAATGATAGAATTGAGAAAAGAGCAAAAGGCTGGATCAAAAACATCAATCTTGAAGGGATGTGTATTGAAACGGCGCTTGATTCTTCTCGAGGTGCGGATTTGATTTTTAGCCTCGATTTGCCTCAGAAGCTTAAAGCAAATATCTATGGAAAAATTATCTGGCAGAAAAAAGAGAATAAGAACTTCAGGTATGGGATAGAGTTTACAGAACTTGACATCGCCGAGAAGCCAAAACTCTATCAATTTGTCCTTGTTACGCTTTTTCTCAGTGAACACAAGTAGATTTCCTTTCTCGTTTTAGTCAGCTGCTCCTGCACAGGACATAACTCGCTTTTTTTCAATTGGATAGATATTGGATTTGACTTTAAATTCCTCTTTTGATAAAAGCTATTAAGTGGCGGAAAGAAGCCTTTGCCAGTCAAAGATAAGCCAATACCATCAAATCCAAGATAGGAAGGGATGAGATGAAAATAAGCACAAGAGAGAAAGAAGATGTCTTGATATTTGATATTGAAGGGGAAATCAGGAGGTCGGACATTTCCGACGTCACTCTTCATCAGCTCGTTAAAGACCAATTGGACTCTGGCAAGAGAAATATCCTCCTTAATTTTCAGAATGTAGAGTTCATCGATAGCTTCGGAGTTGGAGAGATATTAGCCAGTTATATTTCCACTCATAATTTGGGAGGCAAGCTGAAAATCGCCAAGATATCGAAGAAACTCTACCTGGTCTTCCAAGTGACGATGCTGACCAAGGTCTTTGAAATATTCGATGACGAAGAATTGGCACTCGACAGCTTTTTTAAGGGATAATTTTCGTTGAGTTTTTTGGATAGAGCCTTTATATGGCAAAGAATCGCCTGCATAGCTACCTTTCGCATCTTGTAGAAATTAGGCACGGCGAGGAAATCATCTCTCTTCTCCTCTTTTTTTATTTTTTCTTAATCACTGCACCGTTTAATATTATCAAAAACATCCGCGATGCAGAATTTTTGAAGAAGCTTAATCCCCAATATCTTCCCTATGCATATGCCACAGCTATTCTCGTGGCTATCATTGTCGCTTTTCACTCCAAGATTCAAGTCAAAATTCGAAGATATCGTTTAATAAGCTTCAGCCTTTTCTTCTTTATCTTGACCAGTCTCATTTTCTGGCTTTTTTTGCCGAAAGAAGTTGTGGGAAGCAGAAAATGGCTTCTTATCACCTATTGGATGTGGGCCAATATGTTCATTGTTGTTCTCGTGACCCAATTCTGGATTTTGGTCAATGATGTCTTTAATCCCAGGGAGGTAAAAAGGCTGATTGGCTTTTTTGGCAGCGGCGGAATATTAGGAGGCATATTTGGGGGATTGATAACCGTAATCCTTGCTAAGCGTAATGTCTCCAGTAACAACCTTCTGCTTGTTGCTGCCGGATTCTTGCTGGTCTGTGCTTTCGTTGTGAATTTTATATTCTTCTTGCAAAGGAAAGGAAAGATTCTTAGAGGCGAGGAAACTCAGGAATATATAAGCAAAAGAAAAGAGCCTCAAAGGTTCGGTTTTAAAGATTGTTTTGATACCGTAAAAAAAGATTATTATCTTAAACTCCTGGCAGCGGTGGTCATTGTCACTGGTATTGTTTCGATCTTTATTGATTGGCAATCAAAAAGTATAGTTTATGAAGTCAATCCTTTCGGGGGGAATCTTAAAGTCTTCTTTGGGCTATTAAACACAGGACTATTAGTTTTTGCTTTTCTGCTTCAACTTTTTATGACAAGCAAAATTATTCAACGCTACGGCATCCGTTTTGCTTTATTGCTATATCCTGCCATTCTCCTCCTCCTTTCTTTGGGGATTGCCGTTTGGCCGATTCTTGCTTTTGCTGTTGCTATCAAAGCCAGCGATAAAAGCCTTTCCTTTTCCATTAATCAATCAGCTCGAGAACTCCTCTATATTCCTGTTTCTCCAGTTATTAAATACAAGGCAAAAATATTTATCGACATGTTTCTCAACAGATTTGCCGATAGTCTCGGAGCTTTGACCCTTGTCATTGTCTTTCTTTTCAAGCTTAAAATACAATTTCAAATCGTTAGCCTTGTTTCTGTTCTTTTTATTTTAGGATGGGTCATCCTTAATCTGAAGGCAAGTCGCGAATACACCAACACCGTTAAGCAAAAGTTGGAGATGAAATGGGAGCGGGTGGACCGAGCCGTGGCTGAGAAAATGGACATTGATTACACAAAGCTCGTCTTCGACACTTTGGAGAGCAAGAATCGGAGCTCGATCCTGTATGCCATGCATCTTTTTGATTTGATAAAGAAGGATAAGCTCACTCCAGAATTGAGAAAACTGATCGCTTACAAATCAGATGAAATGAAGGCGTCTTCCTTGGGAGCTCTTTTTGAATCCCAGGATACGACTCTCTTTCCCGAGACTGAAGATGTTATCGACGACAAAGCTCTGGAGAAGGATGTCAAGGAGATTATGTCCCTTGATGTCTATCAGGAATTGATGAAGGGCTATTTCGATAAAACGATAACCGATAAAGGCAAAGAGGCGGTGACGGCCAGGATGGAATTGGCCAAAGCCATAGGATTGATGGAATCTCATTCGCCTCTCGTGGAGAAGCTTGAAGAGCTCCTCCAGGATGAATCGCCCGAGGTCAGCAAATATGCCATTGAAAGCGCCGCCAACTTAAGAAGAAAAGAATATGTTCCAGCCTTGGTCAGCAAATTGCAGAATCCGCTGACAAGGGAAGATGCCGTTTCTGCCCTTGAAAAATTCGGTCAAAAAACCGTGGGAACCCTGGCCGATTATATGGGAGATACAGAGGAAAACATTGAACTGCGGAAAGCTGTGACTTCAATTCTGGGATATATCGGAAGTCAAGACGCTGCGGACTTTCTCTGCTGGGAATTGGCAGAGGATAGAGGGGACATGGATTCAGAGCTTATTGATGCTCTGGATAAAATCTGCTCCGAAAAGCCTCTTGTTCAATTCCCGGGAGATGTCATCAAATCCAAAATCATTAAAGAAATAAAAAAGCATTACCAGATTCTCATTCAATTCGATGAATTAGGCTCTGAAAGCCAAGATGAACCAAGAAGAAAAGCTCTGACGGGAAATTTGACTATTTCCCTATTGAATATTTTTAAGTTGTTGGGAATCGTTTATCCCCGTGAAGATATTGCCAAGGCCTACCAGAATATCCGGACCGGAACAAAGAATTCTGTTGCTTATGCTGTCGAGCTTCTTGATAATATTCTGCATAAAGAGATGAGAGATATTTTGCTCCCAGTTCTCGAAGATATTTCTCTCGCCGAAAGAGTCCAAAGATGCCAGAGTCTCCTTAAGAGTTCCCCAATTTTTAAAGAGAGTGCATGACCAAGAGCTTTCTCCATAAAATTTTGTCCCGTTATGTCGAAATAAGACCTGAGGAGACGGCTCCCTCTATTCTTATGTTTTTCTATTTCCTCCTGATTACGGCTTCGGCCTGGATCATCAAGCCTGTCAAGATTTCCCTTTTCCTTCGGCAACTTGGAGCAGGAGGACTTCCCATCGCTTATCTTATAACAGCAGCGCTGATGGGTTTTGTTGTCGTCTTGAACACCAAGTTGTTGAATGTTTTGAAGAGAAAGCTTTATATATCTTTAAGCCTGGCATTTTTTATTTTGACTCAGCTTCTATTCTGGGTCTTCTTCAAAAATCAATGGAAATGGCTCTATTATATTTATTGGTTTTGGGCAGAGATATTCTTGGTCGTTTTAGTTACTCAGTTCTGGATTTTAATCAATGATATCTATAATCCCCGTCAAGCAAAAAGGTTGATTGGCTTTCTTGTCAGTGGCGGGCTTCTGGGTGGAGTTATTGGCTCTCTCCTCTCTCGTTTTCTGGTCAAGAGAATCGGGACAGTAAATCTTCTTCTGATCTGCCCATTCCTGCTTGCGGCCGGAATTATAATTGTCAACTGCGTTCATAAGGCTCGTACTCCGGAGGAAAAGCCTGAAGCAAAAGCCCCTACCGAGATGCCCAAGCCCAAGGTTGGCTACTTCAAGAGTTTCGGGCTCTTGAGAAAGAGCCGTCATTTGATGCTCTTGGCCGGTATCGTCCTTATCGATATTTTGGTCACGACTCTTGTCGATTTTCAGTTCAATTCTCAAATTAAGGCAAAATTTCCGATACAAGACGACGCGAGAACTGCCTTCCTCGCAAGCTTTTTTACCCTACTGCTCATTTTTTCCTACTTTCTTCATATTCTCGCCACAAACCGAATCTTGAGGAATTTTGGAATCCGGGTCGCGCTCTTAATCACTCCCGTCTTATTATTGCTCGGCTCACTTTCTGTATTTCTTGTTCCGTTCTTTGGAGCAGTTGCCTTAAAGGGAACTGACATCAGCTTTTCCAATTCCCTCAGTCAATCTGTCAGGGAATTGCTCTATATTCCCATCTCTCCTGAGATCAAGTATAAGGCTAAAGTCTTCATCGATATGTTTGTCAACAAGCTGGGAAAAGGTTTGGCTGCGGTTCTTATCCTTTTGTTTTTTACGCTGTTGCACTTTTCTCCGAAGGAGTTAAGCCTCATCATCATCGTTTTTATCTTTCTCTGGATAGCTCTCGACCAATGGATCACCAAAGAATATGTGAATATTGTCAAGAGGAATTTAAGGATAAGATGGCCGGATGCTGACAAGCTTGTTTCAGAAAAGATTGATGTGGACGTGACGAAATTGGTCTTCGACACGCTCCAGAGCAAGAAGAGAAGCTCGGTTTTATACGCCATGAATCTCTTTGACCTTATTAAAAAAGAAAGAATGAGCCCTGAGCTGCGAAAAATAATCTCGCAGAAATCGAACGAGGTCCGGGCAAGCTCTATGGATTCTCTTCTTGAGGTGGAGGGAGAGGCTTTGATGCCTGAGCTTGATGACTCTCTGGAAGATGAGAGCCTCAACGCCCAGGTCAAGGAAATCATGTCGCTCAGCGTTTACCAGGAATTGATGAAAGAGCATATCCACAAAGTAGTAGGTGAGGCAGGCAAAGAGGCAGAGGTTTCCAGGATGGAGGCGGCCAAGGTTATGGGGATGATGGAGCTGACTCCAACGCTCATTCAAAGCCTCGGCAAGCTGCTCAGGGATGAATCGCCGGATGTTGTCCGCTATGCTGTTGAGAGTGCCGGAAAGCTGCAAAGAAGGGAATTCTTGCCTTTGATCATTCCTCATCTCCGTGAGCCCTCTCTTCAGGAGGTTGCAAGCTCTGCTTTAGAAGAATACGGAATTAAAATCATAGGAACATTGAAAGATTATCTTGGTGACAACGAGGAAGATCTTCGATTGCGCAAAGCTATTCCTGAAATCCTGGCTAAAACTGACTTTCAAAGAGCAGCAGACCTGCTGGCTTCGGAGTTAAAGAAGAGGAACAAAGACCTTGAGCCCGAGCTCATCGAAGCCATGTACCGGATGAGGTCAAGAAAGCCGCAGATTCATTTTCCAGAGAAGATAGTTCTGACTGAGATTAATCAGAGAATTAAAGAATGTTATGTCACTTTGATCGAGATCCAAGGGTTGATCGAAGATAAAAAGAAAGAATTCTTGGCCAGGGACTTGGAGAATAATTTAGCGCGGACTATCCAGCGCATTTTCGAATTATTGAGCCTTATCTATCCCCAGGAAGATATGATCAGGGCTTATCAGAATATCTGTGCCGGGACGAGAAAATCCATAGACTATTCGATTGAGCTGCTGGACAACATGATTAAGAAAGAAATGATGGAAGTCCTTCTCCCTCTCATTGATGATATTCCTCTCGAGGACAAAGCCAAGAGGTGCAGGAAGCTGCTCAAGACGCTGGAGAAAGTCGAATTCTCTTGAGGTTTTGGGAAACAGCCTCACCCCCAATCAGACTTTGAAATAATTTCCTTCTCTTGAAAAATTTCTTTTCTTATGGTTATAATAATTTGCGCAAAGATGCCTAAGCTTTTTGTTTATCCAAAAAAAGCAGAATCAACCGTTTTTATTCTAAGGAACGAAAAAATTTCTGTCGGCCGCTCGGCTGAGAACGACATACCCCTTTCTGATCCATTTTGCTCAGGGCACCATGCCTTTATCTACCCATCAGGAGCGGGCTATGTCGTTCGGGATAATTCAAGCAAAAACGGAACATTTCTCAATGGCAAGAAGATTCAGGCCGAAACAGGCCTTAAGAAGGGCGACGAGATTCTTGTCGGCTCGACGAGGATTATTTTTGATAAGGAACTTTCGACAAATGTCGAAGTGACTGAAGTTGCCTCACCTTCAGCAAATATAAACACCATTATCGAGGTTGAAGAAATTCTGAAGAAAAAAGAGGTGGATACAACGCTTAAGGCCACCTTCACTCCCATCGACCTGGAAAAAGTCAAATCAGAGCACAAGGCCTACTCAATCTTGAATGAAGTGAGTGAGGCTCTTATTCTTAACAAGCCCCTCAGCGAGCTCCTGGAAAACATTATGGACCTCATCTGCCAGAATCTCCCCATGGACAGGGGAATTCTGATGCTGAAAGAGGGGAATCCTCCTCAGTTCATTCCCAAAGTGGTGCGCATCACTAACACCAACCTCAAGAATCAAAAGATTCAGGTCAGCCAGAGCATCATCAGCACCGCTGTCAGCAAGCATTCCTCAGTCATGACCTATGATGCCCAGGCTGACCCTCGCTTCAGCTCCAAGGATAGCATCATCAGATTCAACATCCGTTCTGCGATGTGTGTTCCTCTCTGGAATAACAAGGAAATCATTGGAGTCGTCTATTCAGACCGAATATCCATGCCTAAACAGTTTTCAGATGATGACTTAACCCTCCTGACCCTTATCTCCAATTTGGCTGCGGTTAAGATTGAGAACGCCAGGCTAATTGAGCAGGCTATCGAGAAGCAGAAAATGGAGAGGGAGCTTGCCCTGGCGGCCAAGATTCAAGAAGACTTTCTTCCTAAGAAGAGCCCTGAATGCGAAAATTTTGAGATTGCCGGTTCAAACATTCCCTGCTATCAGGTTGGCGGCGATTATTATGACTTCATCGATATCGACCCCAGCCGCCTGGGAATCGCTGTTGCCGATGTTTCTGGCAAGGGAGTCAGTGCCTCCTTGCTCATGGCCTCTCTGAGGGCAGCTTTGCATTCAGAGGTTGATGTTCAATATAAATTAAATGAAATGGCTGCTAAGCTGAATGACTTTGTCCACAGCAGCTCAGCACCAAACACTTTCATCACCTTTTTCTTCTGTGAGCTAAACAAAAAGAGCGGTGAATTGACTTATCTCAATGCTGGCCACAATCCGCCGTTTATTCTTGATAATAAAGGAAAGATTTATCGTCTTGAGAGCTGCGGCCTCTGCCTGGGCATGTTTCCCTCTGTTGCCTACGAAGTCAGGAAAGTCAGAATAAATCCCGGAGATACAGCCCTACTTTTTACAGATGGAATCGTCGAATGCCGCAACAAGAAAGAGGAAGAATTTGGCGAGGAAAGGCTGATCAACATCATCAAGAAGAATTCAAAGCTTTCCGCTCAGAGTCTTCTGGAAAAAGTCTATGATGAGGTTCATTCCTTCACCTCCGGCCTTCCTCCGATGGACGACATGACTCTGGTCGTTGTCAAAAGAATTGCTTAATATTTTTTGAAACAGTCGTTATTCCGGAAATTGTCAACCGCTCGGCCGGATAATAGTCATCTTCGGGTCGGCGCCCAAATCTCATTACCCGTCAAGACAGCAACAATGGACCTATAATGGCCATTTCGCCCGTCTGCGGGGGGTTGAAGGTTTCTGTCATTCCTCTGCTTGGATACGAATGTATTTGTTCTTCTTTTTGATATATTTCTACAAAGCCCGGCTGCGCTGATGGCTGATTTCATAACTTAATAATTATGTGATAAATTTATATAC
>CAZGMN010000016.1:0-25095 GCA_964526905.1 uncultured Eubacteriales bacterium
ACAACTACCGGATGAGAGCGAGAGAGATAGAAATCGTCGAGGATTACAAGAAGGCGGTGAAAGGCATGTTTATTCCATTGCCAAGAAATAAATGATTAAAGGAGAATCTTATGGCTGATTTGACTACGACTTACATGGGATTAAGGCTTCCCAATCCGGTTATCGTCTCCAGCAGCGAGTTGACCAAGACTGTGGCCGGAGTTAAGAAATGTGAGGAGTCGGGCGCAGGCGCGGTTGTCCTCAAATCCATATTCGAAGAGCAGTTCCAGGTCGGAGAAGAGTCCTTGCCGGAAGGATATGGGGTTTTTCCTGAAGCCCTGGATTATCTGCGAAGCGGGGGATTGCTCGAATATGCTCCCCAAAAGGTTTGTCGGATGATTGAAGAATTAAAAAAAGAGGTCAAGATTCCGGTCATTGCCAGCGTCAATTGCCAGTCTAATCGCTTGTGGCCCAGCTTTGCCCACCAGCTTCAGGAGGCAGGAGCGGACGGCCTTGAGCTCAACATCTATTTTCTTCCCCTTGACCTTGAGATTTCTGGGAAAGACTACGAGGAGCAGCATCTGCAGATTCTGGGAGAAGTGAAAAAGGCGGTATCTATTCCGGTCGCTGTAAAATTGAATTACCAGATGACATCCGTTCCTTACCTTGCCTCCAAGCTTGCTCAAGCCGGCTGTGATGCGTTAGTCCTTTTCAACTGGTTTCTTGAGCCGGATATTGACACTGAGAATCTCAAGACGAGAAATATAATCGGCCAAGGAAATTTTCGCCAGTCTTTGAAGTGGGTTGCGCTTCTTTCAGGCAGAGTCGATTGCGACATCGCCTCCTCGGGAGGAGTGAGCAGCGCCGAAGATGTCGTCAAACAAATTCTGGCCGGAGCTTCTGCTGTCCAGGTTTGCTCCTTTTTCTTCCAAAAAGGGCTTAAGGCGATCAGCAGTCTTCTGCGCGGAATTGAAACCTGGATGGACAAGCACCGTTACCCAAAGATAGATGACCTCAAAGGAGAGCTTTGCTTCAAGAAACAAGAGCTGTCTTTTAAAGGAAGCGGAGAGGCAGAGGCTTATTTCCGGGCTCAGTATCTAAAGGCTTATTCGAAAAGATAGAATAAAAAATTGAAAAGTGATAAACTGGTTAAGAAAAAACGGGGGTGAAAATGGAAAAAATCACTGAGATTTTTGTTATCTTAGAAAATCGGCCTTCGACTTTGGGTGAGCTGTGCAGCTACTTAGCTGAAGAGGGCGTAAACATCGAGGCCATCGGCGTCTTCCAGGATACGGCCAAGTTTTATGTCAATAACGTCACCAAGGCTCAGAAAATCCTGAACAAGCTGAACTATACAACGGAGCTGAGGGAAGTGATTAAAGTTGACCTCGAAAACAGGCCCGGAGCATTGGCCGAATTGACCACGAAGCTGGGAAACAAAGGAATCAACATCGAATACTGCTACGGGACTCTAAGCAAGAAAGGAGACCGAGTTTCTGTTATCCTTGATGTTTCAGATATCGACAGGGCAATTAAGATTCTGGAAGAATAGACAACCTCCACGCCGCACAAGATTTGACGAGAAGCAATCAAAATGAGAGGGAGAAAAGTATTGAGAAAATATAAAAAAGGATTTTTCGGTTTGAAGTTTTCATCTCTCTTTCTGTTGGCAGGGCTGGGAATTTGCCTTTTTCTTATGACCGACTGCAAGCGCTTAAAAAAAAGTGAAAGCTTTGAGTGCAGCCTAGTTGAGCTGAAGAAAAATCAGGGTTCTGGATATTATGACGCCATAATCAAAGTCAGCAGCCTCAAGCCGGGCGAGAACCTGAAAATAAGCTTTACTGTTTTTACCCCGACCAGCTCCTACGAATTATCAAGCCTCTCTTTTATAGAAGACGGACAAGATACAGAACGGCTTGAAGCCGGGGATGTTTTTTCCGTTCCTCTGCGTAAACCCGACTGGAAAGTTTCTATAAAAGAGGAGAACAATATCGTTTGCGTCACTAATTTTTGGGAGATGCTGCCTGTTGATGAGCAGTGGCATCCGACGAAATCGGAAGCGATGGAAGTCGCTCAAAGCATTGAAGTGAATTATATTAACGGCCTCCCAAAACCTGTGGCAAAAACTCTTCCTGAAGAGTGGCAGTTAGCCGAGGAGAAACTTCCTGACCAGGATGACCCGAACGGATATGTCATCTATCAAAAGTTGCGGGCCGAAGAGCTCAAAGAAGAAGTCAGTATCAAGTATTACTTTTTAACCGATTCCGAAGTGAGGGAGGTTTCTTCAAGCTCAGATATCGCCTTTCTTTACCATTGGGCAGACTGGGCAAAAAAGAATGGGAAGCAGGCGACAATTGCCAATCATAACGCTCTTTATTGGGACATGCCGGAAAGCGGGATATTTGGCTTGGATTTCAGATATGCTTACATTGATTCGGAAGTAGCGATTGAAATTGAAATCAATGCCGACCCGCAGGAATGGCTTAAGACCGATCAAGAAAAGATTCTGGAAGGAAAGACGAAAAAAGTCTTCCTGCGCTATGGATATGGACCACTGGGAGAGCTTGAATGGCAGATCATGATTGAAATCCGGATGAATGGCGCAGGCGAATTCCACAGGAGATCCAAGGAAGGAACCGTTATCGACAAGACCTTCCAATTGGACGATAAAGAGTTTGAGGAACTTCAAAAATCTATTAATGAGAATCAATTCAGGGTATTGAGCTCACGGTCCGGCCTGCCCGGGGGCAGGACATCATTCCTCTCTGTGAGATATGGTGATGAATATCATACAGTGGAATTTAAGAATGTCGCCGTTCTAGCTTATCAGAACATAGAGCGGACGATAAAAAATATTGTGCTGCCCAAGGTGGATGAAAAAGCTTTTTATTGATTCAGATAAATAATGTGACGTCGGATTGCTGAGCCTGCTCAATAAAAGTCGCGACACCGACGCACTGGGCGACCTCATCGATCATCGCTTCCTTGGGAATTTCCATGACGGCCATGCTCATCTGGCAGCCAAGGAGCTTAACGCCGAGGTCGATGGCCGTCTGCCTGAGCTCGGCCAAAGAGGGAACGCGCTTGGCCCTCATCATATTTTTGAACATCCAGCGACCGATTCCTCCGAAGCTCAGCCTGCTCGGGCTGGCACGGTTGATGTCCCCGCCGTAGAAAAAGCCAAGCAGCCGTCCCAAGAAGCTCCTCCCTGTCCTGGCCTTTTTCTTGAGTGCCCGAAGGCCCCAGAAGGTGAAGAACATGGTCACCTCCATGTTCGAGGCGGCCGCGCCGCTGGCGATGACAAAGGCTGCAAACAATTTATCCATATCGCCGCTGAAGACAATCATCGAAAGCTTTTTCTTCTTCTCTTCTTTCATGGCTTGAAAAGACCTCCTTGCGTTAAGAATTTAAGCCAAAAGCCGCTCGTATTTTTTAGAGCACAAAGCCCGCGAATTTTAGAAATGCTACTGATAGGATTATAAGCTTTAAATATTTATCTTAATTTTTTGCCTTTTGGCCAGTTCATAAATCCTATTGATAGCATCCTAAAGCCGTGACAGGACCCCTCGCCACAATTTCATAATTATCACCGAATTTAGGATGCTTCCAATCCTATTCGATTTCCGGATAGAGCAGGGAATTGAGCAGGAATTTGTATGTCCCGTGAGATTGAGCTCGGAACTGGCAGCGGATGCCGATAAGGATGACATGTCCTTTCTTGTATTGAGTATCGACCACTGCGGCCTTGCGGGCAATCGCGTCCTCTCCCAGCAGCCAGCCGCTTAACAAGACGTTTTCTTCTGGATAGCTGGCCACGACTTTTCTGTTCCAGTCGCCCGAAGGAATCATGGTGTTGAAGACAAGGCTGTTGGAAAACATGGCCGCCGTTTCTTCGGGCAATCCGTATCCCACTGGAGATTGGCTGTCGACCATAATTTTCAGGATAGATGTCGGGCAGAAGAATTTCGTTCGATCAACTCTTTCCAGGGCATTCCTGGCCGGAACGCCGCTAAATTCTTTGAAGACAAGTTCGCAGGCATTATTGAGTGTGACCAGAATTCCGCCCTTTTCAACAAATTGCTTTAAGGCCTCTACTCCTTCCTTTCCAATGCCTCCTTCATATTCAGCAGGAACTTCAGCGACAAACCGGGCAAAGGGAGAGGTTGGGCTCGGTCTTCCGGAAGCGATGATGTCGGCGTTTTCATCGGCAAAGACAAGCACATCGAACTTGGCCTTCAAGTCAACTTTTGCTTCTTCCTTTTTCTCCTTTTCTTCCTTGGCTTCCTTTTCTTCCTTAGCTTCCTTCGCTGGCTTGAAGTCATTGTTGTGCAAGGTTGTAAAAGGAATGCCCATGTCGTCAAAGACATACCTTGTCCAGCCTTCATCCATGTTGGCTCTCCATGACTGATAGAGGCCGATCCTGGGATTCTTGAGCGGCGATTGAGGAATAGCGGAGATGCTTTCCAGCCCGTAAGCCTGGAGATGCCACTTTTCAAGGAGAGAGGGAAGGAGCTTTTGAACTTCCGCTGTGTTTTTGAAGATGAAGCTTCCGGCTTCTGCCTTGAACCCTGGCTTTTCTATCTTTTCTTTTGACCTGAACATCTCAATGTTGTTTTTGAGCAGAGCAAAGGCCAGAGCATAAGAGGCATTCATCTTCGAATCAAGGACGACATATGCTGATGATGACTTTGGCGCTGCGACCGAGGGGAAGGGAACCTTGCCCAATTTTTCAAGCTTAGCCTCAAATGGAGTTTCAATCCTCTCGCAGTCAACGCCCATCTGGAGAGGAAGAGTCCAGCCGGCATTGTCATAGGGAGGAACAGGCGGGCCGCCTTCATACTGACGGATATCAGGATACTTTTGTTTTTCGAGCAGAGCCTGGGCGTAGGGTTTATAAGGCTGGGACATCTTGACCACAAACGAGCCAGCCGGATAGAGCTTTCCCTCGGCAAAGAAATCCTCTTTAGCTTGAAAAATCTCTACTCCGCCAAGCATAAGGATGTCAAGCATGCGAAGCGTGGTTGGGTAATCGCGCTGTTTGCCAGGAATGATGAAGGCAAAAGGCTCGCTTTTTTCTCTTGTCTCTATTGAGTTTTTATACATCCGGTAAAAATTATAAAGGAAATCTTCCTGGTAAAGATGGGCCGTTTTTATCAGGCTCAGGGAGAGAGTCAGCTCATAATCCACCAGGTCTCTCAGCCTCCACCACCCTCCTGGCCAGGGGTCCGGGAATTCCATTTGTTTTTGGTAATAGGATTGAGGAACTTCAGTCGGCTCGATATAGACAGGCGTGGCCACTCTGACTGAAGCCATTTCGCTCAGCATGCCCACAATATTATGCAGCCAAGAGGTGTCGTCGCAGGCGCCGATCCACCATCCTGTGTAGCTTCTTCCATGGACAACACCCCTGAATCCATTCTTCTGGAGGTCATAGGCCATGTTGGCTCCGCAGAGGTTGACTGACCGCCAGAGAAGCGGCTGAACATTGGGAATCGGGGGATCCATGTAGGGAGGGATAAAAAGGCGGGCTCCGGTAGAGCCCATCTGGTGCTCATCAATGTGAATCTGAGGCAGCCAGTCGTAGTAAATGACTTTGGCCACAGCCCTTGTTTCTGAGAGGTTGAACATAAAGTAATCGCGATTGTCATCGTGGCCGGCGTAATGATGGTAGAGCCAGGGCATGTAACCCCCTTCGTATTTTGTGCCCACATATTTGCGATACCATTCGGTTACCATCTGTTCGCCGTCAGGGTTTGTGGTCGGGACAAGAAGAACGATGACGTCATCCAGGACTTTTTCTGAATCGAAAGGAGTATCTCCTTTGGCCAGCTTATAGGCAAGCTCCATCGACATCTGAGATGAGGCGATTTCTGAGGCGTGGATATTGCAGGTGAGGAGAACGATGACTTTTCCTTCTTTGGCAAGTTTCTTGGCTTCTTCTGCCGGCAGGATTCTGGGGTCTCTCAGCTTTTTCACGATTTCACGGTAAGTATCGAGCTTAGCCATGTTTTTCTCGGCAGTGATGACAGCCATGACCATTGGCTTATTGAGGGTAGAAGTGCCGATGTTTATCAGCTTGACTCTTGCCGATTCCTGGTCAAGCTTCTGGAAATAGGCCAGGATTTGACTGTAGTCAGCCAGCTTTCGGTCTTCACCGACTTTAAAGCCTAAAAATTTCTCAGGAGATGTCTGTGCTCCGAGAAAACAGGTTAGAAAGAGCGATAAAAGTATTGCGGAAGAGACTATCGCTGCTCTTTTGCTTCCTCTCATTGAAACCTCCTTTTTTATGAATAAGTGTTTTTCTATCACTTGCCTATTTTCGTGTCAAGTCAGACTTGGCAAAAAAGAGACAGCCCCTTTTTTCTTATTTTGCAAGTGGATGTTCAGAGGATTTTGGAACAGCGCTTAGCATAGAAAAAAAAGCTTGCTGTCAAAAGAAATTGAAGAGAGGATTGATGAGGGAGATAAGAATTGGGCTAATCTCTCGAGCTTCTCAGGAGAAAAAGCCTGAGGAGCTGGAGGACGGCCACAGCAGTTGCAGCCACATAGGTTAAGGCTGCAGCGGAGAGAACTCGGCGAGCGCCGACTATTTCCTTATCATCCAAATACCTTCCTTCTTTGAGCAGGACTAAAGCCCGCCGCGAGGCGTTGAATTCTACAGGAAGAGTCAAGACAGTAAAGAGTACGGCTCCGGTAAAGAGAAGGATGCCCAAATCCATCAATAATTTCGATCCATTCTGACTGAAGATAAAGCCGATGAAAAAGAGGGGAAAAGCCAGAGTCGAGCCGAGATTGGCAACAGGATAAATGCTATTTCTGATATGCAGAGGGAAATAGCCTGAATGATGCTGGACGGCATGACCTGCTTCATGAGCGGCAATTCCCAGGGCAGCCAGGGAATTGCTGTTATAGACGCCTTCGGAAAGGCGGAGCACTCTTTTCCTGGAGTCATAGTGGTCGGTGAGCCGGCCCCGCGCCCTTTCTATCTTGACCTCACCTGCGCCGCTGGTGCTCAAAATTTGCTGTGCGACCTCAGCGGCTGAGATGCGGGAAGAAGCCATCATCCGGCTGTAGCGGCTGTAGGTGCTCCTCACTTTTTGCTGGGCATAGACTGCCAAAATGAAGGCGGGGATAAGAAGGAAAAAAGTGTAATCCCAAAAAAACATCTTTTTACCTCGTGTCTATCTTGAATATTTATAATACCAATTTGGGTTTTTAGGTGTCAATGGAGATTTGGAGATTTGCCTTTTCTGCACAATGGGTTTGAGAGTTTCGTCTAAGTTTTAAAAAAGCTAATTGCAAAAAAATATTTTCGCTGATATTGGCGGTTTATTGACAAATGGCTAAGATAAAGATAGCATTTTTTTAGGCTTGAAGATGCCGCATTCTTTGAATTTCTTGCTTCGCGCTTAAGATTCTTAGACATTAAGAATAATAGAGATAAACTGGCCGTGCTAGATGGGGAGCTAGCGGTGCCCTGTTACCCACAATCCGCTACAGTGGGGTCGAATTCCCTGTCGAGGCTGTGCTTTTTCTGGACAGTTTCTTTGCAAGTGGCGTTGACGGCCAGGGCCCTGTGCAAAGAGCTCTCTGTGAACCCCGTCAGGACCGGGAGGTAGCAGCGGTAGCAGAGTTGCCTCTTGTGCGGCAGACAAGCCTTGCCTGAGCTAACTGCTGGGATAACGCAGGGGAGGGACAGTCGGAGCAGGGTGCACGGCCAATTGAATAGCAGGAAGATGGAAGGTGAGACCGAAAGAGGCCTGCGAGAAATATTAGAAAGGAGCAAAGAGAGATGAAATCGGATTTTGTTGACTTAATCTTAAAAGCCGTTGTTCCTTTCGGGATTATCATTCTCTTTCTTCTCATAGGATTTCTTCTGCAGCGGCTCGCTTCTAGCAGGCTTCGAAAATTGGCTCAAAAAACAGCCAAAAAATGGGATGATGTTTTGGTTAAATCTTTGAAGGGATTAATTCTTGTAGCCCTCCTTCTTATCGGTTTGGCTGTTGCTTTAAAAACTGTTGCCCTTGCTCCCGAGATCTCTCATTTTGTTGTGAAGCTCATCATGATCGCAGTCATATTTATTGCAGTTCTTTTTGCCGTCCGGATTTCTAAAGGATTTTTTGATCTCTATGCAGAAAGAATCACCGGAGTTCCAACGACAATTTTTAAAAACATCGTATCTATAATTGTTTACCTGGTTGGCTTCTTGATTATCCTGGATTATCTCGGGATTTCAATAACTCCAATTATCACTGCCTTGGGTGTTGGAGGGCTGGCCATCGCCCTCGCCCTTCAGGAAACTCTTTCTAACCTTTTTTCGGGATTGCATATTCTGATGACAAAGAAAATCAGGCCCGGTGATTATATAAAACTCGGCTCGGGGGAAGAGGGATATGTCGTCGACATCACCTGGCGCAACACAACCATCAGGGCTCTGGCCAATAACATGATTGTTGTTCCCAATAAAAAACTTGCCGAAAGCATCATTGTCAATTTTAACCTTCCGGAAAGAGAAATGGCTGTTCTTATCGATGTCAGTGTCAGCTATGACACGGACCTCCAACAGGCAGAGAAGGTCATTCTGGAAGTTGCCAAGGAAGCTATGCGCTCGATTCCTGGCGCGGTCGCCGAATTTGAGCCTTTCGTTCGCTATAATCTTTTTGGCGACTCCGGCATCCAGTGCACGGTGATTCTGAGAGCTAAAGAATTTGTGAGCCAGTATCTCATCAAGCACGAGTTCATTAAACAGCTTCATGCCCGTTTCAAGAAAGAGGGAATCGAGATTCCTTATCCGGCGAGGAAAGTCTATCTCCAAAAAGAATAAAGGTCATAATGATGGTCTGGAATAAGGAAGGTTTGAAGGCTTCAATCAAAGAGAAAATAGGGGAGAGCAAGTTTATTGTTGTCTCTAATCGGGAGCCGTATATTCATAACTTTGCTGCCGGGGGAATTCAGTGTATCACTCCCGCGAGCGGAATGGCTGTTGCCTTGAATCCGGTGATGATGGCCTGCGGAGGCACATGGATTGCAAGCGGAACCGGGGATGCCGATAGAGAGGTCGTTGACGAAAAGGACCATATTCAAGTCCCGCCTGATAATCCCAAATATACGTTGAGGCGCGTTTGGCTGAGCAGAGAAGACTCGGATGCATTTTATTATGGCTATTCGAATGAAGGCTTATGGCCTCTCTGCCATATTGTTCATGTGCGGCCAACATTCAGAGAAAGAGATTGGGAAAAGTACAAGAGTGTGAACCAAAAATTTGCAGACGTTGTTCTTGAGGAATTGGGAGAAGAAAAAGGCTTTGTTTTCATTCAAGATTATCACTTTGCCCTGCTTTCCCGAATGATCAAAGAGCGGCGTGAAGATGTCGTCGTTGCTCAGTTCTGGCATATCCCCTGGCCTAATCCTGAAGCCTTCAGAGTCTGCCCTCATGCCGAAGAAATCCTTCTTGGTCTTTTGGGCAACGACATCATCGGCTTTCATATCCGTTATCACTGTTTAAACTTCATCGATTCTCTGGACAGGTTCTTAGAGGTTAGAGTTGACTGGGAGAGGCTTTCCGTTTTTAAAGGCGGGCTGGAAACCTTGGTCAGGCCGTTCCCGATAAGCATCGATGTGGAGACGATTGAAAATATCGCTAAGAGCGAGAACGTGGAGCTGAAGAGACAAAGCATCAGAAATGACCACAGGGTCAAGGGAAGGTTTCTCGGCGTCGGAATTGACCGCTTGGATTATACCAAAGGAATCATCGAGCGATTCTTGGCCATTGACAGATTCCTGGAAAAGTATCCGGAATACATCGGAAAATTTGTTTTTTTTCAGCTCGGCCCCCTTTCGCGGATTAATATTCCCAAGTATCAAGAGTATAACGACGAAATCTACCACACCATGATTAGAATCAACGAAAAGTGGAGGGATAGAAACTGGCAGCCGATTCTCCTCCAGAAATCTCATCTCAGCATAGAAGAGGTTTTGAGCTACTACCGGGCCGCCGACTTCTGCATCGTGAGTTCTGTTCATGACGGGATGAATTTGGTGGCCAAGGAGTTTGTGGCTTCAAGGACAGACAATAAGGGGGTTCTCATCTTAAGTAAGTTTACGGGCGCTGCCAGAGAATTGGAGAAAGCACTGCTGGTCAACCCCCTTGCCACCGAGGAATTTGCCGCTGCGATTAAGCAGAGTCTGGAGATGTCCGAAGAAGAAAAAAAGGAGCGGATGAGGAAGATGAGGGAGGTCGTCAAAGAAAACAATGTCTACCGCTGGGCCGGGAAGATTGTCAGCGAAATGAAGAAGCTGCTTTGAGAGAAAGAGGAAGTAATGATTAATTCGTTCTACTTTTATACCCGCTTGAATCTTGTTGAACTGTTGGGCATTAAAGCCAGAAATGTCATTGAACTCCTCAAGGGGATCAAAGAAGCTCCAGACGCCTCGATTTACCATCACACTCATCATTTCCTTCAGCAGCACATTTCTCTTTCGCCCGAGCCGCCCAATGATTTCGCTTTCTGGACGGCGAATTCTTTAGGACTTGATAAACTGAGTGAAAGGCTTGCCAGCGTGGATACAGTCAAGTTTGGCCGAATAAAAGACCTAAGAGAAAAATTCATAGCCACTTTGGAAGCTTATTTAAAAGAAGCACCTGATCAGAATATCAATTGTCCTGAAGGAGAAGAGTTTCACTTCATGTCCTGCCAGACATTTGTCCTTCCCACTCCTTATAAGGCAAACAATCTCCAAGAATTTTATGATATCGTCCAGAAGGTCAGTATTAACTCCATCTATTTTCACATTTTTGAAGCCCGGTTAAGGCTGGAGAGAGAAGGAAATGATTTTTCGCTCTGGTTTGAATCGATCGGAGAGAAAAAGCTTGCAAAGAGTCTGTCCAGAATCGACCCTTACACTATGACTCTTGAAGGCCTGAGGAAAAAAATCGTTCAGCTGGTTGGCAAAAATGTCAAAGCTTGAAGATTATTCTCCCATCGTCGGTGAAAGCATCGTGGAGGAGCTCTTTCTTCTCGGCCGGAAGCTGGAAGGCAAGGTCATCCAGAACATTAACTCGACGGCTGTCGGGGGAGGAGTCGCTGAAATCCTTGCCCGGATTCTTCCTCTTCTCAAGCAGTTGAATGTCCAAGCGCGCTGGGATGTGATTAAAGGAAATGAGAAGTTTTTCATGATCACCAAGAAATTGCACAACGGGCTTCATGGAATCAAGGTTGACATTGACCATGATGAATTCAATTATTTATTAGAGGTCAATCGGGAGAATGTCGAATACCTTTCTTCTTTTGGAGATATCGTCTTTATCCATGATCCCCAGCCAATTGCTCTCATTGAACAAAAATCGAAAATCGGCAAGAAATGGATCTGGAGATGCCATATCGATTTTACGACTCCAGAAAAAGAAATCTGGGAATTTTTAAAAAAATTCATCGAGATGTATGATAGCGCGGTTTTTTCTGCGCCTGCCTTCTTGAGGCCGCTCTCCATCCCTCAGATTCTCATCTCGCCATCCATCGACCCCCTCAGCGATAAGAACAGATATCTTCCTGAAGCCGTCTTAAATGAAGTCTGCGAAAAGTATCATATCAACCGCGAAAAGCCGATCATCACTCAGATTTCGCGTTTTGACTATCTCAAGGACCCCTTGGGCGTCATCAAAGCCTATAGACTTGCCAGGGAACACGTCGATTGCCAGCTCATCCTGGCCGGAGGAGGGGCGACAGATGATCCTGAAGGGAGAAAAGTCCTTGAAGAGGTTCAAGCCGAGTCGGCCCAAGACTCTGACATCCATGTCCTCTTTCTTCCTCCTGCCAGCGACGTCGAGGTCAATGCCCTGCAGAGGGTGTCCAACGTCATTCTCCAAAAATCTTTGAAAGAAGGATTCGGTCTGACCGTGGCTGAAGCCTTGTGGAAGAGCAAGGCCGTCATCGCTTCTGCCGTAGGCGGAATTCCTCTTCAGATCACTCACAAGTATTCAGGAATTCTGACCCACACCATTGAAGGAACAGCCTATTGGATTAAACAGCTTTTGAACGAACCCGAATATGCAGCCAGGCTTGGCGCCAATGGGAAGGAGCACATCAAAAACAATTTTCTCATCACCCGGCACATCAGGGATTATCTTCTTCTTTTCCTTTCTTTATACAACCAAGACGATATCGTCTACTTATGAGAGAAGTCATTCAAAGAGCTAAGTCAAGTAAGAATATTTTGCTCTTTCTGGATTATGATGGCACCCTCGTTCCGATCAAACGTTCTCCTCAACTTGCCCTGCTCCCGCCTCTGAAGCGCAATTTATTGATAAGTCTAGCAGAGAAATTTTTTCTATGCATCGTTTCTGGACGGTCGCTTTCAGAAATTCAAAAATATGTGGGAATTCAAGATATCTCTTATATTGGAAACCATGGCCTCGAAATTTGCTTGAAAAATAGGCATTGGACACATCCTCAGGCTGTAGAGATTAAGCCTATCCTCCATAAAACCTTAAGGACGATTAAAAGCAAGATAAAAGATTTCCGAGGAGCTTCTGTCGAGGATAAGGGATTGACCGCAAGCATCCATTACAGGCTCTTGCCGCGAAATCGACGAAGGCAAATCAGCGAAATTGTAAAAGAAGAAACAGCTTTTAAGAGTCGGTGGTTAAAGGTTGCAGAAGGAAAAATGGTCTTTGAGATCAAGCCAAATATTGACTGGGACAAAGGAAAAGGAGTTCTAAAACTCTTAAGATGGCTAAATCTCAAAGAGGAGCCTTTATTGATTTATATCGGCGACGATGAAACGGATGAAAGTGCCTTTGGGACACTGGACGGGATGGGCCTGACCATAGTTGTCGCCAGAAAAAGAAATTCGAGCGCTCATTATCGTTTTGGCAACGTTAAAGAAGTCTGGCAGTTCTTAAAAACACTAAAAAAACTAAAAAACAATTTTTTTCTTTGCTCTGCTCGCAGGCCGTAGCCGACTCCAGTCATATTTGATTATTCAGAGTTTTTTAGAAATTTTTAAAAAAATTTTGACATGAGTGAAATTATCTGTTATAGATTTTTCTCAAACCTTCAAAAAAATTGGAAATTCATTGAAGCGATATTTTTCGCTTAATGAATTTTAAGAAGCAGAACTTCTTCCTCTTACTTTTTTAGATTCTTAAGAAAGCGTTACACTTATTCAAAAAAGGAGGAGTGATGAATCAAGGTTTATCGAGCTCAGGCTGGGTGTCGCTCATTATCGGCTGGGGTCTTGTTCTGGGTCTGAGTTTTTACTGTTTCTCACGAGTTTTATTTAAGAAGCGAAGGAGAGCTGTAGAGCTTGCTGGACCTCATCCTCAGCGCGACCAGTGGAACTCTCGGATTGGTTTGATACTGGCCATGGCTGGAAACGCTGTGGGTTTGGGAAATTTTCTGCGCTTCCCGGTCAAGGCCGCAGCCAATGGCGGAGCAGCGTTTTTGATTCCTTACTTCTGTGCCTTGCTTCTGCTTGGCATTCCTTTGATGTGGGTCGAATGGACAATCGGACGCTTAGGTGGAACACATGGTCACGGGTCGACGCCAGGCATGTTCTCAATGCTCTGGAAAAATAAGATTTCGAAATATATCGGAGCTTTTGGCATTTTTCTTCCTTTGACGATCTGTGTTTATTATACATTTACCGAATCCTGGACTCTGGCTTTTGCTTTTTTCTCAGGAACTGGGAAATATTTTGGCAATACAACGCGCGATTCGATGGGACAATTTTTAAAAGGTTATCAGGGTGTGGAATCCAATCAATTTTTTTCTTCCATCATCCCGGCCTTGATCATTCTGGCCATTGCCTTGGGCTTCAATTATTTTTTTCTTTCCAGGGGAATTTCCAGGGGAATTGAGATTCTCGCCAAATACGGCATGCCTCTTATGTTCTTGCTGGCTATCGGCCTGGTCATCCGCGTTCTGACTTTAGGAACTCCTGACCCCGCCCATCCTGAGTGGAATATCGCCAACGGGATGGGTTTTATATGGAATCCTGATTTCAGCCGTTTAACTCAGGCCTCTGTCTGGCTTGTTGCCGCCGGCCAAATCTTTTTCACTCTCAGCCTTGGACAGGGAATGATTCATACTTATGCTTCCTATGTTCGAGAGAATGATGATATAGTCCTCAACGGGCTTTCGACTTCTTCGGTGAATGAGCTTGCCGAAATAATCCTGGGGGGCACAATCGCCATCCCTGTGGCAGTAGCTTTTTTTGGAGTTGTCGGGACTCAAAACATTGCCCAGGGCGGGGCTTTTGACCTTGGATTTGTTTCCCTCCCCATCATTTTTCAGAGAATCCCGGTGGGACAGCTTTTCGGGGCGATGTGGTTTTTGCTCTTATTTATCGCCGGCATC
Source organism: uncultured Eubacteriales bacterium (assembly GCA_964526905.1). Taxonomy (GTDB): domain Bacteria; phylum Acidobacteriota; class Aminicenantia; order Aminicenantales; family Aminicenantaceae; genus CAZGMN01. Next base: position 14,337 of record CAZGMN010000016.1, read on the forward strand.
ACCTCCTCAGTGGCTATGGTCCAGCCTCTGGTCGCCTTCTTTGTGGATGAATTCAATTGGAAGAGGTCAAAAGCCGTTAAAGTCATTTTTAGCTTCCTGTTGGTGGCAATCCTGATGCTCGTTGCCTTCTTCAAATATGGCTTCTTGGATGAGCTCGATTTTTGGGCTGGCACCTTTGGAATATTCCTTTTTGGAGTTATCGAAATCATCGTCTTCTCCTGGGTATTCGGGATTAAACGCGGATGGGAAGAGATGCATAAGGGGGCGGATTTTAAGATTCCTAAGTTTCTCAAATTTGTCATGAAGTATATAACTCCGCTCTATATGCTGGCCATTCTTGTCGCCTGGACATACCAGGATGCAATCGGAAAACTCTTAATGAGGGGAGAGGATAAAGTGCGCCACCCCTACCTCTGGATTGCCAGGGGATTAATGTTGGTTATTATTGTCAGCGTTTTGGTTCTGACCAAGCTTGCCTGGAAGAAGAAGGAAGCCTTAGAAAAAAAGTAATCATTATCACTTCCACTCCATGGCATATTTTTTGACTAATGGAACTCCCTCCTCGCTTTCGGGGATGATGCAGTATAGCTTGTTTTTCTTGACAACAACGGCCTTCTCCTTTTCGGGAAGGGAAAATCTTGAGAGATACCGGCCCTCGGGATTAAAGATGTCATAAAAAGCGCCGCCCTTGTCATCCCTATCGCATGTCCGGACATAAATCCTGTCTTGACCATCTATTAAGAGGTTTTCGACCGGAGGAAAGTTTTTAGGAAGCTCAACCGTGATTTTCAACGGCAAACCAGAAGATTCTTCTTTTTCGATTCGTTCTCTGTCAGCGTTCGTTATTTTTTTAGGCTCGTAGTCCTTGATGATTCGCTTGAAAAGTTTTCCTTCAGGATTGACGACATTCATCTCATACTTTGAGGATATCACCCACACCAGCTCATCTTTGCTTGTCAGGTCAAAATAATAACTGTCTTGATAGACGTCAATAACTCCCCTTGGTTTTCTCTCTCTTTCAAGAGAAGAAACCATTGCAACGGGATTTATGTTCTGGTCGAATTTGGTTAGCTCCCAACGCACATTTTCGCTCCTTATTGTGTTTAAAGCATAAAGAAAACCTTGGTTATCGAATTTGAGTCTGCTGGGGTTGAATGAACCGTAGGAGACGTCCTTGATACTTTTTCCATCAGGAGTCAGCAGAGAGTATCTTCGGTTCAATAGTTCACTAACGACGAGATTTCCATTGGCCATCACTTCTATCGAGCCCGGTCCGCTGAACTCTCCAGGCCCCTGGCCTCTGCGGCCAAAGACTTTGAGGAGCTTTCCTTTTGAGTCAAAGACCCTGATTCTGATTTGCTTTGGGTCGAGCGTGTAAATATTCCCTGAATCATCAACGGCAATAGAATTCAGTAGGCTAAACCAATAGTCTTCTTTGTCTGTCTTTTTTCCGATGACAAGGTCCTCCTTTAAAGCCAGCAACAAAGGAGCACCTTTCACTTGAGCAGGAGTTTTCGGGTTGTGGACGACGGTGATGCCGTTTTCGGTTTTAATCTCGACTTGCGCCGCAGCACGGCTGGGATAAATCAGCAGAAGAAGCACCATGGATAAAACACAATAAGATAAGATTAAATTTTTTCTTTTTTCCTTCAAATTTCCCTCCGCCTGGTAATTTGCTTCCTAAAAGTCTATCGAGTCAAGAAATTTTATACGCTGGCTCGTAATTAAAAGAGCCGCAATACTTAATTCCAAAGAATTAGGTATTGTGTTCCCATGATATCATGTCGACCACGCCCAAATCTTCCTCCATCTGCTGGTAGTTCAACATTTCAGTAGCAACAGATGTCACATTCCTGTTTTCCAGCACCCATTTCAGCATGGCTTGGTAGATTGAGGTTGTTCCCGCCTTGTATTTCTCCAGATTCTGCCTTCTCCCTCCGACCTTCAAGGTTTTCATGGCGATAATTCCTACATCCTTGGCGGCTGCCAGGGCCAGGAGGCGGCTTATCCCGCTTTCTCCAAGATAGTCATCATAGACCTTTATCGGATTTTCTGTTTCCTGGATGTCGAAAACATTGTATCCAAGCATGAGCATATCGTAATGGCCGCACTCAACCGCCTTCCTTACGATTCGATTATGGTCCGAATGGCAGGAGAGGCCTTTGAACCTGTATTTTCCCTGTCCCTTCAGTTTTTCAAGAGCGCTGAGAACTCTTTCATCAGTAAGGTCTGCTTCCTCAGCGCCGTGGATAAGGAGAACATCAACATAGTCTCTTTGGAGACGCTCGAGGCTTTTATCGACGGATTTGATGATGGCTGCCTCGTTCCAGTTTTTGCCCTCGCGCTTAAACTTCGTCCCGACATAGACTTTATCCCTTCCGATTTCCTTGAAGAGACCTCCGACCTGGCGCTCGCTGTTTCCGTTGCTGTAAGCACAGGAGGTGTCGATGTAGTTTACGCCTCTTTCGATGATTTGAAGCAGGAGCGACTGGTCAGGGAGAGGGCTTCCTCCCAGCGAAATCTCGGAGATATAGAGCTCTGTTCTTCCCAGACGTCGGTAGAACATCTGGCCCTTTTTCAGGCGATGAATATCCTTCTGTTCCTTTGAAAATGACTTTGGCAAGGGAGTTAAGAAAGAAAGCGTGCCGACAGCAATCTTTTTGATGAAGTCGCGCCTTCCAGGATGCGGAAGATTTATTTTTTGTTTTTTCATGTCCCTAAATTTTCGGAGAAGTCACTTTTTTAGAAGCCCAAGATTATCAAGAATGGTGCCCATTTCAGCTTTTCCTTTTTCTTCGAGAGGAAGGAGGGGAAGGCGGCAGGGCCCGCCGTAATAGCCGAGCAAATCAAGCCCATGCTTGAGGCCGGGGATGCCGAAGGTTTGGATGATGGCTTTGTTGAGAGGAATAATATCGAGCTGAATCTTGAGGGCTTCTTTGAATTTTTTTTCTAAATAGAGTCTGTAGAGCTTGAGACAGTGAGATGGTGCCACGTTGGCCACGGCCAGGATTCCGCCGCTTGCTCCCTCCATCAATCCGGCAAGAAAAATGCTTGCTGCGCCCATCAGAAAGCTGAAATGAGAATCAAGGTGAGGGATGGCCTCTCCCAATGTCGCTAAATTTCCAGATGAATCCTTAATTCCGGCAATGTTCGGATGTCTGGAGAGCTCGATGATCAGCTTGGAATCGACCGAGATTCCGGTATTCTGCGGTATATTGTAAATGATCAGCGGCAAGCGAGACTGGTCGGCGACGGTGAGGTAGTGTTTTTTCAGCGCCTCACGGTCAATACGGGCTTTGAAGTAACTTGGCGTTTTGACCAAAGCAGAATCGATACCAAGGTCAGCCATTCTGTTTGTTAATTCGATTGTCGCCTTGGTAGATTCTTTGCCTGTGCCGGCGATGATCTTCTTGTCCCTTGAAGCAGCTTCTTTTGCTGCCTTCACGAGCTCTTCTGTTTCTTTATCCGAGAGAAAGACACTTTCACCTGTTGAGCCTGAGATGACGTAGCCGGCAAGCCCGGTCGAGTTGTATTTCTCGATGTTCTCTTTAAACTTTTCAATTGAGATTTCATCTCCAATAAAGGGAGTGGTTAAAGGAATATAAACTCCTTCACGCTGCTCAGCCATCGCTCTCTCCTTAGATTTTTTCGATTTCTCTCAGTTCCGCATCGCTCAGCCCGAAGTAATGCCCGATTTCATGGAGGACGACCTCCCTGACCTTTTTCTTTATTTTCTCTTCTGTAGGGCAGATGCTTTCTATGGTCCTTTGGTAGATGACAATTACATCCGGCGGGACGTTTCCATAGAATGGTCCGCGGTGTTTGAAGGGCACGCCGTGGTAGTGGCCGAGGATTGAGCTGAACAACGGAGTTTGGGTTTGCTCGTAGATTTCCCTTGAAGGATTTTCTTCGACAATCACTGCCAGGTTGTCGAGATATTTCTTGAACTTCCGGGGAAGTTCGTCCAGTGCTTCTCGAACCAGCTCTTCAAATTTCTCTTTTTCCATCGGGAAAAATATTCCTCTATTTTTCAATTCCTTTTCTTGCCATCACGCCTTTCTTGTAATAATGCTTCCTTTCCTTCATCTCAGTGACCAGGTCTGCCCTTTTGAGGAAAGAGGCGGGCGCATACCTTCCGGTCAGGACGACTTCGACATCCTCCGGCTTTTGGTCAAGAAACTTGTGGACGTCTTCTTCTCGAAGCAAATTCAAGTCGACAGCGACATTTATCTCATCGAGGATGAGGATTCTGAATTTTTTGGAAAGCATGGCCGCAAGGCATTTTTTTAAGCCTGTTCTGGCACGCTCGATATCTTCCTTATCCGGGTCTTTTGTCACATGAATAAAGCCTTTTCTGCCGAATTGGGCGATGGCAATCAGCGGAAAGAGCTTTTTGAGAGAGAGGAGTTCTCCATACATCTGGCCTTTTAGGAATTGCCCGATGTAAACCCTTTGTCCGTGGCCGGCTGCCCGCAGGGCGAGCCCCAAGGCTGCTGTGGTTTTTCCCTTTCCATTCCCGGTATAGACCTGGACATATCCTTTAAACTGACTTTTTTTATTCATTATTTAAAACTATATTTGAACCTTTGAATTGAGTCAACTTTTTAAAAAGAAATTATTTGTGCTATAATCGCCGAGATGTTGGACGCCAAGTTTGTTCAGGAAAATGCAGACCTTATCATCAGCAAGATAGCCGCTCGAGGTCTTGAAATCGAGCTGGACGAATTCCTCCATTTTGCGTCAGAAAAGAAAATCCTTTTGAGAAAAGTTGAAAACCTTCGCTTTGAGAAGAACAAAACTTCTGAGCTCATCGCCTGCAAAAAAAGAGAAGGAGAAGGCGCAGCGTCCTTGATTTCAGAGATGAAGAAGGTCGGCGAGGAGATAAAAAAATTGGAAGATGAGCTGCGCAAGGTCGAGGCCAAGCTGCAGAAAATCCTCCTCAACATTCCCAATCTTCCTCACGGCTCTGTGCCGGTTGGCAAAAGCTCTAAAGACAATCTGGAAATCAGGAGATTTGGCGAAAAGCCGAAGTTCCCTTTTCCTTCTCAACCGCACTGGGAGATAGGGAAGAGGCTCGGCATCTTAGATTTTGAGCGGGCATCCAAGATCGCCGGCTCAAGGTTTGCCGTTTATTTTGGAGCAGGCGCCAAGCTGGAAAGGGCGCTGATTAACTTTATGCTTGATATTCACACTAAGGAAAGGGGATATCAGGAAGTCATCCCTCCTTTCATCGCCAACGAGGAGAGCCTGACCGGAACTGGCAACCTGCCCAAGTTCGAAAAGGACCTCTTCAAGCTCAAAGGATACCGTTGGTACATGATTCCCACAGCCGAGGTTCCTCTGACAAACCTTTATCGGGAAGAGATTCTTGAAGCAGCCGCGCTTCCTAAGAGGTTTGTGGCCTACACTCCCTGTTTTAGAAGAGAGGCCGGCTCCTATGGCAAAGACATAAGAGGCCTGATTCGCCAGCATCAGTTTAACAAGGTGGAGCTAATGACCTTCTCCTTGCCTGAAAATTCTTACCAGGAGCTGGAGAGGATGACCGCTGATGCTGAGGAAGTTTTGAAGAGGTTGGAATTGCATTACAGGGTCGTTGCCCTATGCACGGCAGACTTGGGCTTTGCCGGCGCCAAGACCTATGATTTGGAGCTGTGGATGCCCTCGCGGAATAATTACCTGGAAATATCCTCCTGCACCAATTGCGAGGATTTTCAGGCAAGAAGAGCCGGCATTCGCTTTCGCCGCGAGCCAAAATCAAAACCTGAGTTTGTCCACACCCTGAACGGCTCAGGAGTGGCCCTGGGAAGAACGGTGAGTGCTGTTCTGGAAGCTTTTCAGCAAAAAGACGGCTCGGTCATCATCCCTCATGCCCTGAGGCCCTATATGGACGGCATGGAAAGAATTACAGTCTGAACTTTTGGTTTTCGTTAAGCTTCTCTGATTGAAATCTTTTTTCTGGTGAGCGCCTCGACCTTTAAGTTTTTACTTCGTTATTGCCAAAGAAATGCTGCTCAATTGTCACTGCAAGCCTCAAGGGCCTGACAATCTTGTTTTTCAATGAGAATTTATTTGTGGTGCTCAAACGAGACTTCTCACAATGAGAAGTCATATTGTTGCCTTAGTCTAAATAAGCTTGCGGCCCGAAGGTTCAGCGGGTAGAATATATAAATCATTATGGAGGGATGGCCGAGTGGTTTAAGGCGGCGGTCTTGAAAACCGCTTTCCGGGTGACCGGAACGGGGGTTCGAATCCCTCTCCCTCCGCCAAAGAATCTAGAATAACATTGGAGCGAAGTTTCTTTTGGGCAGAAGCGGATTTTTCTTATTTATTTTGTTAAGCTTTTAAAAGTTGAAAGCGATGTCGTTAATAAACCGACTGTGCAGATAATTGAGAAAATTGCCAAAGCGCTTGATGTTTCTATTAAGGGTTTATTAAAATAAAGGGGCTCAATCATGTCTGCTCAAAAAGAAATAGAATATAGCTATAAGAGAAAAACTTGGCAGGAAAAAATGGCTGATAAGAAAAATCTGCCTAAAATATTGAAACTGAAAAGTAACTTTCCCTGTTATAAAGCCTTAACGAAAATGGGAGCAAAGGCTGGTGATAAAGTGGTTTTGACCAATCCAAAAGAGGTTGAAGAAATTATGAAAAGAGTTCCCAGGGGGAAACTTATTACTATTCGCGAAATTTGCAGAAAGCTTGCTAGAAGGCATAAAGTAGACGCCTGCTGTACTCTTACCACTGGAATTTTTATTATGACAGTAGCCAATGCAGCAGAAGAAATGAAAAAAGAAGGTAAAAAAAGTGATAACCCTTATTGGCGCACGCTAAAAGCAGGAGGATTTCTTAACGAAAAATATCCTGGAGGAGCTGAGACACATAAAAAATTATTGGAAAAAGAAGGCTATAAGGTGATTAAAAAAGGCAAGCGATATTTGATTTGTGATTTCGAAAAATATTTAGCCAAAGTATAAAAGAAAAAGCATGAGAAAAATTTTAAGTATTCCGCATCGCGTTTGTGAATCAACTTGTTACGTCAATGGTCTCGAAGATATTTTGGAATGGCAAGGCCAAAAATATATGAATTATCTTCTTTCTGTTCTGGGTGGAATGGGAGAGTTTGCTTATCTTAAATTTAAGATTGCCAATCCTCCTTGTATGGTTTATTGGGGGGCAAGCCCAAAATATCTAATGAAAGATTTACAAACAATCATTGGATTCAAACAGGTATTAAGTGAAAATAAAGTCTTTAAAAATACTTTATCTAAACTTAAAGAGTTGATTGTTAAAGGTCAGCCGGTAGTTGCTGGCGCTTTAGATATGTATTATCTCCATTATTATCCCGAAATATATCAAAGGCAGCATATTCCAATTCATTATGTGTTAGCGGTGGGATATGATGATAAAGAACAAATAGCTTATGTTCACGACTGCAGCCATGAAGACGTACAGAAGATTCACTATGCGGAATTTGAAAAAGCTCTAAATGTTAATGTTCCTGGCATGAGTAAGAAAAATACTATTAAAGCCATTGTTCCCCCATCGATGTTGCCTTCTGAATTAGAAATTGCTAAAAGAGGCTTAAATTTAAGGGCGCAAAAAATGCTTCACCCACCCGTTAAACTTTTTGGCATACCAGCCATGAGAAAATTAGCAAAAGAAATCTTTGAATGGAAACGTAGAGAATGTTTTGAACATCTTGCTACTTATGCTACAAGACCACCTTTGCCTCCTAAAACTTTTGAGAAAAGCGACGGAATGAGATTTTGGAAAGCAAAAGTTTTAAAAGAATTGGGCCAAAAATATAAAATTGATGAGTGGCTAAAGGTTTCTGCAATGTTTCAAGAATCCGGAGGACTCATTATTGAAATCTGCAAGGCTGCAATGGAACAAGATAAGGAGAAAATTTCCAGTATTCTTTTGAAAGTTGCTGATATTGAAGAAGAAGCTTATAATATTTTGAAATAGTTATCTAAAAGAATTTTCCGCTAAGCTCAGCAGAGGCGAGCAGTCGGGCTTGATTAGTTTCGAAAGTTCCAGGCCCGGTGGTAAATTTATTCTTAACACGGAAAGAAGATGCTCACCCTGCTTTCTGATAAACTTTGATTGCATCCTCAAAAATGATAGAATAGCCTCAGCTTGCAGCGATTTGCGGAGAGGTGCTGGAGTGGTCGATCAGGGTCGCCTGCTAAGCGACTGTTCCGGTATTAAGCTGGAACCGTGGGTTCGAATCCCACCCTCTCCGCCATCACATGAGAAAGACGAGCCTTGATTATAGATTGACCTTAAGCAAAAGGGAATTGATGGATGAAAGTCAAAAAATCGTTGGCAGACATCAATCTCCATTCAGAAAAGCCGGCCTCAATTGAAAGAATTGTTCATCAGGCTTCACCTCGGCTGGAAGACATAAGTATCTCTACGATTTCTTCATGTCTGAGCGATGTGCCGTCCTGGGGGGAATCGATGATCCTGAAGTTGAAGAAAGGACAGTTCCCATCATACCAGCGAAAATCCAAGGGCCTTGCCTCTTGAGCCCTTTTTTCGGCTTCCTTCTGGTTCAGCAGCTCTCCAAATCCTTTCATGTTCACTCCCTTTTTCGGATCGACTCCGATGATATAACGCTTATCCCCTAAATTGGTCATGAGAAAGGTGAAGCCTTCACCGAGAGGAGAATTCTCCCTGTCTCTTCGAGCCCATTCCTTTAGGAGAAAGCTTCTTGGATTTTTGACGACAAGTCCGCTGACTTTCTTTTTACCGCTTCCCTGAGCCAAGGGCAAGGAGAGGATGAATTTGTCGGCCCTGTTGATGTCGAGCAGGTAATTGAAGTAGTCATCTTCAGCCTTTCTCATCGCCCTTTCGTACCTTTCGATACCTGAAAAGAGCTTTCTATTTTCAAAGATTTCGTATCCTTCTTCTGACCTGCTGTGGAGGAAATTCATGAATTTTAAGCCCTCTTTCACCCTTTCCAGGTTGTTTTCTTCTTCTCCTTTTTTGATAGCGGCAAAGAGCGCTCGAAGAATGGAGTAGGGAGTGGAAGTCAGGTCAATTTCCTTGGGCAGGCTGGCGGAATCAACCATCCGAGCATAAGAAGATATTTTCTCCATGCCAGGGTCGATATTTCCTGTTTTCAAAAGCCTTAAGGCAAGAAAGATCGAGGAGATGGAATCAAAGTCAGGCAAACGGTGAGTTATGATTTCCAGCTTCAAGGCTGCTCTTTCTTTTTCCGTCGTCTCCTCTTTTTTGAAATGGTCGAGGACAAGATGTGGATGTTTGGTGATCAACGAGGCCGTGCACTCGACTTCTGCGCCGGGCTGATGGTGGTCGATTACGCCCGGAACTGTTTTCATACCCACATCCAGGACTAAGACTCCTTTTTCCGGTTTCAGGTCTTCACCATACTTGACAAATTTGTAGCTGACTTCCAGTGGCTTAGTGTTCATTTTTTAATGACCGCTTCATAGGCTTTTGCTCGGGGCTTGTAGCAGCTGGCAGATAAGAATTCAATGATTTTTGCACTGCCTGAAGGAAAAGGATAGCGCCTCAAACCCTTGAGAGAGACCCAGCGACGACGGCCTTGGCTCAAATGAGGCTCATTTTTCAGCGTGCACTCATAGGCATAAAGAGTGACTTGGAATTGAGTGTAGACATGGCTGACTTTGACCAGAAACTTTATCTTTTTTGCCTCAGCCAAGAGTTCCTCTCTTATCTCCTGTCGAAGAGCCTCTTCTTTTGTTTCTCCAGCTTTTATTTTCCCCCCTGGAAATTCCCAGAGGTCAGCCAAAAGGCCTTGAGGCGGTCTTTTCTGGATGAGGAACTTTCCCTTTCTTTGTATTACAGCAACCACTGCTTCGACCTTTGTGTGTTTTCTCTTTTTGGGAGTGGGAATGATTTCCTGCGTCCCTTCTTTGAAAGCTCGACAGAAATCGCTTATCGGGCAGAGAAGACAGAGGGGATTCTTCGGGCGACAGACTTGGGACCCGAGCTCCATCAAGGCCTGATTGAAGAGACCCATTCTTTTTTGAGGGAGGTAAGGCTTTAGGAAACGGAGCAGGAACCTGTCATTTTTTGCTCCTGCCTCTGAGCGCAGACCGGCCAGCCTCATTGTTATGCGGCGGACATTGGCGTCGACCACAGGATAAGATTTGTCAAAGGCAAAGCTGGCAACTGCGGCAGCCGTGTAAGGGCCGAAGCCCGGCAAATTTCTCAGTTGATCGAAGTCGGAGGGAATTTGACCTCTGAATTTGTCGCAGATGACCTGCGCAGCCTGATGCAAATTTTTGGCCCTTTGGTAATAGCCTAATCCTTGCCAGGCTTTAAGAACCTTTTGAAGAGGCGCTCGGCCCAGGCTGCGGATATCAGGGAAAAGCTTGAGCCATTTTCTATAAAAGGGAAGAACGGCCCGGACAGTTGTCTGCTGAAGCATGACTTCGGAGACCCAGATCTTGTATGGGTCATGGCTCCCCCTCCAGGGAAGTTTCCGGTGCTGCTTTTCATACCAGAGGCGTAGTTTTCTTAGAAAAGTGGAAACCAGACCTCTCTTTTTTCTCATCGGTAGTTTCAACGTTCGCCGATAGAAGATGAAGCGCGAAACAATCCGCTCGAGATATTTATCATAAATTTACGTTCTTTGGCAAAACCGAAGTGTTAAACTTCCTTGACAATAGAGCCTATATAATATATTTTTTAAGGGAAAATAAAGAAAAAAGTATGCCAAGATTTCCCTCAGCGGTGATGAAACTAATCTAAAAGACTACAGAAT
>CAZGMN010000017.1:0-23766 GCA_964526905.1 uncultured Eubacteriales bacterium
AATTTATCCTATATTACAATAATAATATATATTTATCCGCAAGATTTCTAACATAACCGTGATACCTTTTCCAACTCTCCCATACCGAAATCGCCCATTGTCGTATTAACGCTTTTCTTTCACTTGAATTTTTTTCTTGCAAAACATCCTTTATTGTCATCCACCTATAATCCGTAGGCGCATCAAGTTTATCCCATTTTCGCTTCGGCATTCTCATATGAACCTTTTGAATTTGTTTTCCAGTCAAGCCGTGGTCTATCATTAAGCATAATCCAATAAGCGCATATATAGTTGTAATATTTTTCGTAATTCCACCCGAATGCTGGGCCCCATAGGCGTCAACGATATACTGATGGATAAATTCCTGATTTGCTTCAGTCAATGTATATGAAGAAAGTTCGCCATACAATTCAAAACATTCTCCTGACGCATTATAAATCTTGCTCGAATCTATTGACTTTCTGGTAAGTTGTAAGCCGCATCCAGGACAGATTATTACGCTATCGTCTTTTATCTTTTCCATTTTTTGCCCTTAGGCTATTCCATCATTGCCCAAAAAAACTTTCATTCGCTTAACGTCCGCGGCCAAGAACAGCAGTATGCCGAAAGCACTCATCGGACATCTCCCCATCATTCTTTGATAGTTCCTGCGCTGCGCTTGCTTAACATCGTCCATGACGCGCTGAGGAAACCGCACAAAGCCCGCGTTACTCAGTCGCTGGCGATGGGTTTGTTGGATGCTTATATGACTTCTTTCCCAAAGGGCATCAGCGAAAAAGCTGCCAATTTCATGTGTTGTTTTGCGAATGGAATGCCAATAATCGTGATTGCGCATAGGATTGCAAAGATGAGATGGGTTAACGCAATCCAAATGCCGCCGATCAGAATCCAGATTAAGTTCATTACTGTGGAAAGACATCCGGTTGACTTCTCCGAATGACGTATCTCTTTCCCGAAAGGCATAAGTGCAAGAAAGGAAAGCTTGATACACTGAATACCAAAAGGAATGCCGATGATAGTCAGACAGAGAACAACGCCACCAAGAAGGTACTCTAGAAAAAGGAATATGCCTCCTCCCAAGACGATCCATAGGACATTACCCAGCAAGCTCATTTTGTCTCCTTTCTTTTTGCTTCATCCCGCGTTAAGCTCACCGACAAGCCAATGTTGCTCCTCCGGTGAAGCTCCTTGTTAAGCAATTTACTTCATTTCCTGCAACCTCTGACTGCTGCCTGGATGATGAATCCAGCATTTATTTCTGTAGCAGGTTGCTGGAAGCTCTCTGCTATTTGTCCGGCACCTTATAGGGCTGACAGCGAATATCCACATAGGCGAAACCAGTTTTTCTTCGCTCCTCCTGTTCCTGAATCCAGGCATCAATGCCGATCTCCTTCATCCGTTTGGCATCGGCCAGCATGGTCACGTAGCCCTTGGCAATTCCTTGAATTCGCTCGCATGGATAATCGCTGCAGAACGGGCAAGTATTGACGCCCCTCTGTTGAGCACACTTCCTGATTGCACAGAACGGAGGACCACACTTGCCTTCGCGACAATTGCATTGCGGCTCAGACTCGGCAATTCGGTTGAGGAAAGTCCAAAACTCGTTGAAATTGGGGATTTCTTTCCCCCAAAGGTCCCATGACTCCTTATGCATTGATTCCCGCAAAGCTTGCGCACGCCGGGGAATTCGGTTGCGTTGAGCACAGAGTCCGCAGTACAAGCCGCAATATGTCACCTGACTCAAATCTGTCATCTCATTTCACCTTTCGACTTTAATTTGACAGCATGCTTTATTTGATAGAAAAACTCCCTCAAGAACCTCGGATATTAAGTGACTCCATCAAATAAACCCGCAAATTTTCATTTTTATCCTATAATTATCCATATTAGATTGCAACTTGCATATTTGACCGGCGGTATAATCCAGCCTGGGGGCGATGCTTGGACAACAATTAAAATAACCTTTCAGAGTCTAAAGAATTCCCCAAGCGCAACCGGATTCATGTGTTTTTTCACAGAGCCAAGCAAGGATATCACTGTTAAGAGAATTGACTTCAACTCCTTATTCTTTTATAGTTTTTTATTGAAATGGACCTGCAAAAAATTGTAAATGAATTGGCTATTCAGACATCCTCAAAAATTATTCTTCTTGTTATTGACGGCCTGGGCGGTTTGCCGCTGCAAGGCAAGACCGAGCTTGAGGCTGCCCAAACCCCTCATCTCGATAAACTCGCATCAGACAGCATCTGCGGCTTAACCGACCCTGTCTTCATGGGCATCACTCCAGGAAGCGGGCCTGCCCACCTTGCGCTCTTCGGCTATGACCCGACAAAATATCTTCTCGGCAGGGGAATCTTGGAAGCGCTCGGCTCAGGAGTCGAAGTCGGAAAGAACGACCTTGTCGCCAGAGGAAACTTTGCCACTTTGAAGGATGGGCTCATTGTCGACCGGCGAGCTGGAAGAATCCCGACCAGCGAGAATGAAAAACTGTGTCAGTATCTCAACCGCACACTGAAAAGCATCGAAGGAATAAAAATTTCCATCTACCCCGGAAAAGAACACAGGTTTGTAGCCAAGCTCAGCGGAGAGGGACTCTCGGATGCCCTCAGCGATGCCGACCCGCAAAAAGAAAACAAGCCTATGGTCTACACCTCTCCTCTTTCTCAAGAAGCGGCAAGCGCAGCTCAAATCGTGAATGCTTTTATTGACCAGACGACAGAGCTTCTGAAAGGCTACCCTAAAACCAACACCATCCTCCTCAGGGGGTTCTCCAAGTTTCCATCCCTGCCAACCATGCAGGAGCTTTATAAGCTAAAGCCAGCGGCTCTGGCCAATTATCCAATGTATAAAGGCCTGGCGAAGCTTGTAGGAATGGAAATTATCGATATTGGACCACAATTACCCGAGCTCTTCGATGCCCTGGAAAAAAATTACAGCGCTTATGACTTCTTCTACCTTCATGTCAAAAAGACCGATTCAGCCGGTGAAGACGGAAACTTCGAGGCAAAAAAAAGCGCCATCGAGGAAACAGACAAATACATCCCTCGACTTCTCGCCCTCCAGCCCGATGTGCTGGTGGTGACATCTGACCATTCCACTCCAGCGCTCTTGAAATCCCATTCCTGGCACCCCAATCCCTTTCTCCTTTTCTCTAAAACTGCCCAAGCTGATAAGGTGACCCGCTTCTCAGAAAGAGAATGCAGCCAGGGAACCCTGGGGCGTTTTCAGGCAATCTACGCCATGCCCTTGATGTTAGCCCATGCCGGAAAACTAAAGAAATTCGGGGCTTGAATTGTCTCTGCCTGATTCGAACAATCAACCGAAAAAAGCCATAGTGCTTCTTCTGCTGACATCCATTCTCTTCCTCTTCTCTCCTTCACAGCCTGACTCAAGGGTCGAAGTCTACAACCTTCGCTATCACATTTATCCTTCCTTCACCCGGATCGTCATCGATGTCGGGAAATTAAGGGAATACAACTTTAACGAGCTCAAGGCGCCTGATCGAATTTATGTCGATATCTATCAGGCCAAGCTGAATCCTCTCCTCCACGGCCAAACTTTTCCGGTCAAGAATGAATATCTCAGCCAGTTCCGCATCGCTCAGAAGACAAGCACAACTGTCCGCTGCGTGGTTGAGCTTGACCTCAAAAAATCTTATTATCGTGTCTGGCATCTTCCCGACCCCTTCCGGATCATCATCGATATCTACCCTTCGAAAATTTCAAAGCCCGAGCCGCCGAGCATGATTCGCCAGCTGGGCCTTGTCGTCAGCAAAATTGTCATCGACCCGGGCCATGGAGGCGAAGACCCCGGGTGCATCGGCAAGAGCGGGCTAAAAGAAAAAGATGTTGTCCTCGATGTCGCCAGGCGCTTGAAAGCAATTCTTGAATCAAAGAACAATATGGAAGTTATGCTGACCAGAGAAAGCGATATTTTCATTCCGGTGGAAAACAGGACTGTGGTCGCCAATCAGAGTCAGGCTGACCTTTTCATCTCGATTCATGCCAATGCCAGCCGCAACAGGCGCCTTCGAGGAGTGGAAACATTCTACCTTAACCTCAGCCAGGATTCCTCGGTGATAGAAACTGCAGCCCTTGAAAATGCGACTTCCTCGACAAGCATCAGCCAGATGCGCGAGATCATCCAGAAAATTCTTCAGAACAGCAAAATCCCTGAATCAAAAGAGCTGGCTGAAACCGTCCAGAAAAACCTGGTGAATCGTCTTTCTCAAATATACAAGGGCGTCAATAACCTGGGAGTCAAAGGAGGCCCTTTCTGGGTCCTGATTGGAGCCGATATCCCCTCGATACTCGCCGAAATCTCTTTCTTGAGCCATCCCGAGGAAGAATCGAGGTTGAAGAGCTCTCAATACCTTGACCTTGTCGCCCAGGGAATCTACGAAGGAATCATGGAATACAAACAAGCGTTGGAGAAAGGAACAATAAAATGAAAAGAAGAGACTTCATCAAAGATGCGGCTCTGGGAAGCCTCTTCCTGAAATTCTGTCCCCAACTTTTTGGCCAAAAGACAAGCACTCCTGATTTAGCCTGGATCCAGGGCGACTCTCCGGCCATGATAACTAAAGAAGCGCTTTCTTCCTTGGGAGGAATGAAGCGCTTTATCTCAAGAGGCGATGTGGTCATGCTCAAGCCCAACATCGGCTGGGACAGGACTCCGGAGCTTGCCGCCTGCACCAATCCTGAAATCGTCAAGACTCTCGTCGAACTCTGCTTCGAGGCAGGGGCAAAAGAGGTCAAGATTATAGACAATCCCTGCAACCCGGCCAACAGGACCTATGTCCGCTCCGGAATCGAAGCCGCGGCCAAAGAGGCCGGGGCCAAGGTCCTCCTTCCCAATCCCCATCGGCTGAAAAAAATGGCTCTTAACGGAGAGTGGCTTAAAGAATGGGAAGTCTATACGGATTTTGTCGAGGCAGATAAAATCATAAACGCTCCCATTGCCAAAACCCACAGCCTGTCGAGGGTAACGTTGGGAATGAAAAATTGGCTGGGAGCTCTTGGCGGAAGCCGCAATCAGCTCCACCAAAGGCTTGACGCGGCCATGGTCGACCTGGCTTCATTCTTCAAGCCCTGCCTCACACTCCTCGACGGCTACAGGATTCTTGTGCGGAATGGGCCTCAGGGCGGGAGGCTGTCCGACGTCAAGCTTCACAAAACAGTGGTGGCCGGAAAAGATTACGTAGCCATTGATACGGCGGGCGCAAGCTTCTTCGGCATCGGCCCCAAGGAATTGCCTTATCTTCAGCTTGCCCATCAAAAAGGATTTGGAGAAATCAACCTGGAGAGGTTGGCCATTGAAAAAAAAACGCTCTAAGAAATATCGTCTAATTCAGGTCCTTCGCATCCTCGGCCAATCTGTCTTTTTCCTCCTCTTTTTTTATCTCCTTTTGAGAACTCATTTTCCTGGAAAAGACTACATCGGCCGTGTGGAAATATTTTTCCATTTTGATCCGCTGCTGGCAGTGGCAACATTCATCGCTTCCCGGGCTATCTTGGCAAGCTTCCTCTTTGCTGCGTTGACTCTCCTCTTGACCATTATCTTGGGGAGGGTTGTCTGCGGCTGGGTCTGCCCTCTGGGCTCAATGCATCAATTCTTTTCTTTTATCTTCAAGAAATCGAAACTGCTCAAGCCAAAGGATGTCAAAACAAAGCTTCTTGCTTGGAAATATTACATTCTGCTTTTTGTTTTTGTCGGAACTCTTTTCTCTCTCGACCTTGTGGGAATCTTTGACCCCCTCTCCCTTCTTTATCGCTCTTCTGTCACCAGCCTTCTTCCTGCTCTCAGCCATTCCTTCTCTTCATTCCTCAACGTCTTTTACCTCGTCCACCTCTCCTCGTTCGGGGACAGTCTTGTTCAGTTCTTCGAAAACGTTGCCGTCAATTCGACTTTTTTCCAGGGATTTTTCTTAGGCGCAATTTTCATCGCCATCCTCCTTCTCAATCTTTTCCGGGAAAGATTCTGGTGCCGTTATCTCTGCCCGCTCGGCGCCTTTCTTGGCCTTGCTTCAAGGTGGAATCTTCTCAAGCTGAAAATTGATGAGCAAAAATGCATCCAGTGCGGTCTCTGCAACATTCATTGCCAGACTCAGGCCAACCCCTTTCCTGAGGAAGAATGGAAAAGCTCAGAATGTGACTACTGCTTCAGCTGCAGCGCCATCTGCCCCACAAGCGCCATCGGCATCCCTTCAAAGTTGGCTTCCGAGAAATTGCCTCAGGTCAACCTTTCGCGGCGGAAGCTCATCTTCACCTCGCTGCTGGGAATGGCGGCTGTTCCTTTCTTCCACCTTTCTCCTTCAGCCCGGCGCGCCAATCCAAAATTGATCAGGCCTCCAGGAGCGATTCCCGAGGAGCAATTTCTTCAAAAATGTATCAAATGCGGGGAATGTATGAAGGTCTGCCCGACAAATGCTCTCCAGCCTGCACTCAGCGAAGCAGGCCCGCAGGGAATCTGGACACCGATGCTCGTCCCCAAAATTGGCTACTGCGAATACTATTGCTCTCTCTGCTCTCAGGTTTGCCCCACAGGCGCCATAAAAGAGCTGGCGGTCAAAGAAAAAATAAATGTCAAAATTGGGCTGGCGTGGGTCAATAAGAACCGCTGCCTTCCCTGGGCGATGGGCATCCCCTGCATCGTCTGCGAAGAACACTGCCCGACGTCCCCCAAAGCGATCAAGCTGATTAAGACTGAAGTCAGGCTTCCCGATGGCACAGTAAAAACGCCGGCGGCTCCTTTCATCGACACCAAGCTCTGTATCGGCTGCGGAATCTGCGAAAACAAATGCCCGGTGGTTGACAAGCCTGCAATTTATGTGACGAGCGTCGCTGAAAGCCGCTCTGAAAAAAATCAGCTCCTGCTCAACCTCATCAAGCCCGAGGAATAAGTCTTTTAAACTTATTTGATTTCAAAATTCAGGATCTTCAGCACCGCATCATCAGGGGCAAGGATGTCGACATGCCAAGCTCCCACCTCGCTGGCCTGGATTGTCTTGCTGCTCCAAGTGCGCCAGCTTGCAGAACTCACAGGCAAATTTATCCTGAACTTTTCAGTTTCGCCGTGATACCAGACGTGCGTGATTTTACCGGGCTCCTTGGCGCCGACAATTTTAGTAAAGCAGAAGAGCTTACCGACTGTGGCCTCAAAGCTCTCTCCCGGCCCGACCGGCTCTCGGTCAACAACATCCCGGCAGATGACACCGACTTCGACAGTCAGGGTGGCTTCCTGAGCTCTGCCTGTCATTCTTAAAGAGAAAGGAATGGCGAGCAGCAGGAGAGAAGCAAAAAAGGCGAATAATAAATTCTTCATGGTCACCCTCCTTTCCTTAAATGAATCTGCTTCACTCAAGGTTCGTTGCTGACTTCTATTAAAACACAAATAAAAAAAAGAAAAAAGGGGATTGTTCCCTTTTTTTCTTTTTTATTCTGAGAGCACCTTTTTCAATTCTTCCTTTAAATAAGGGATGACCTGAAAAAGGTCGCCGACAACTCCAAAATCCGCGACTTTAAAAATAGGGGCTTCGGGGTCCTTGTTGACAGCAACGATGACCTTTGAGGACGACATCCCGGCTAAATGCTGAATAGCCCCTGATATTCCAAATGCCAGGTAGAGATTGGGAGAGACTGTCTTCCCTGTCTGGCCAACCTGGTGCTGATGGTCTATCCATCCTGAATCAACAGCCGAGCGGGAAGCGCCAACGCTTGAATGAGGAAGAAGAGATGTCAATTCCCTGAGCAAATCAAAGTTCTCAGGGCCTTTCATCCCCCTACCGCCTGAAACGACAATCTCGGCCTCGGTCACATCAAGCTCTGCCCCCTTCTCTTTCAAAATCTCAACCACCTGGGCCTTGACCAAGTCTTTGGCAATGACCACTTCTTTTTTTATTGCTTCGCCCTCTTTCACCCCTTGCTCGCCTAAAGGAAAGACATTCGGCCTGAGCGTTGCTATATGCGGTGTAGCCTTGAAGCGCAGGCTGGCAATGGCTTTGCCGGCAAAGATAGGCCGCATGACTTCGAGCTTTCCATCCCGGCAAGAGGTCTTGATGCAGTCAGTGGCTACAGTCACTCCTAACTTGGCTGCCAGCCTGGGGGCTAAATCCTTGCCCATCGAGCTTGCGGAAAAGAAAATGATCTCCGGCTTTATCTCCTCCACCAAGGAAAAAAGAGCCTGGGCATAAGCCGCAGTCGAATAATGGCTGAGCAGAGGATTCTCTAAAATATAGACCTTTGAAGCACCGTAGGGGAAAATCTCCGAAGCAAGACTCTCCAAATTGTGTCCAAGATAAACAGCGCTGACTTCTGTGTTCAGCTCTTTTGCCCTTCTCTTCCCCTCGGAAAGCGCCTCCAAGGAAGGCTTCTTGACTTTCCCTTCTCTAACTTCGATAAAGACTAATATCACTTTTTCCTCCTCTCAAGAAGCATTTCAAGTTCCAGAACATAAGTGAGATCAGGCTGGGTGGTGAGAAAACCGTTTGAAGGCTGAGCGGGCATGGTTCCTCGACCATAGGGAGAGGAGAGCGAAGCCTGAAACCGAGCCGCCTTTGCTGATTTGTGGCCTGCCACAAATCAGGTGGGGGAGCCGAGGGGGTGTGTCCCCTCGGTCGCAGGGCGCAAGCCCGAGAAGGGGAGGCAGGGAGCCTCGATGGAATCGAGGCGACCGTCGGAAGGGGGAAAGCGAAGCTGTTCCCCCTCCGAGTAATCGCTGGGGCAAAAGCGGCGTGTTTTCGAATCACCCAGCCTGATCGATAATTTTGTTCATCATGTAAGAAATGCTTCATCTCTTTTAAATGACCTTGGCTTCTTTGCGTAAGAATTCTGCAAGCTTCCTGGCTGCTTCCTGGGGCGGATCATCTATAATCTTGCCCGCCTGTCTTGAAGCCGGGCTCTCCATCTTGATAATCTCTAAGCAGGGGACGAGTTCGTCTTCTTTCAAGCCCAAATCCTCGATGGTGATAACAGGGATTTCTTTCTTCTTAGCCATCATGATGCCCCTCAAGGTTTCATAGCGGGGCTCGTTCAATCCCTTTTGAGCACTGATAACAGCAGGAAGGGAAAACACAACTTTTTCTGTTGCCCCCTCTATCTCGCGATAGGCCGTGCCCTTCTCTCCTTCAATCTCCAGCTTAGTGACCACATTCGCCTGAGGCAAACCTAAAAGCTCTGCCACCATGGAAGGAACCTGGGAATTATCTGCTCCAACAGATTGCTTTCCGAAAAAGAGAAGGCTATAGTCGGAGAATTTTTTCTTTAAAGCCCCGGCGATGATCCGTGCCACCCTCAGCCCGTCATAGGTCTCCGCTGTCTTATCCTTCAGCAGAAAGGCTTCATCCGCGCCCATGGCCAAACACTTCTTCAAGATAACCAGCGACTGCTCATCCCCGACTGAAAAGGCGATGACCTTGCCGCCTTTTGATTCTCGTAATCGAAGCCCTTCCTCTACGGCAAGCTCATCATAGGGATTTAAAATGAAATTCAATCCCTCTTCAACAACAGCGTTCGTCTCATGATTGATCTTTATCTTTGATTCAGTGTCTGGAACCCTTTTAACAAAAACAAAAATGTTCACTCCAACCTCCTTATCAAATTTTCATCGTTCCTTTGAGCAGAAGCGAAGAAGCTCGCTCGATAAAATTCTTTATCCTGCAGGTTACTCTTCGAACCTTTTCAAAAGAAGAGTCCCGTTTGTCCCACCGAATCCAAAAGAATTGCTCAAAGCATAATGAATTTCTGCCGCTCGGGCTTTGTTGGGAACATAATCGAGGTCACATTCTGGGTCAGGGTGCTCCTGGTTGATTGTCGGAAGCATAACCTGATTTTTCAGACAAAGAGCGGTGTAGCCAGCCTCCACAGCTCCGGCTGCGCCCAGAAGGTGGCCGGTCATTGACTTTGTCGAGCTTACGCTGAGCTTGTAGGCATGCTCGCCAAAAACTTTCTTGATGGCCAGGGTTTCTACTTTGTCGTTAAAAGGAGTTGAGGTGCCGTGGGCATTGATATAACCGACTTCTTTGGGCTCAATGCCGCCATCCTTAACAGCCCTGTCCATGACCAGGGCACCGCCCTCTCCATCCAGCGCCGGGGCCGTGACATGATAGGCGTCGGCACTCATCCCATAGCCGACGATTTCGGCATAAATTTTAGCGCCCCGCTTCAAAGCAGCCCCCAACTCTTCGAGAATGAGGACTCCGGCTCCTTCTCCCATGACAAATCCATCCCGTTCGGCATCGAAAGGACGAGAGGCTTTCTCCGGCTGGTCGTTTCTTAAAGAAAGAGCGCGCATCGCACAAAAACCGGCAAGGCCAAGAGGCGTCAGCGGTGCTTCCGAACCTCCGGAGAGCATGATCTCCGCGTCTCCCCTGGCGATAATCCGGAAGGAATCCCCGATGGCATGGGTGCTGGTCGTGCAGGCCGTCGCCGTGGCTGAATTCGGACCCTTAGCTCTGTACTTTATCGAAATCTGGCCTGAAGCTTCATTAATGATGGCCGAGACCAGGAAAAAAGGAGAGACGCGGTCTGGCCCTCTTTCGAGCAGCGTCTTATGGGTTTCTTCAATGGAGCCGATACCTCCAATCCCAGACCCAACATAGACTCCGCACCTCTCTCCTTCCAGAGCGCCATGGTTTAAGCCGGAATCCCGAACCGCAAGCTCAGCGGCAGCCAGGGCAAGCTGGATGAAACGGTCCATCTTCCGCAGTTCTTTCTTGTCGATAAAAGCAAGGGAATCAAAGCCCTTAACTTCTCCTCCGATTTTAGTGGAGAATCTCGAGGTGTCAAACCTGCTGATGAGGCTGATGCCGCTTTTCCCCTGCAGGGCGGCTTCCCAGCTCTTTTCAACCCCGACGCCCAAGGGCGTAATGAGACCAATCCCGGTAATGACCACCCGCCTTTCGGCGTCAGTCCTTTTAGAATAAGAATATGGTCCCATCCGGCGCTTGGGGATTCCTATTTGGCGACGTTGCTAAGAATATAATCCATGGCCTTGCCCACAGTCGTCAGTTTCTCGGCTTCTTCATCGGGAATGTCCATATTAAACTCATCCTCGAGGGCCATGACTAACTCCACCGTGTCCAGAGAATCGGCGCCCAAATCATCGATAAAAGACGCTCCTTCTGTGACTTGATCTTCACTAATACTGAGCTTGTCTGAAACAATGGCCTTTATTTTCTTCAGTAATTCATCTCTTTCCATCTTATCCCTCCTAATTTAATTAAATTATTATTTCTACATAAACATTCCGCCGTTGACATTGATGACCTGACCGGTGATATAGCTGGCCTCATCAGAAAGAAGGAATTTGACGATATGAGCAACTTCCTCCGGCGTCCCGAATCTTTTCATCGGAATCAAATCAAGGAATATTTTCTTGACCGTCTCCGGAAGGCTTTCGGTCATGGCTGTGGAAATGAAGCCCGGAGCGACGGCGTTGACGGTAATACCCCTTGAAGCGACTTCCCTGGCCAAGGACTTGGTGAAACCAATAATTCCGGCTTTTGAAGCCGAATAGTTGCACTGTCCGGCATTTCCAATCAGGGCGACAACCGAAGAGATGCTGACGATTCGACCATAGCGGCTGCTGATCATGCTCCGGATGACAGCTTTTGAAAAATTAAAAACTCCTTTTAAATTCACCGCCAAGACTGCATCCCATTCTTGCTCTGTCATCCGCATCAAAAGGTTATCTCTTGTTATTCCTGCATTATTGATCAAATGGTCTATTTTTTTGTGTTTTTCCAAGACTTGCTCGACAACTTTCATTGCCTGCTCAAGGCGCGAGACATCTGCAGAATAGGCAGACGCTACTCCTTGATTCTCTTTTATCCTTTTTGCGACTTCATTCAGCTTCTCTTCCTGGACATCAACCAGAATGACCTCCGCTCCTTCTTTGGCCAGCTCAACGGCTACGACTTCACCGATTCCCTGGGAAGCTCCGGTGACCAAAGAAATTCTTCCTTTGAAATTCATATCAAGCCTCAGTTGCGTCCAATGGATGTGAAATCCTGGCTATTTCATCCTGAATTTTCTCTTGGACTCTGTTCACGACAAAGTCCTTGGCCATCCTCACCGCATTCTTGACAGCCGCGGGGTTGGAACGGCCATGGCCGATGATGCAGACTCCATTGACTCCGAGAAGCTGCGCCCCGCCATATTCTGTGTAATCGACCTTTTTATAAACTCTTTTCAAGTTTCTCTTCATCAGAAAAAAACCTAATTTAGAGAAAATATTTTTCATGATCTCGTTTCGAGCCATGTAAAAAATTGTTTCCACTACTCCTTCGCTGACTTTCAGGGCAATGTTTCCGGTGAAGCCGTCGCTGACGATGATATCGGCTTTCCCAGAAAAGATATCTTTGCCCTCGATATTGCCGATGAAATTCAAGGGAGAAGACTGAAGCCTTTCAAAAACTTCTTTCGTCAACTCGTTCCCTTTTGATTTCTCCTCGCCAACGCTCATCAAACCAATTCTTGGCTGCTTTAAGCCCAGAATATTTTCCATGAAAACATGGCCCATGATCGCAAACTGCTCTAAATGATGAGGGCGGCAGTTGACATTCGCTCCGACATCGATCAGGAGCGCAAGCCCTTTCAAAGTCGGAACAAGCAGGGAAAGGGCAGGCTTATCTATACCTTTTAAGGAGCCCAAAACTTTTTTCGAGATATAGACAACGGCGGCCGTATTCCCAGCACTGACAAATGCCTCTGCTTCTCCGTCCTTGACCAGCTGGGCCCCGATGCGAATGGAAGAGCGCTGCTTCCTGCGGAAAGAAAGCAAGCCCTCGCCCATGGCGATGGCTTCAGAAGCGCTGATGATTGTCACTTTTGCTTTTGTATGGTTGAGCTTCTCGATTTCCTTTTTTATTAGCGCTTCATCGCCCACGAGCAAGACCTCGACCTTATGTTCCTTGGAAGCCTTGACCGCACCTTCGACCGTGACTTTTGGGCCAAAATCTCCGCCCATTGCGTCAAGAGCGACCTTCACCCATCCCCCTCTTAAGTTTCGCTTCCTTCAATAACCTGTCTTGCTCGGTAAAATCCGCATTCTGGGCAAGCTCGATGAGGCAGCTTAGGGTTGCCGCAGTTGGGGCAGAGAGCTAAAGAAGGGATAGGAAGGGCATCGTGCGCCCTTCTCCTGCATTTCCGTGAGTGAGAATGTCTTCTCTTTGGATTAGCCATTTATCTTTTATCTCTTAAAAAAGTCTTCAGCTTGTCAAGGCGAGGGTCGGAGCTTTTCGTCACGCAGGCACACTCGCCGTTGTGTATGACTCTTCCGCAGACTGGACAGAGTCCCTGGCAATTTTCAGAACATAAAGGCTTGGCCGGAAAGGCCAAGTTCAACTGCTCCAAAACCAGCTGCTCAATGTCCAGCTTGCAGCCGGAATAGAAGAATTTATTTATATCCTCCTCTTCCAGTTGGTCCTTGACCATGTTAAGCTCTTCCGGAAGAAAAACCAGGTCAAACTTTGAATCGACCCGATATTCAAAAGGAGCGAGACAGCGGCTGCAAACAAAACTGAGGCGAGTGGTGAGCTTTCCTTTGACGAATATCTCTTCTCCTATTTTTTTGATATTGAGCTCAGCCCGAACCGGATCAAGAAAAACAGCGTCTTCATCGACGAGGTCGACGCTGAAGAATTCAAATTCCTTGGAGATTCTCAAGCCTTCTTTGGGCAGCTTATCAATATCTATTATCATTTTTCCCTTCCCAAATGAGCTTTTTATTATACCATCTTACTTTCCTTTGTCAACAAATCCGTCCAAGCCGGAAGCCCCTCCAGATATATGATTTCAAAAAGACATTGGAATTCCTCATAAGGCCACATCGCCGGATCCGAAGAGCGATTCCGACACCTAAAGAAAATCACACAAGGGGAGATGCTTATGCCCCGGCGAATTTCATCGAATGTCGAATCGCTTGATATCTTGAGCTTTAAGAGTATAATAGTAGAGAATTTTCTCATGAGTGGAATCAACACCGAAATCATTCATAAGGGAGAGTCCTTTCATGTCCAAACTCAGGATAAAGGCATCGAAGCTCATTATGTCGAATCCCTTATCTATAAATCCGGAAGGCTGCTTTCGACACGAAGGGCTTTCTACACCGCCTATCTCGGCCTCCCGGACCTAACAGAAAAAATCAAAAAAATCATCGACGACCAGCACAACGAAATTCTAAAGAATATTACCGACGGGAAATTTGATCACCTCTGATAAAAATAAAACCAATTTATTCCTGATGGTCGTGGGGCCAAGGATGAGAAGAGCATTTGCTGAAAAGGCATGCCGCTCAAGGGATGTGAATGGCTGAAAACAAGCTTTTTCTGATCGACGGCACCTCTCTTCTCTATCGTTCCTATTACGCCATCCAACGCCTTTCAACCTCAAAAGGATTCCCAACCAACGCTGTCTATGGCTTCATCAGCATGCTCAGAAAATTGATGGAAAAAGAAAAGCCTGCCTACCTGGGCATAGTCTTTGATGCCAAGGGCCCAACCATTCGCCACAAAGCCTTCAAGGAATATAAAGCTCACCGCAAACCCATGCCAGAAGACCTCGCCGTCCAGATTCCTGTGGTGAAAAAAATTATCAGAGCCATGAAAATCCCTTTTTTCGAATACGAAAATTACGAAGCCGATGATGTCCTTGCCAGCCTGGCGCGCCTGGCCTCCTCTCAAAACATGCCCTCCGTCATCGTCACCAACGACAAAGACATCTTTCAGCTCGTTGATGAGCTGACGATTGTCTACAATCCTGTGAAAGAAATCTATATTGACCGGGAGAAGGTGAAGAGTTATTTCGGAGTCTTGCCCTCGCAGGTTACCGATGTCCTCGCTCTCTGGGGTGATTCCACCGACAACATTCCCGGAGTCCCGGGGATTGGAGAGAAGACCTCCAAAGAGCTCATCGGAGAATTCGGCTCTGTGGAGAATCTTCTAAAAAATCTGGACAAGATAAAGAAGCCCCGCCTGCAGGAAGCCATCAAACAAAACCTTGACAAACTCAAGCTCAGCCAGCAGCTGGCGACAATCGAAAAGGAACTTGATTTGAAGTTCAATCTTGAAGATTTTTCTGTCGCCGCGCCCGATGATAAGGAACTCATTGGGCTTTACCAGGAACTCGAATTTTCTTCTCTCTTAGCCGAGTATCTAAAAAAGCCGGAGAGCGGCAAAAAAGATTACGAGAGTGTTTTTGGAGAGAAGGAGCTCGGCGAGCTTGTCGCCCGGATAAAAAAGGCAAAGCGTGTTTCTCTGGACACAGAAACAGACAGTCCTTTTCCCACCAGGGCCCGCTTGGTCGGCATGTCCCTCTCGACCGAAGCCGGCCAAGCCTTCTATCTTCCCCTCCGCCATGACTATCCACATGCTGCGCCGCAGATTCCTAAAGAAAAAGCCTTCGGCCTGCTTGAACAGGTTCTCTCTGAGCCGGGAATCAGGAAGGTCGGCCAGAACATCAAGTATGACTATATCGTCTTAAAGAGAGAGGGAATCCAGCTCCGCGGCTTAGATTTGGACTCGATGATTCTCTCCTATCTCCTCGAGCCTAACTGGGGAAAGCACAATCTGGATAGGCTGGCTTTAGCCTATCTCCAGGTCAACACCATTCATTATGAAGACCTTGTCGGAAAGGG
This sequence comes from uncultured Eubacteriales bacterium, assembly GCA_964526905.1. Taxonomy (GTDB): domain Bacteria; phylum Acidobacteriota; class Aminicenantia; order Aminicenantales; family Aminicenantaceae; genus CAZGMN01. The sequence goes on from CAZGMN010000017.1 coordinate 15,634, forward strand.
AAAAAAGCAGGCGACAATGAACCAAGTGGATATCGAACGCGTTTTGCCTTATGCCTGTCAGGACGCAGACCTGGCACTTCAGCTCTGTCAAATTCTCTGGCAAAAGGTTAAAGAGCAAGGACTAAACAGCCTTTACCGAGACCTTGAACTCCCGCTCATCGAGGTTTTGGCTGACATGGAAATGTGGGGGGTCAAGGTCGATACCAAGGCTCTCAAATCCCTCTCTGCAGAGCTTCAAGACGAACTCGAACATCTCCAGAAAAAGATTTTCGAGATTTGCGGCGTCGAATTCAACTTAAACTCTCCTCAGCAGTTGGGCGAGATATTATTCACCAAGCTCAACCTCCCTTCATCGAAAAAAACAAAAAAAACAAAAAGCTATTCGACGGATGTTAACACCCTGCAAGAATTAGCCCTGCTTCATCCTGTTGCTCAATATGCCCTGGAATACAGGCAACTGTCCAAGCTGAAGTCGACCTATGCCGACGCTCTTCCCCTTCTTCTTAATCCGGAGACAGGGAGGATTCATACCTCCTACAACCAGGCCGTGACTGCCACCGGCAGACTTTCCTCAAGCGACCCAAACCTGCAAAACATTCCTGTGAGGGGAGAGCTGGGACAGCGCTTCAGGCAAGCCTTTATTCCCGAGAAGGGATGCCTCTTCCTCTCTGCCGATTATTCTCAGATCGAACTCAGAGTCTTGGCTCATCTCTCAGAGGACGAGGCTCTGATTGAAACTTTTCTCGCCGATCGTGACGTTCACCAGGAAACCGCAATTCGAGTCTTCGGCGACTCTTCATGCCTTGCGGAAGAAGAGCGGCGGAGGAAAGCAAAAATCATCAACTTCAGCATCATCTATGGAACTTCCGCCTTTTCCCTGGCAAAAGAGCTTGAAACCTCGGCTTCAGAGGCTCAGAAATTCATCGACCTCTATTACGAGAAACACCCAAGGGTCTACGAATTTCTGGAAAGAATGGTCAAGAGTGCCCAGGAAAAGGGATTCTCTCAAACGATCTTCGGCAGAAAACGCCAGGTGCCCGAGCTCAGACACAAGGATAAAACAATCCAGCAGATCGGCCGCCGCATCGCACTCAACACTCCCATCCAGGGCTCTGCCGCAGACCTGATGAAGAAGGCCATGATAGACATCTGGCGGGAAATAAAAGAAAAGAGGCTTAAGTCAAGGATGATTCTTCAAGTCCACGACGAGCTCGTCTTTGAGGTTTCTGATGAAGAAAGAGAGGAGCTGGAAGCTGCGGTCAAGAGAAAAATGGAGAATGTTTTCCCTCTAAAGGTTCCGCTGAAGGTCCACCTCGGCTGGGGAGTGAACTGGGCCGAGGCAAAATAAGGCGAAAAATCAGAGCTCTTTTTTGAAGACGCGATAGCGTTTGTAAAGCTTTCCCCCCATTCTCTCCATCTCAGCCCTGACCTTAACGTTCTCTTCCAGCTCATGATGAGTATCCATCACATCCATACCCGCCTTGCTGGCAGAGAGGAGGGTCTTGACGCCCATCATCACATCGAGCCCCATGCCCCGGTATTTCTCCTTGATGGCACCGAGGAGAAGGTCAAGTTGCTTGGTCTTCTTTGCGGCCCGCAAAATCTTCAGAAAGCCAAACGGGAAGAGACGGCCCCGCGCTTTTTGGATGCCTTCGGTTAGGTCAGGCATGCCGACAATAAAGGCCACCACCTCGCCATCTTTCTTGACGACTTTCACAAACCTCGGGTCAAGCACAGGCATGTATCGTTTGGCCAGCTCCTCCATCTCCTCTTCATCCAAAGGCGCGTAGCCGTAGATGTTGCTGTCCATGTAACATTCATTCATAAGGCTGAGAACTGCCTTAACCTCGGGCTTTAACTCTTTTCTCTTTTTGAATTCGACCACCTCGAAATTTCCCCTCCTCTGGGCTCTCTCATAGATTCTTTTATAGAACTCCGGGATTTCTTTGGGGACATCTAATTTGTAAACATAATAATCCACATCTTTTGTATATCCCAGTTTTTCGACAATCCTTGGCATCCATTCAAAATTATAATAGGTGGCAATTGTCGCCCGATGCTCGAAGCCCTCGATCAAAAAGCCCTCCGGATCCTGGTCTGAAAAGCCATAGGGCCCGACAACCCTTGTCATCCCCTTCTCCCTTGCCCAATTCTCGATGCGCCCGAGAAGCGTGCGGATAACCTCCTCGTCTTCCCGTGTTTCCAAATAGCCGAAGCGCGCTGTCTTCAGTTTCTTGTAGTCGTTATAACGATGGTTGATAATACCCATAATTCTTCCCACTGCTTCTTTTCCGCGGAAAGCAAGAAGCATGATCGTCTCGCAATAGGAAAAAGCCCTGTTCTTTTTCGGGTTGAAGTATTTCCATTCGTCCATGTAAATCGGATGGACCCAATTGGGATGGGCGGCGTGTATCTTCTCAGGAAGGTAGATGAATGTTTTCAGGTCTTTCTTGCCTCTGACCTCTCTTGTTTCAATCGCCATGTTTTTCTCCCTTTTTTAAGATGGAATCCTTGAATTTATCTACTTATTATTACACTGCCTGGAAAAAATCAATGAAATTATTCGCGGTATGCTTTCTCGACACACAGCCTTAGCTTTTATTTGACAATTGGGCAGGAGATTTCCTAAACTTTATATTTAATTTTTTGCTTAAAGAAGCCAATGGCAAATAAAAGCTTTCCCCGCGGTGTTCATCCGCCAGAATTAAAGGAGATGACGGCGGATATGGCCCTGGAAGTTATGCCGCCTCCAGAAAGAGTTTCAATCCTTCTTCTCCAGCATTTTGGCAAGCCAGCCGAGCCTTTGGTTCAAAAAGGAGAGGAGGTCTATCTCGGCCAGAAAATCGGTGAGGCCCGGACGCTTTTTTCAGCTCCTGTGCATTCCAGTGTTTCAGGTAAGGTTCTTTCCGTGGACGACCATAGCCATCCGGCAGGAAATCCTTGCCTTGCTATAACAATTTCCAACAACGGCCAGGACCGTGCTCTCCAAAAAGAGGGGAGGAAAGACCCCTTCTCTTTGAGTGCCGACGAGATCCGTCAACTTATCAGGGAGGCAGGAGTCGTCGGCTTGGGAGGGGCGGCCTTTCCCACGGCGGTCAAGCTCTCTCCTCCCAAGGATAAGCCCATCGACACCTTGATCATCAACGGCTGTGAATGCGAGCCGATGCTGACCGCAGATTACAGACTCATGCTCGAGACTCCAGAAGACATCCTGAAGGGAGCCGAGCTGGCCCGGATTGCTTCCGGGGCAAAAAAAATCATCATCGGAATAGAAGACAACAAGAAAGAGGCTTTCCGGCTATTTCGAAAGATATTAGGCGCTTCCTCTCCCATTCCCTCGGATTCTAATTCTGAAAAGGCTTCATCAACAGAAATCGCTCTTTTAAAGACAAAATATCCTCAGGGCGCAGAAAAAAATTTAATCTTTGCTCTTCTGCGAAGAGAAGTCCCAAGGGGCGGGCTTCCCTTTGACGTCGGAGTCGTCGTTCAAAATGTGGGAACGGTCAAGGCTATCTGGGAAGCCGCAAACACAGGAAAGCCTCTCTATGAAAAAGCCCTGACCGTCACCGGCAATGGAATCAAAAATCCCAAGAATCTCGTCGTTCGCATTGGAACGCCCTTCCAGAAAGTCATTGATTTCTGCGGAGGCCTGGCTGATGAGGCAAACCTCTTGGTTATGGGCGGCCCGATGATGGGCCTTGCCCAATGGACGTTGGAAGTGCCGGTCGTTAAGGGAACCTCCGGCATCCTTGCCTGGCAAACGCCGCGGCCACAGCCGGAGCATGCCTGTATCCGCTGCGGGCGCTGCGTTGAACATTGCCCAATGGGCCTCATTCCGACGCAGCTGGCAAAATATGTCCAGTTCAATAATCTGGCCGAAGCTGAAAAATGGGGAGTCCTGGATTGCGTCGAATGCGGCTGCTGCCAATACTCCTGTCCATCAAAAATTCCCCTTGTCCATTGGATCCGTTTAGGGAAAAATAAAGTGGCGGCCCTAAAAAGAAAAAAGAGTAGCTGATGCCTGAAAAAACATTCATCCTTCAATCTTCGCCCCATTTCAGGGATAAGGACTCTGTTCCTAAAATCATGTACGCCGTCCTTATCAGCCTTATCCCTGCCTTTCTTGCCTCTCTCTATTTCTTCCGACTCAGGGCTCTCTTCCTGCTCCTCTCCTGTGTCCTTGCCTGCCTGATTACAGAAGCCCTTTTTCTCAAGCTGCGAAAAAAAGCGCTCCATTCCCTTTGGGATGGCTCGGCGATACTCACCGGCGTCCTTTTGGCCATGACCCTCCCTCCATCCTTTCCTATAGCTTCGGCTATCATCGGAGCTGTCGTGGCCATAGCCCTCGGCAAACAGGTCTTTGGGGGCCTGGGATATAATATTTTTAATCCTGCCCTGGTCGGTAGAGCCTTTCTCCAAGCAGCCTTTCCCGTGGCAATGACCACCTGGATTCCGCCTGTAACCTTAAAAATAGACACCGTAACCTTCGCCACTCCGCTGGCAGGCCTTAAATTTCAGAATGCTGTCGCTCTTGGAACCCTCACTTCGCTCAAGGACCTCTTTTGGGGAAATATCGGCGGCTGCTTGGGAGAAACGTCTGCCATCGCCCTCCTTCTTGGCGGGCTCTACCTCCTTTTCCGCCGGGTAATTGACTGGCGCATTCCCCTGGCGATCCTGCTCTCTCTCTCTGCCTTTACCGGCGTCTTCTGGATTGCCAATCCGGGAAAATATGCCTCTCCCCTCTTTCACCTCTTGGCCGGAGGTCTGCTCCTTGGCGCCCTTTTCATGGCAACAGACCTGGTGACGACGCCCGTCGTTCCTCTCGCAACCTGGATTTATGCTCTCGGCATAGGCTTTCTTGTCGGCTTGATCCGTCTGTTCGGCGGCTATCCTGAAGGGGTCATGTATTCCATCCTCATCATGAACGCCTTTGTTCCTCTCCTCAGCCACAACATCCGCCCCCGCATCCTGGGTCAAAGGAGAAAAGAATGAGGCTCTCTTCCAGGATGATCGTGGTTTTGACTTCGATCGGGCTGCTATCCGGCAGCCTCCTGGTGAGCGTTAATTTTTTAACCAGGGATAGGATTGCCCTTAACAAAAAGCAAGAAATAGAAGAGGCCATCACCCAGGTTATTCCCGGAACTCAAGCAAGCCAAAAACTGTATGAAGAAAAAGAATTCGCCGTCTACACCGGAAAGAACGACGCTGGCGACACCCTTGGCTTTGCTATTCAAATAACTGCTGCTGGCTTTCAAGACAAAATATCTTTAATCGTCGGGACAAATCCTTCTCTAAACAAAATAACCAGCCTTTTCATTCTTGACCAGAAAGAAACGCCCGGCCTGGGAGCAAAAATTTCAAGCTATGATTTATTTCTAAGGTTTTGGGAGGACAAGGACTGCAGCGTTCCTCTCCGCCTGCGAAAGCCGGCTGTCCAAACTCCCGAGCAGCTTTCTTCTTCAGAAGTCAACACAATAACCGGAGCGACTGTCTCCTCGGAATCGGTTCTCAATTGCGTCAACAGCTCCCTGGAAAAAGCAAGAAAGCTAAAAGCAGAAGGTAAGTTTAGAATCGAGGAAAAGAGTGCCGAATAGAAGTTTTCTCCAAGATTTCAATAAAGGCCTGTGGCAAGAGAACCCTGTCTCTCGCCAGCTGCTGGGGATGTGCTCAACCCTGGCCATTACCAACGCCCTGATCAACGGCGTAGCCATGGGCTTGGCTGTCAGCTTTGTTCTCATCTTCAGCTCGCTCCTTGTCTCCCTGCTGAGAAAGATCATTCCCAATCAGGTCCGGATTGCGTCCTATATTGTCGTTATCGCCACCTTCGTAACTATGGCCGACCGTTTTCTGGCTGCATCTTTTCCCGCGATTTCAAAGAGCCTGGGTCCCTATGTTCCCTTGATCGTCGTCAACTGTATTATTCTGGGACGAGCTGAAGCCTTTGCCTCAAAAAACACCGTCGGCCGCTCTCTCGTTGATGCCCTGGGCATGTGCCTGGGTTATATCCTGGCTTTGTTGATTTTGAGCTCTATCAGAGAAATCTTAGGAAGCGGAACATGGCTCGGCTATAGAGTTTTAGGAACCTGGTTTGAGCCCTGGATTATCATGATCCTTCCTCCTGGAGCCTTCATCACCTTGGGCCTGCTCATTGCTTTCGCCAATCAGATTGAACGCAAAATAAAACTCAGGAGATAGAGTTGGAACTGCTCATGCTTTTTTTCTCGGCCATCCTGATCAATAACTTCGTCTATCATTATTTTTTGGGCATTTGCCCCTTCCTCGGAATTTCGAAGAGGATTGACTCTTCTCTCTCAATGGGAACTGCGGTCACCTTTGTCATGTCTCTCACGGCTGTTGTGACTTGGCCCATCAACCACTGGATTCTTATTCCCTATAAGCTTGATTACCTGCAGATTGTCGCCTTCATCCTTGTCATCGCCTCCTTGGTTCAACTGGTCGAGATGTTTATCAAAAAAACAAGCCCTCCTCTCTATCAGGCCTTGGGCATCTATCTCCCATTGATCACCGTCAACTGCTGCATCATGGGCCTCGCCCTGCTCGCTGCCTTAAAAAATTATAACTTCGCCGAAACCGTTGTCTTCGGAGTCAGCGCCGGTCTTGGCTTCACCCTGGCGATTGTCTTGATGGCCGCCATCCGCGAGCAGCTTGACCTGGCTGATGTGCCTGAACCCCTAAAAGGAGCAGGAATCTCCCTTATCGTCACAGGCATCATCGCCCTGGCCTTCTTCGGTTTTTCAGGGATGATAAAATGACCGGAATTTTGATACCAATTCTAACCATGGGATTTCTTGGGCTCCTTTTTTCTGTCGGGCTCGTCTTTGCTTATAGAAAGCTCCAGGTTTACATCGATCCCAAGATTGAAAAAATCGCCGGCGTCCTTCCTCAAGCCAATTGCGGCGCCTGCGGTTTTGCTGGATGCCAGGCTTTTGCCGAGGCCGTCGTTTCCGGCCGGGCCCTGCCCACCGGATGTTTCGCCGGAGGAGAGGCGGTTGCGACGCAGATTGCCGCTATTCTTGGAGTCAAGGCAGAGGCAGCCCTAAAAAGCGCTTCTCGCCTCCACTGCCGAGGGAGCTTTGAGGCAGCGAAGGACAGAGGCTCATACCTTGGAATTTCGACCTGCAGTGCAGCCCATCTCATTGGCGGAAACAAACAGTGCTCCTATGGCTGCCTGCATTTTGGAGACTGCGCTCGCGCCTGTCCCTTTGACGCCATCGAAATGGGGAAAGACGGTCTGCCTCGAGTCGAGGAGGAGATGTGCACGGCCTGCGGAAAATGCGTCGAGGCCTGCCCCCGCAATCTCTTTGAGCTTCACCCTCTTTCCCAAGCGGTCCTCGTCTTCTGCCGCTCCAGAGATAGGGGGCCTGTGGCCAGGAAGTTCTGTAAGAACGCCTGCATTGCCTGTGGAATCTGCGTCCGGGCCTGTCCTGAGGCGATTGTTATGGAAAACAACTTGGCCAAAATCATCGATTACAAAAAGATTGCCCCGGAATCGATTCCTGAGATTGAAAAATGCCCGACTGCAGCCATTGGCCGCATCAAGAAATAAAATGATAGACACCGGGATTGTTGTCGGCATTAAAGATAATTTAGCCCAAGTGCAGGTTGAGTGTCTTTTGGAAGCCTGTGAAGGCTGCGGCGCGCGCACCCTTTGCTTGGGAAAGAATCAAGAAAGGGGCATCATTAGCGCCCAAAACTCATTGGGCGCCTCCCCTGGAGATGAGGTTGAGGTTGACATCCCTGAGGCTAAATACAACAAATTCTTAATTCTGCTCTTCTCTTCTCTTCTTGCGGCCTCTCTTTTAGGCCTGGGAGCGGGATATGTTTTATCTCTTCTTCTCTCTCTCCCCTCCTCGGCAGCGAGCCTTGGAGGCCTACTCCTGGCTCTTTTTGTCGCCGGATTCTTACTCTATCTTTATCTTAAAAATAGAGTTGCCCTTTACCCTGTTATCACCTCCATAATTAAAAAGGGTGCACGGTAGCTGTAGCTATTATCTAACGCAGTTCATTATTCCTTTTTAATTCCCCCCTTATTTATGGCTCGCTCTTTAATTGTATGAAAGCAGGCTATAATTTCATCGGCATCAGAACATACAAATAATTGACGTCTTCTCC
>CAZGMN010000018.1:0-23484 GCA_964526905.1 uncultured Eubacteriales bacterium
TAAATACTCCAATCCAAATAGGCTTTGCTTTTGCGCTACTCGTTTTCCTTGCCGGCGCTGACAATCCTGGCCCAGGTATCACGCAGAGTGACTGTGCGGTTAAAGACAAGCTTTTGAGGTGAAGAATCAACGCAATCCGCACAAAAATATCCCTGCCTCTCAAACTGGAAGAGGCTTCCGGGCACAGCCCCCTTCAAGCTGGGCTCCACCTTGCATGAAGTTAGAACCTCAAGAGATTTTGGATTCAGGTTTGATTTCCAATCCTCGCCTTCAGCGACCTCGTTGGGGTCCCTTTTGGTAAAAAGAGTGTCGTATAAACGGACTTCAGCGTCAAGAGCATGGGCTGCTGAAACCCAGTGCAGCGTCGCCTTGACCTTGCGGCCGTCAGGAGCATCACCGCCCCTTGTGCTCGGGTCATACTTGCAGCGGAGTTCAATAATCTGGCCGCTCTTTGGGTCCTTGACGACATCGACACAGGTAATAAAATAGGCATAGCGCAAGCGAACTTCCCGGCCAGGAGCCAGGCGGAAAAATTTCTTGGGAGGCTCTTCACGGAAATCCTCCCTTTCGATGTATAGCTCACGTGAAAAGGGAACTTTCCTCGTCCCTGCTCCTAAATCCTCAGGATTATTGACGGCATCAAGCTCCTCAACCTTGCCTTCAGGATAGTTCACAAGGACCACCTTGAGCGGCCGCAAGACAGCCATCTTCCGCTGAGCCATTTTGTTCAGCTCCTGGCGAAGGCAGTCTTCGAGCAGGGCGATATCGACAATGCTATTGAACTTTGCCACTCCGATAAGCTCGCAAAAATTCCTGATGGATTCTGGCGTGTATCCCCTTCTCCTCAGCCCAGAGATGGTCGGCATCCTCGGGTCATCCCATCCGCTCACATATCCTTCTCTCACCAGCTCTAAGAGTCTGCGCTTGCTCAAAACCGTGTGGCTCAAATTGAGACGCGCAAACTCGATCTGCCGGGGATGATGGACTCCCAATTCCTCCAGAATCCAGTCATAGAGCGGGCGATGAACCTCGAATTCCAAGGTGCAGATGGAATGGGTGATGCCTTCGATCGAATCGGAAAGCCCGTGCGCCCAGTCATAGGTGGGATAGATGCACCAAGTCTCGCCCGTCCGGTAATGCTTTGCCCTGCGAATCCGGTAAAGAACCGGGTCGCGCATCAAAAGATTGGGATGGGACATTTCAATCTTCGCCCGTAAGACGCGAGAGCCGTCCTCAAATTCGCCACCCTTCATCCGCCGCAAGAGGTCCAGATTTTCACCGACAGAGCGGTTTCGATAAGGACTCTCTTTGCCCGGCTTGTTCAGCGTCCCGCGGAACTCACTTATCTGGTCGATATTCAAATCACAGACATAGGCCTTCCCTTTTTTCACAAGCTCCAGAGCATAGTCGTAAAGCTTTTCAAAGTAACCTGACGCGTAAAATTCCCTTTCCTCCCAGTCAAATCCGAGCCATCTGATATCTTCCTTGATGGATTCCACATAGCTGACTTCTTCTGTCTCCGGGTTGGTATCATCAAAGCGCAGGTTGCAGAGGCCTCTATAATCTCTGGCAAGGCCGAAATTCAGGCAGATGGATTTGGCATGCCCGATATGAAGATAGCCGTTCGGCTCAGGCGGAAACCTGGTCTGGACTCGTCCCTCATTCTTGTTATTTTTTATGTCCTCTTCAATAATCTCTCTTATAAAATTTGATTTGGTTTCAGGTCTGCTCATTTCCCCGCCTTCCTCATCCGCTCCAATGTTTTTTCCCTGCCAAGAAGTTCCATGATTTCAAAAAGCCCTGCTCCTTTTGTTCTTCCGGTTATCGCCACCCGTGTCGGATGGATAATATCAGCGGCTTTAATGCCTTTTTCCTCAGCAAGGCTGCGGCAGATTTTTTCTATATTCTCCTTCCTGAAATCTTCAAGCTCTGCCAGCCGCTCAGCAAATAACAAAATGTTTTCTTTATTCTCTTTTCGGTCGAGATAATCCTTCTTGCCTTCTTTGTCCACGGTATAATCATCCCGAAAGAAGCTCTCGGTCAGGTCTACAAATTCTTGAAAGGTTTTGATCCTTATCTTATAGAGGTCGATGAGCCTTCGAAGATAGTCATCGCTTAATCCGGATAACTCTATTCCTGCTGCGATAAGCTGGCACTTGATAAAAGGCAGAAGCTCTTCTGTCTTTTTTCTGACGATGTATTCGCCGTTCAGCCACTTGAGCTTTTGAATGTCAAACATGACTTGAGCGGCGTTCATCGCCGACAGCTCGAAGAGCTTCACAGCTTCCTTCAAAGAAATGACCTCGCGGTCTTCGCCCGGGGACCACCCCAGAAGTATAAGATAATTTGCCAGAGCCTCAGGCAAAAAGCCTTCTTTCCTGTACTCTTCGACTGCGACTCCACCGTGTCTTTTAGAGAGCTTTGCTCCATCAGAGCCCATGATGAGCGGCATATGGCCAAACTGGGGCAGAGGAAGGCCGAGGGCTTCATAGAAAAGAATCTGTTTGGGCGTGTTGGAGATATGGTCGTCTCCTCTCAGAATATGGGTTATTCCTAACTGGGCGTCATCGACCACACAGGCAAAGTTATAAGCCGGCGAGCCGTCGGATTTGACCATCACCTGGTCCTTTATTCCCTCGGTTTGGAATATTATTCTGCCGTGGATAACATCATTGACCTCTATTGTTCGGCCTTTTTCAACTTTGAGAATAACGGCATCGCCATCTTTGTAGCCCTTTCCCTTATTCAGAATCTCTGCTGCTTTTTCTCGATAAAGAGCGAAGCGCTGGCTCTGGTATAGCGGCTCTTCATCCCAATCAACGCCAAGCCACTTAAGGTCCTCAAGGATTTCCTGAAGGAATTTGGTTTCCGACCTGGCCATGTCCGTGTCTTCTATCCTGAGCAGAAATTTGCCTCCGGAATGCCGCGCAAAAAGCCAGTTAAAAAGCGCTGTCCTCGCGCTTCCAAGATGCAAGTATCCTGTCGGACTTGGCGCAAACCTGACGACAACCATCTCCTTCTCATTCACAGCAAACATCTGTTAACCCAAGGCATAAATAGGCTCAGGCAGAGTGGTGAGAAAGCCGTGTGAAAGGCTGAGCGGGCATGGCTCCTCGAACACCTCCTATTTCATCATCGGCACTTTTATTCCCTTTTTTTTGGCAAACCTAATCGCTTCAGCATAGCCGGCATCAGCATGCCGAGCCACGCCCAAGCCGGGATCAACAGTCAGCACCCTCTCCAGCCGCTTTTCAGTGGATTTCTCTCCGTCAGCAACAATGACCATGCCGGCGTGGATGGAAAGGCCGATGCCAACGCCTCCTCCATGATGCACGGATACCCAAGAAGCGCCGCAAACAGCGTTCAGCAGGGCGTTAAGGATTGGCCAGTCGGCGATGGCGTCCGAGCCATCCTTCATTCCCTCTGTCTCTCTGTTCGGCGAAGCCACCGAGCCTGTATCCAGATGGTCACGGCCGATGACAATCGGCGCGCTGATTTTCCCCTTCTTCACCAGCTCGTTGATGAGCGCACCAAAACGAGCCCTCTCGCCGTAGCCAAGCCAGCAAATCCGCGCCGGGAGTCCCTGAAATTTCACCTGATTCTGCGCTTTCCTTATCCACCTCTCCAGAGGCTGATCTTCTGGGAACTCCTTCAGCACAGCTTCATCGGTGACATAGATGTCCTCAGGCTTTCCCGAGAGGGCGGCCCAGCGGAATGGGCCTTTTCCATAGCAGAAAAGAGGACGGATGTATTCGGAGACAAAGCCAGGAATATCAAAGGCATTCTTGACTCCTCCCTTCTGAGCCTGGCCTCTGATGTTGTTTCCATAATCAAAGGCCCTCGCGCCTTTTTTTTGAAGCTCGAGCATGGCTTGGACATGGACAGCCATGGAATGATAAGCCCTTTTTATGTATTCCTCAGGATTATCGTGCCGCAGCCTCAGCGCCTCACCATAGGGAATGCCGTGAGGAACATAGCCAGAGAGTTCGTCATGGGCTGAAGTCTGGTCGGTCAGGACATCAGGTATTATTCCGCGCTTCACAAATTCTGGAACGACATCAGCCGCGTTGCCGAGAAGGGCTATGGACAGCGGCTCACCCTTTTCCTTGGCGGCGAAGGCAAGCTTCAAGGCCTGATCCAAGCTTTCGACCGTCGTATCGACATACTTTGTGTCGAGCCGTCTCTGAATTCTATTTCTATCGACCTCGACGATGATCGCCACTCCATCATTCATAGTCACAGCTAAAGGCTGAGCCCCTCCCATTCCTCCCAGTCCTGCCGAGAGCACAATTTTTCCTTTCAAAGAGCCGCCAAAATGGGTGCGGGCTACGGAAGCCAAGGTCTCATAGGTTCCTTGGAGAATTCCCTGGGTCCCGATGTAAATCCAGCTGCCAGCGGTCATCTGGCCGAACATGGTCAGCCCTTTAGCTTCCAGCCGGCGGAATTCATCCCAAGTTGCCCACTTGGGAACAAGAAGAGCATTGGCAATCAATACGCGCGGCGCTTCACGATAGGTCTTGAAGACGGCGACCGGCTTTCCGCTCTGGACGATTAACGTTTCGTCGTTCTCGAGCTTTTTGAGGCTCTCGACAATTGCCCAGAAGCATTCCCAGTTTCGCGCAGCCTTTCCTGTTCCGCCGTAAACAATCAGCTCCTTCGGCTTCTCTCCGACTTCAGAGTCCAAGTTGTTCATCAGCATTCTCAACGCCCCTTCCTGGGACCAGCCTTTTGTATTGAGCTTATTTCCGTGAGGTGCTTTGATTTCTTTATACTCTGCGGCCATCACTGCCTCCTAAAAATTAAAGATGTTTTACAAGCGCATTGTTTAAATTATGCTCTATTTGACGCGCTCTTTTCTATTATTTTTTCAATTCTTTTCACTGCTTAAATTCAAACTCTTATTGAATATACCACAACGAAAAGCGAAGCGTAAATGAGAGGTGAACTTTGGATCAGGCTGGGTGTTTCGAAAACACCCAGCCTGATCCTCTGCGGATAAAGAGGGAATAATAAATAGGAATTAGACTCCTAACTCCTCTGTAATGGACTTTAGGAACTCAACCTTGGAAGCTATCCGCTGGTCAAAATCAGACTTGACCTTTTGCATGTTTTGTTCGAAAAATGTGAAATCGTCCTGGTTGCTCCAGTTTTCGATACTCAACGTCTCAAGTATTTCTTTAAGGAATTCTTTGCTGACGATATCTATGGTGAAGATGGGAAGTGTGCACGATGATTTATCCAACAGTCTGACACTCCTCAAAAAAACATCTCGAAGGACTTCTTGGTGCCTTATGATCTCCTGCTTGGTGAAAAACTGCTCCCTGGGGGATCCTGTCTGAGCGAGTTTCGTATAAAGCTTTTTCGCCTCTGTCAAATGCTTGGTCAGGGCTAAGATAATGCTTTCGCTATCAAGGACCATTTTTTCATTATGCTGGTAATAGTAAAGCTCGGCACTCTCATCTGGCGGCTCGGCCTTGCGATAAGCTGCCAAAGCATCTACAAAATCAGCGGCTCTCCTTCGAAGGGGCGCGCCCTTCTCCTCAGGCTGAACCTCTCCTCCCTTCTTTTCTGCCACCGGCTCCTGCCAGTGCTTCTTCCATCTGCCGGAAAACATGGTTTCCAATGTCTCATCCAGCTTAAATTCTGCCGCCGGCTCTTCTGTAGGCAGGGGCTCTTCTATCGGCTTCTTCTCCACAGCAGGAGCAGCTTCTTCCTCTTCCTCAATCTCTGAGATTGTCTTCTTGGGTTCTTCAGGCAAAGGAACTTCTTCAATTGCTTTTTCCATCTCGGCTAGCTGAGTCTCCATCTCCTCAGGACGTTCTCCTATTTCAAAATGAAATTCTTCTTCCTTGGCGGCTACGGTTTCTTCACCCATTTCGGGAAGCGGCATCTTCTTCTCAACTTTTTCCTCTATTTCTTCTTCGGGTTCTTCTTTTATCTCTTCTTTTGGCTCCTCTTTGGGTTCTTCTTCAGGCTCCTCTTCCATCTCTCTTTTCCTCAATATGTCCTTAAGCTTTTTCACTCGAGCCAGCTCTTCTCCGAAATCTACACCCTCTTCATGTTCTTCTTCTTTTTCCAAAGGCCTTTCTAAAGTCTTAAATTTTTCTTCAAACTCTTTTTTGATCGATGATATCCTGTCTCTGACTTCATGGCCGAGTCCTTCAAGGCCAACACTCAACTCATTCATCTTCTCTAATTCTTCAGATGTTTGCTTTGACAGGGTTTCGATCTCTTTTTGGAATTGAGTGACTTTGTCGAGATGTTCTCTTATTTTATTTTTAAGGTCTTCAATTTTGTTTTCAAACTCATTGCTTATGCTTTCGAGGCCTGCAAGAGCTTCTTTCCCTTCGCCGGACTCAACAGATTCAGCATTTCTGGTAGGCTCTTCTTGTGCTTCTTCTTTCTCCACATCTGAATTCATTTCGCCCTTTCTTCTGGCCAAAGCTTCTTTTAACTTTTTCTCGATTTCATCAAAGCTTCTCGGGCGTTCTTTTTCGTTTTCATTCTCTTCAGACATCTGCCTCTCCTTTTCCGTTTGGAGATATATTATCTCTGCTCATAATCCCTGTCAAGCAAAACTCTTGTCAATCATCTATCTTTTGCTTTAGCCTCGTCTTTCCAAGAGCCACTCTCCAATTTCCGCTCAGGTCTTTAAGAAATTCAATCATCTCCCAGCGGGAGTCAGAAGCAAGAAGCGACTCGGCCCCATCTTTTTGAGAATAACCGATTTCAAAAAGCAGATGGCCACCAGGCTTTAAATAAGAAGGAGCTTCCAAAACAAGCTTCTGGATGATTTCTAACCCAGTCTGCCCAGAAACCAACGCCCTCCTCGGCTCATAATCCTTAATCTCTGCAGCAAGCCCAGCCCATTCTTTTTGAGAAACATAAGGTGGATTGGAGACAATAAAGTCACATTTTCCGCTGAGATGGAGTCTTCTCAAGGGCGAGAAAAGGCTTCCTCGGATAAAAACGATGCTTGAAATATTCTGTCTGGAAGCGTTTAAGCGGGCAATCTTCAGGGCACGCCGGGAATTATCTGTAGCCACAATTTCTGCTCTGGGCAGCTCCTTAGCCAGAGAAACGGCTATGTTCCCGCATCCGGTTCCGATATCGATGATGGTCACCTCCTGCCGCGGCGATAATTCTAAGACCTTCTCGACGATCAATTCTGTTTCTGGACGTGGAATCACAACTGCCGGACAAACCTCAAATGGGATTGACCAGAATTCTTTATTCCCCGTTAGGTAAGGAATCGGACATCCTCGAAGCCTTTTTGAGATCAGCTTAAAGAAGCGCTTCTCTTGAGCCCTGGAGAGATCGAGATCTGAAGACGAATAGAACTTTTCTTCAGACATTGAAGCGCATTCAAGAAGCAGAAGCTTTGCTTCAATGTGAGGATGGGGCTTGTCTTTTAAGAGAGCTCTTCCTTTTAAAAAAAGTTCTTGGATAGTGCTCAAGCTAAAATCATAAAGAGGCGTTTATTCTTTTTTCTATGCTTTGAGTCTGAAAATGCAAAGCCAAAGCCTCGATAACCTCATCGATATTCCCGTTGAGGACATCTTCCAATTTATGAAGAGACAAGTTCAGACGATGGTCTGTAACCCTGGATTGTTGAAAATTATAAGTTCTTATCTTTTCACTCCTCTCCCCTGTGCCGACTTGAGCCTTTCTATCCTGAGCTATTTTTTCCTGTTGTTCGCGCTGCACTTTATCCATCAGCCGTGTGCGTAAAATTCGCATTGCTTTTTCTTTGTTGCGGTGCTGCGACTTCTCATCCTGGCAGGAGACAACCATTCCTGAGGGTCGGTGAGTGATCCGTATGGCTGTATAGTTGCGATTGACATTCTGTCCTCCTGGCCCAGAAGCCCCAAAAGCCTCAATCTTGAGGTCTTTAGGGTCGAGCTCAACATCGACCTCATCTGCTTCGGGGAGAACGGCTACAGTTACCGTTGAGGTATGGATTCGGCCGCTGGCTTCGGTCTGAGGAACCCGCTGCACACGATGAACTCCGCTTTCATATTTTAGCTGAGAATAAACCTTCTCTCCGCGTATATTGACGATGACTTCTTTAAAGCCTCCAATT
Organism: uncultured Eubacteriales bacterium; assembly: GCA_964526905.1. Classification (GTDB taxonomy): domain Bacteria; phylum Acidobacteriota; class Aminicenantia; order Aminicenantales; family Aminicenantaceae; genus CAZGMN01. Next base: position 8,084 of record CAZGMN010000018.1, read on the forward strand.
GGTGAGAAACTCGTGTCCATGACTTCAGATTTCCAGCCTTTCTTCTCTGCAAAACGCATATACATGCGGAAGAGGGCCTGAGCGAAAAGGGACGCTTCGGCTCCTCCAGCCCCTGCTCTTATTTCCAGAATGACATTTTTCTCATCATTGGGATTTTTCGGGAGAAGCAGAATTTTTAGCTCCTTTTCAATTTTTTGTTCTTTCTGCAACAAATCCTTGAGCTCTTCTTCGGCAAGCCTTTTCAGCTCCGATTCCGACTGAGGGTCGGTGAGAATTTCCTCTGATTCTTTGATGTCCTTTTTGATTTTTTGATAATCCTCGTATTTCTTAACCAGAGGCTCCAATTCGGCGCGCTCCTTGGCGATTTTTTTTATTTTTTGGGAGTCGGAAATTAAGGCGGAATCAGATAGAGATTGGGTGAGTTGATAGTATCTTTCTTTGACGTTTTCCAGTTCTTGAAACATTTCGCCTATTTTTTATTTTCAAGATTGCCATATTTCTTCCTGAACTTTTCCACTCGGCCGGCGCTGTCAACAAATTTCTGCTTGCCAGTGAAAAAAGGATGGCAGCGGGAACAAATCTCCACACGGATTTCTTTTTTGGTGGAACGAGTAATGAAGCTATTCCCGCAGGCGCAGGTGACAGTGCACTCCACATACTCGGGATGAATTCCTTTCTTCATCTGAGATTTCTCCTTAATTTCTCTGTCATTATATCAGATTGATGACAAAAGAGTAAAGCAACATTCCCTCGATTGCATCCTTTTCCTTAGTGGAAACCTTTATTAGGGATTAAGGATTTATAGATGCTTCCACTTCCCTCTCTAAGTCTGGACGTTCATTTTTTTCTGGAAGCAATCCCAATCAATCTCAAATCCCAACTTTTTCTCTTGCTCGTTGACTTTATCTTTATATGTTCTGGAATCAAAATAATCTTTCAAACTCTTATCCAAAGGGTAGACCATTTCTTCTGCCTTCCACTCATATTTCTTGCCCTTCTTGTCTTTAAGACAGCCAAGGTGAACAATCCAGGCTAATTTTGAAAAAGAAAGCTGTGGGAAAGAATTTCTTATGGTCTGAATCTCTGCCGACTTCTCAGGATTAAGAAAATGAAAATACCGAGAAAAAATCAATGAGTTATGGAAATAGGCCGGAAAAGCCAGAATGCCGTCCTTTCCCGTGAGTCGGGCCAAATAGATAAAAATATCAAGGACCTTTTTCGCCAAATTGAGGCCAGGATATTTCTGACCGGGAAGAGCGCTTCTTTCTCCCGAAAAATTAAGAAGAGGATTTTGAAGGGTCAGCCATTCCAAAATCAAGAATTTGTATTCTAGAAGGGAAACACTTGAAGCAAGCCTTCTTTTAGGAATAAACATTCCTTCTTTTATCTTTAGCTCAACAATCAATTTCTCCGGGCTCTTCTGCTCGTGAAAAATTCGAAGCTTCTGTAGGGGATATTCTGAAGAATCAAGGTCAAATTCAAGAGGCCATAATCTCCTTCTCCGCGCGTCCTTAAGGAAATTCTTCTTCCCCAAAACAGCCACAACCTCATTCATCGTGTATCGGCCCAAGAAGAGAGAGCTCCCTTTGCTCCCAATCAAGTCAGAAAGAATCTCCTTCTCATTGACCAAACGGGTCTCCCGCCAGAAAGGAGTTCTCTTGGGACGCGCCTTTTTCATTGTCTCTCTTGATAATGGATTAGAAATTTTATTCTATTTCTTCAATCAAAGCAAAGACAGGCTAATAGAAAGAAATCGTGTCTTCACCGATGGTCACCTGCCTCTTCAGCTCAAAATGCTTAGCTTCAAGCTTTAGCTTATGATGATGGCGAAGGATAATTATTCCTCCTGGCTTGAGAACTTCTCTTTTCTTGATGACCTTTAGGGGATTTCGCTCTTCTAAAAGTTTGTAGGGAGGGTCCAAGAAAATCAAATCAAACTTCTCCCCTTCTTTTGCCAGTTGAATAACGGCGCGGTTAAAGTCTTTGCCCATCACTCGGCCTTTTGCCTCGGCTCCGCAAGTTGCTAAATTGGACCTGATGACCTTGACCGCTGGATAATAATCATCAACAAAAACCGCTCTCTTCGCGCCCCGACTCAAGGCTTCAATTCCCAATGAGCCTGTTCCTGCAAAACCATCAAGAACAATGCTGTCCCGCACTTCTTCCCTAAGGATGTTGAACAGTGCTTCTTTGAGTTTATCGGACATGGGACGAACAAGAGGGCTCACCACTCTCTTTAATCTTTTCCCTTTATAAATTCCGCTGATGACTCTTATCACTGAATGCACTCCAAGTGTCTCTCAACCGTCAGCTCAGGCATCATTCTCAGATACATAATCTTCGAATTCCGAAGCTTAAAGCTCAATTTCCGAAATCTTCATTTTGCCTTTCGACGAATGAGTACTGAATGAGTCAAGTATCTGATAAAAACTTCAATAATATATAACCGCCCTGCCTCGTTCCGTCTCGATATTCCTGATTCCATAGGGAAGCTCATACCAATCATTGATGCTCGTGGCATTAGTCTTCCCCGTTTTGGCGGCAATTGCCAGGATAGCATCGATAATCACCGGCTGGATGCGCTGCCCTTCAAGAAAAAGGCCCTCCACATCAATTTTAAGCTTGCCATCCCTCACTTCAAGCTTTGCCCCGAAGAAAAGAGTCATCTCCGGGCGGAGGAATTTCGGAATTTTCTGTCCTCTGAGGTCGATGACCGCCATCCCTTCTATTTTATTTCCATTGAATAACTTAAGCCGCAGCACCTTCATCATTTCTTCATTTTCTTTTTCTATTCTGTAAGCAATATAAGAATTGAGCTCGCTCTCAGTTATGAGAATTTTTTGGAGAGCAGTCTTTTCTCTGCTGGACTGCTCATTCTTAATTTTCTCGAAAGCCTTTTCGACTTTCAGCGCTTGAGATAAAGAATATTCTTGAGCTCCAAGAGAAACCGAGAAAAAGATAAAAAGAAAAAAAACCATTATCCATCTGGCAATAGACATCAGGAATGACTCCTTTTCTATGCTATCAAAAAGGGGAAAAAATTGCCAGAATATGAGGAAAGTTTGGTTGTTTTTAGCGGGGCGATGGGCTAAAATATAATTCCTTTAAATAAAAAAAATGATGACCCAGATAGAAAAGGCAAGAAAAGGGAGAATCACCGCATCCTTAAAAAAGATAGCCGAAGAGGAGGGATTTGCTCCGGTAACTCTGCTTGACTTAATTGCAGAAGGAAAAATTGTCATCCCACATAATCCAAATCATTCACCGCTCCATCCGGTGGGCATCGGCCAGAAACTCAGGACAAAGGTCAATGTCAACATCGGGACATCTGTGGATTTTCCCAGAGTAAAGGATGAGCTGGAAAAGGTCGAAGTCGCCTTAAATTACAAAACAGATACGATTATGGATTTAAGCACAGGCGGCGATATCGCCAAGATTCGGAGGACGATCCTCAAGAAGGCCTGCATCCCTTTGGGCACAGTGCCTGTCTATGAAGCAGCCATCGCAGCCATCGAAAAGCGGGGCTCAATTGTCGAGATGAAAGAGGACGACCTCTTCTCAGTCATTAAGGCTCAAGCCAAGGATGGAGTAGATTTCATGACCGTCCATGCCGGCCTGACTTCAAAAGCCATTGACAGGCTGAAAAGACAAGGAAGGGTGGCTGATATTGTCTCGCGGGGCGGAGCGTTTCACCTTGCCTGGATGATTCACAACCAGAAAGAAAATCCCCTCTTCGCTCATTTCGACCGCCTTCTTGAAATCGCTCATGAATACGATGTGACCCTGAGTCTTGGAGACGGGCTCAGGCCCGGCTCGATTCTGGATGCGACCGACAGGCCTCAGATCGAAGAGCTCTTGACCCTTGGTGAACTGGTCAAAAGAGCTTGGGAAAAGAATGTCCAGGTCATGGTGGAAGGTCCAGGGCATATTCCCCTTGACCAAGTCGAGATGAACATCAAGCTCCAGAAGCGCGTCTGCCACGAGGCCCCCTTCTATGTTTTAGGACCTTTGGTTACAGATATCGCCCCTGGTTATGACCACATTGTTTCGGCTATAGGGGGAGCAATCGCGGCTGCGGCTGGAGCCGATTTTCTGTGCTATGTCACCCCCTCGGAACACCTCGGCCTTCCCTCAGTCGAGGACGTCAAAGAAGGCCTTATCGCCTCCAAGATCGCTGCCCATGCGGCTGATATCGTCAAAGGCGTCAAAGGCGCCCTTAAAAGAGATTTAGAAATTTCCAAAGCACGGAAAAAGCTTGACTGGTCAAAGCAGCAGAAAATAGCGCTCGACCCTTATAAATTCGAAAATATCAGAAAGAAAAGGAAATCAAAATCAGCGGCCTGTTCCATGTGCGGTAAGTTCTGCGCCATGCGGATTGTGAGCGAATTCCTCAATTCCAAAGAAGGAAAGGCCGAAGATGTCTGCTTCTAAGGGTCTTCTTTTCGGCACGGCGGGCATACCCAAATCTTCTTCATCGCCCTCGACTCTTTCTGGAATTCAGCGTATCGCCCAATTGGGCCTTGACTGCCTTGAGGTCGAGTTTGTCAAAGGCATTTACCTGGGAGAGAATTCAGGACAAAATATCGGAGAAGTTGCCAAAGCCCTCCACGTTAAACTCAGCGTCCACGCTCCTTATTATGTCAACCTGAATTCGGCAGAAGAGGGGAAAAGATTGGCCAGCTTAGAAAGGCTCTTGAGCTCTGCCAGAATAGCTAAGACGTGCGGAGCAGAGAGTGTCATCTTTCATGCAGGCTATTATGGCGGATTGAAACCTGAAAAAGCTTATGAAAACATTAAAAAGGGCCTGAATGATGTCGTCTCCATCCTCAAGCATGAAAGAAATCCAGTGATTCTCAGGCCGGAGACCATGGGAAAAAGGTCGCAGTTTGGCTCGCTCGAGGAAATTCTTTTGCTCTGCCGCGAAATAGAATGCCTTCTCCCCTGCATAGATTTCTCTCACATCCATGCCCGAGAAGGAAAAGCCAATAGCTACAGGGAATTTATCCGCATACTCAAAAAAACCGAAAAGAAACTGGGAGCCGGGGTGATGAAGAGGATGCACATTCATATCTCTGGAGCCGAATACAACGCCAAAGGAGAAATGAAACATCTCAACCTCAGGGATTCTGATTTTCTTTTCGACGACTGGATTCAAGCGCTTAAAGATTGCGGAGTCGAAGGAATGGTCATCTGTGAAAGCCCGAATCGCGAGCAGGATGCCATGATGCTCAAAAACCTCTATCACAGCAAAAAATGAGAAATCTGGAAAAAGGAGGCAAGTAATAATGAATGAATATAAATTGTTGATCAATGGCAAATGGAGGGAATCGAAGACAGTCAGAGCGATCAAGTCTCCTTATGACCAGAGCGAGGCAGGCAGAGTTCATTTCGCTGGAAAAGAAGAGATAGAAGAAGCCATCAGCGCCGCCCATGGAGCTTTTGCTAAAACAAAAAGGCTTTCGAGCCATGAACGGGCTCTGACATTGGAGAAAATCTCATCAGAAATAGAGAGAAGCAAAGAAGAGCTTGCGCGCTCGATTGCTCTTTCAGCAGGAAAGCCGATCAAGGCCTCAAGATCCGAGGTGGAGAGAGCGGCAAGCACCTTCAAGATTGCCTCGGAAGAAGCCAAAAGGATAGGCGGAGAAATCATCCCTCTTGACCTGAGTGCTCAAACCAAGGAGCGATGGGGCCTGCTCAGACGCTTTCCGATTGGAGTGATAAGCGCCATAACTCCCTTCAATTTCCCCCTCAACCTTGTCGCCCATAAAGTTGCGCCTGCCTTGGCTTCTGGGAACACAGTTGTTTTAAGGCCCTCATCGCAGGTGGCTATAACCTCTTTGCTTCTTGGAGAAATCATCGACAAGACGGATTATCCGACGGGTGGAATGAACGTTGTTCCTTCTGGCTACGAAGCTGCTGAAAGCCTGCTGAGCGATGAGAGAGTCAAGATGGTTACATTCACCGGCAGCCCTGCCATCGGCTGGGAATTAAAGAAGAAAGCTCATAAGAAGAAAGTAACGCTCGAGCTTGGCGGCAATGCGGCTGTGGTCATCGAACCCGATTCAAACCTCGACTTTGCCCTTCCCAGAGTTGTTTTTGGATCCTTCTCCTACTCCGGTCAAATCTGCATCTCCATCCAGAGGATATTTCTCCAGGAGAAGATTTATGAGCGGTTTATGGCCGATTTCATCAAGGCCACAAAAAAATTGAAAATGGGAGACCCTCTCCAGGAAGAGACAGATATCGGGCCGATGATAAACCTTGAGGCAGCCAAACAAACAGAGGAATGGGTGGCAGAGGCAACGGATAACGGCGCGCGAATCCTCTGCGGCGGCAGAAGAGAAGGAGCGATGTTCGAGCCGACAATCTTGGAAAACGTCAAACCCGAGCTTCGCATCTCCTGGCTCGAAGCATTTGCGCCGGTGGTTGTTGTCTATCCTTACAAAGATTTTTCCGAGGCTTTAAAAGGCGTCAATTATTCCATCTACGGCCTTCAAGCTGGAATCTTTACCAATGACCTCAAGAAAGCTTTCCAGGCTTTAGAAGAGCTGGACGTCGGAGGCGTGATCATCAATGATATCCCCACCTTCCGCATTGACCACATGCCTTACGGCGGAGTGAAAGAATCCGGCTTTGGCCGCGAAGGCCTGAGATATGCCATCGAAGAGATGACCGAGCCCAAACTGATGGCCGTCAATCTGTTGAGCTGACTATGATGACATTTCCCTTGACACCCATTTGACAGAATCCTAAACTAAAACTTCGTTCATACCTTTAAATTTTATCCTTTTATCCGGAGGTCATAGATGAAAGTCATAAGCTTAGCCAAAGTCAGGGACACGGTTAAAGACCTTGTTCAGAAAGCAAACTTCGAGCTTCAGGATGATGTCCTTGCTGTCATCAAGGAAATGCAGAAGAAGGAAGAATCCCCAGCAGGCCAGGAAGTCTTCAAGCAGATGCTCGAGAATGTAAAAATTGCCAAGGATGAAAAACTTGGTCTCTGCCAGGACACCGGACTGGCTGTGTTTTTCGTTGAGCTCGGAGAGGATGTCGAGCTCAAAAAAGATGATGGGATAAAAAGCCTGAGGGATGCCATCACCGAAGGAACGCGGGCCGGATACAAAGAAGGGTATCTCCGCAAATCCGTGGTTGAAGACCCTATCCGAAGAAAGAATACGGGCGATAACACGCCCGCTTATATCCACTGGGAGCTTGTTCCAGGCGATGCCTTTAAAGTAACCTTTATTGCTAAAGGCGGGGGGGCGGAGAACATGAGTGCCATCCATATGTTTGCCCCGGCCGAAGGTCAGGAGAGTATTGAAGACTTTGTAGTGGAGACTGTGGATATTGGCGGCTCCAATCCCTGTCCTCCGGTTGTTGTTGGGGTGGGTGTCGGCGGAAACTTCGAATATTCTGCCCTCTTAGCTAAGAAGGCGTTGATGAGAAGGCCGCTCGGCTCTCATAACCCTGACCCCTTCTATGCTGGTATGGAGAAAAGACTGCTGGAAAGGATAAACAATTTAGGAATCGGGCCTCAGGGAATGGGCGGAAGAATCACGGCTCTGGCTGTTCATGTCGAAGCCTTTCCCTGCCATATCGCCTCGATGCCTGCTGCAGTCAACATCCAGTGTCACTCCCATCGGGTGCTGAGCTTCGAACTGTAAAAATTAAGCCGGTTTCACTGCGACCGTCCCATCCTCCCGCAGGACTAAAGGAATCAAAAAGGCTTTTAACGCAGGCACTGGGCAAGGAGAGCAAGATGATTGAGATTCGCTTTCATGGAAGAGGCGGACAAGGCACAGTTGTCGCCTCCAAAATACTGGCTGATGCCATCTCCAAAGAAGGAAAATATGTCCAGGCCTATCCCGAATTCGGCGTGGAAAGGCGAGGTGCTCCGGTCTACGCCTTTATTCGCATCGACGACAAACCTATCTATGACAAGAGCCGAATCTACAAGCCAAGCCATGTCGTTGTCGTTGACCCGACGTTGATTGAGGTCATCGATATCACCGAAGGTTTGAAAGACGGGGGCTGGATTATCATCAATACCGATAAAAAAGCTGAGGAGTTAAAACTTCCAGATAAATACAAAGTGGCCACAATCAATGCCACTGAGATTTCAGTCAAGCATCGATTAGGCACGCTGGCCTCACCCATAGTCAACACCGCTATTGTCGGAGCCGTGGTCAAGATTTTGAAACTGGCAAACATTGAATCCGTGCTCGAAGCTGTTCGGGAAGGAGTCCCGGTCAAGCCCGAAGATAATGTCGCGGCAGCAAAAGAAGCCTACGAAAAGACCTTGACAGGATGAAATCCAAAGAACAAAGTCTAAAGCGCTGTGGCTCAGGCCAATTCATAGCGCTAAATTGGAGATGTCTTCTTTCTGAGTCGACTCTTATTTAGGCTTTTCATAAATATGGTATAATTTAAAGTCAATCATGCTATTTTCCCTTTCTTATTTATTCAAAATATAAGCAAGGATTCATCATGAAAAAAAAGAAAGAAACACAAAAAATTGTCTTCAAGACTGAAAAAGATTTTCCGCTGATGCCGATGTCTGTGGGCTCGATGCTCTATAATAAAACCGGAGCCTGGAGAAATATCAGACCTGTCATCGACCTCGAAAAATGCATTCAGTGCGGCATCTGCTGGAAATTCTGTCCAGACGTTTCCATTTATATCGAAAATGAATGGCCTGTGGTCGATTATGAATACTGCAAGGGCTGCGGAATTTGCGCTGAGGAATGCCCGGCAAAATGCATCACCATGGTCGAGGAGGAAAAATGAGAAAAGTCATCATGGGAAACCACGCGCTCTCCTTCGGCGCCATGCTCTGCCGCGTTCAGGTCATCTCCGCCTATCCAATCACTCCTCAGACCCAGGTGGTGGAACTTCTTTCGGAGATGTGTGCCGACAAGACTCTGGACGCAAAGTTCATCAAGGTCGAATCCGAGCATTCGGCCATGGCTGCCTGCCTCGGCGCTTCCTTGGCCGGGGCAAGAACATTCACCGCAACTTCTTCCCAAGGCCTGACCCTGATGCATGAGCTCCTCCATTGGGCTTCAGGAGGAAGATTGCCTGTGGTCATGGGAAATATTAACCGCTCGATGGCTCCTGGCTGGAGCATCTGGTCCGACCAGAACGACAGCCTTTCCCAGAGAGATACCGGCTGGATACAGTTCTATTGCGCCAACAATCAGGAAGTCTTGGACACAGTCATCCAAGCTTTCAAGGTCTCTGAAAAACTGCTCATCCCCAGCATGGCCGTTCTTGATGCCTTCACCCTATCGCACACTTATGAGGTCGTGGACATTCCCGAACAGGAAAAGGTGGATGAATATCTGCCTCCCTTTAAACCTCCGATAAGGCTCACTCCTGATGAGCCCCATGCTTTTGGCGGCCTTACTTCACCCGACCACTATTTTGAACTGAGGTACAAACTTCAAAAAGATATGGAAAAAGCTCCGGCCCTGATTGAAGAAACGGGAAAAGAATTCAAGCAGAAATTCGGCCGCTTCCTGGGATTGGTCGATGATTACTGCTGTGAAGATGCAGACTTAATCCTCATCACATCAGGGACAATGGGCTCGACAGCCAGGGTGGCAGTCGATGAGCTGCGCAAGGAAGGAATCAAGGTCGGAAATTTGAGGATCAGAGCCTTCAGGCCCTTCCCCTTCGAGAAAGTGCGAGAGATTGTCAAGAATGCTAAGAAGATTGCTGTCGTCGACCGCAACATCTCCTACGGACACCATGGAGTCTTCTATCAAGAAGTTAAATCTTCCCTTTACGGGCATGATGGCTGCCCGCCAACTTTTGGCTTTATCGCCGGCCTGGGCGGAAGGGACATCACTCCCTCAACATTCAGAGAAATTGTCCAGTATGCGCTGGAGAAAAAAAGGCCGGAAGAGGAGATTGTCTGGATAGGAGTGAAAAGATGAGTAAAGAAAAAACCATGAAACTCTCACTCCCGGAAGAGGAACTGATGAATTCCGGCCATCTGGCCTGTCAGGGTTGCGGGGCAACACTGGCTATGAGATATGTGCTTAAGGCATTGGGACAAAGGACGGCTCTCTGCATTCCTGCCTGCTGCTGGTCGGTTATAGACGGACCTTTTCCTTACTCATCTCTTGATGTGCCCATCTATCATTGCGCTTTTGAGACAGCAGCCGTCTCTGCATCAGGAGTTAAAGCTGGATTAGAAATGGTCGGCGATTCAGAAACAACAGTCGTGGCCTGGGCTGGAGACGGCGGAACTTTTGACATCGGCATCCAGGCCCTTTCAGGAGTGGCAGAGCGCAACGACGATATCCTCTATGTCTGCTATGACAACGAGGCTTATATGAACACAGGAACGCAGAGGAGCTCAGCTACTCCTTACGGCGCCTGGACGACAACCACGCCTGTCAAACACTTCAAGAACAGGCCTAAGAAGGATATGGTGGCCATCATGGCCGCTCACAGAATCCCCTATATTGCTACGGCCAGTATCGGCTATCCAGAAGACCTGGTCAAAAAAATAAAAAAAGCAAAAGAGATTAAAGGGACAAAGTTTATCCATATCTATGCTCCTTGCCCTTCTGGCTGGAAATGCCGTCCGGAAGACACGGTCAAGCTCTCAAGGATGGTCGTTCAAAATGCAATCTTTCCTCTCTATGAGATTGAATGGGGAGATAAATATATACTGAACATCAAACTCAAAGACAAAAAGCCGATCAACGATTATTTAAGGCTTCAGGGCAGGTTTCATCATCTCAGTGAAAAAGATATCGCTTTTATGCAGGAGGAAGTGGACAAGAAGTGGGAGAGGCTGCTTGGATTTGTCAATAAGTGCCAGTAAAGGGCTCAGACTGGCTCAAAACACATGGGCTTTCATTGTATGGCGGCGGCTGAGTGGAGAGAAAGCCGTTTGAAGGCTGAGCGGGCATGGCTCCTCGACCAAAGGTCGAGGAGAGCGAAGCCTGAAACCGAGCCGCTTTTGCCTCGCTGGGGCAAAAGCGGCGTGCTTTCGATCCACTCAGCCAGAGCCTTCAAACGGTTTTCTCACTATTCAGCTTTCGCCCGTTAATAATCTGGAAGGATTTTTATATGAAAAAGATAACTTGGGTGCTGCTGCCGTTTATACTTTTCTTGTTTGTCTGCACTAAGGCCAAAAAGTCTGAACATCAGGACACAAATTATCCTGATGCTCCTGATTTTGCTCTCAAGGACCTCAAAGGAACCGACGTTTCACTCTCTGCCTGCAAAGGCAAAGTCATTTTCTTAAATTTCTGGGCGACATGGTGCCCTCCCTGCCGGCAAGAAATCCCGGGCTTTGTCGAAGCCTACAGGGAATACAAAGACAAAGGAATGGCCATCATCGGAATCTCCCTTGATGAGACCGGCCCGGATTCAGTCCTTAGGTTCGCTGAGAGCTTCAAAATCAACTATCCTCTGGTTATGGCGACAACGAAAATTTTCATGGATTACCAGCCTGGAAATTTGATCCCGGCCACAATCATCATCGACAAGAATGGAAAAATCAGAAAGAGGCATGTGGGATATATGGATAAAGCGACTCTGAAAAGCTATTTCCTGAAGCTGGCAGAAGAAAAGTAAAAACTATTTACCAGCGGTAAATGACCGCGGCCCAGGTGAAACCTGCTCCAAAGGCGTCCATGACGATGATATCCCCCTTCTTGAGTTTGCCCTCCTGCTTGAGCTCATGGACACTGATAGGGATGGAAGCCACAGAGACATTCCCGTATTTATGGATGTTTGAATAGACTTTCTCCTGGGGAACATTGAGCCTCCTGCCTGTAGCATCGATGATTCTTATATTGGCCTGATGAGGGATTAAATAATCGATATCATCTCGTTTCAAGCCAGCCCGCTTCAGGGCCTCCAGGGCGGCCTCTCCCATCCTTTTCACCGCATGCTTGAAGACGTCGTTGCCTTTCATCTGGAGACAATGAAGCTTCTCTGCGACAGACTGGGCAGTGGCAGGAATTCTTGTTCCTCCGGCAGGCTGTAGAAGAAGGTCTCCCAAACTTCCGTCAGCCTTCCAGTAAAAGGAAAGCATTCCGGATTCGTCGCCACTCTCTTCGAGAATGAATGCTCCGGCTGCATCGCCAAAAAGAACACAGGTGTTGCGGTCTTCCCAGTTTACGATCTTGGTGAGAAGCTCTCCGCCGGCGAGCAAAATTCGTTTATTGACTTTCCCAAGAATCAAAGCTTCAGCCAGGATCATTCCGTAAAGGAATCCTGTGCAGCCAGCAGAAATATCGAAGGCAGGAATATGGTCTGCACCGAGCCCTTTCTGAACCCAGCAGGCTGTGGAAGGAAAAATCGTGTCAGGAGTGGAGGTGGCGACTATGATCAGGTCAATGTCCTTGATTCCCAGGCCCGCATCTTTTAGGGCCCGACGGCCGGCTTCAGCGGCCAGGTCAGAGGTCGCCTGGTTCGAGGAAGCAATCCTTCTCTCCTTGATTCCGGTCCGAGTGATGATCCATTCATCAGATGTATCAACCATTTTTTCGAGGTCAAAATTGGTCAAGACTTTATCCGGCGCATAGAATCCTGAACCGCTGATCCTGATTTTCCTTTTACCCATTCTTTTCATCTTCTTTATAAAAAAAATATTCTATAGCACACTTGTTTTCGATTTGCAAATGGATTGAGATGCGAGTAAAATCAAAAATCAAAAATGAAAGGGTCCCGCTCTTTAATTCTCTTCTTCATTTCTCTCCTGCTCGCTTTCTTTCTTCCCAGCCGTTCCTGGCCTCAAATGACCATAGGACAATATGAAGATGAAGCGCCTTTCAGAACTTGGAACACTTTTGGCCTAACCACTGCTTCGAACCTTGGCTTGGGTGAAGCTCGATTGACTTTTGCCTCTGATTGCTCGGCGGCACTCTCCAACCCTGCTCTTCTCAGCTCGCTTCCTGAGCTAATGGTCACTTTCAACTCTTCCCTCTCTTCAGCCTCATTCTTTAAATACTCTCTCATCAATACCGGAGTTCTTCAGACTCCGGGAAACATCTCTCTCAGCCTTCTCGCCTTTGATTTTGCGGGTGTTTCGCTGCGGGTAAAGGGTTGGACTTTCGCTCTGAGCGTCTCACTTCTTGAGAGCTACAACCGGCCTCAAGCCTTAGCTGAGTACTCCACCTATTCACTGAGTTTTAACCAAGAGGGGGAATTGAAAAACATAAACTTCTCTGCAGGCAGAAAAATCTTCAGCCGGCTGTCAGCAGGCATCGGGCTGAATTTTGTCTACGGCGATTTCAAAAAAGACATCATCGATAACTGGACCATGCCTCCAATCACAATCACTGACAGCTTATCACATGAATTTCGAGGGTATTACCTCAACGCCGGACTTTTGTATGAGCTATCGGCGAGAATTAAAGTCGCCGCCATATTTCAAACACCTTACAGCAAAGAAGCCAACAGCTACAGCCTAAAGAGATATTATTCTCCAGACGGAAATACCGATATAAAAACCGAAGTTTCCGCGCGCAGTGAATATCAGCAGCCTCTTATCACAGGCCTTGGTCTAAGCTATCAATTCTCTCCTAATCTTAGGCTTGCATCCGATATCATCTTTCATCAATGGTCAAAGTACAATGTTATTTATTTTGAGCAGGAAGGCGAGATTGAGCGAAGATTCAAAGATATCGTCACCATCGGAGCCGGGATTGAACACTTGTCTCATGTCAAACTCTTCGGCCAAGAGGCCACTGTTCCTCTCAGGGCCGGATTGAGTTATGACCCTCAGCCGATGAAATCTCCAAATTCATATTATTATTACATCTCTATGGGGACAGGCCTCCATTGGTGGAAATTATGCCTTGACGGAAGCGCGCTTTTTGGAAGGGAGAGCGGCTCAGGAGACTCGCTCTTTGCAAGAAAATTCGCCTTATCTCTCAGTTTCAGTCTATAGGCATCAGCGGCGGTGAAGGAAAAGAGAGAAACGGGAAAGGATAGAAGCGAATGAGATCCCTGGAACTCGGCTCTAAAGACAAAAAGATGAAAAAAATTTTCTTTCTGGCATTCACTTTCTTCCTCGTCCTTTCCTTGGCCAAAGCTCAGGACGACTCAGCCAAAGATATCATCAGTATCGAAAAAAGCCAGGAAATAGAAAAAAAATTGAGGGAGATGGATTTTGATTTCTTGATGGAGTGGAAAAACAGAGTTTACTTACTTGTCGGCTTTAATGAAATCACAACTCTGCAGAAGGAAAACATTCCCTATATCCCGGAAACCCAAAACTTTTACCACGCCAATCAGAAGCAAACATCCATTCAGGGCGGAGTGAACGGTGATTATCATTCTTATAAAGAGCTCGAGCGCGATCTGTTAGCTCTTCAAGACTCCTATCCGCAGCTGGCCCAAGTCCTTTCCATCGGTGAAAGCCTGGAAGGAAGGAACATCTATGCCATAAAAATAAGTGACAATGTCTACCAAGACGAGGACGAAGCCGAAGTTTTCTTTGTCGGCTGCCACCATGCCCGGGAATGGATATCAGTCGAAGTCCCGTATCTCTTGGCAAAATATCTTCTTGAAAATTATGCAACGAACTCAGAGGTCAAAAGCCTTGTCGATGCCAGCGAGATATGGATTGTCCCTCTCTTAAATCCTGACGGCCTTGAGTACTCAATTCATTTTTACCGCTACTGGCGGAAAAACAGGCGTGACAATGGTGACGGAACATACGGAATCGATATCAACAGAAATTATGGCTACAAGTGGGAATATGACAACATCGGGTCGAGCCCAAACACCTACTCTGAAGTCTATCGGGGTCCCTCTTCTTTCTCCGAGCCGGAAACACAGGCTCTTCGCGACTTCTTCGCCCAAAGGAACTTCAAAGCCTTGATCAGCTACCATAGCTTTTCTCAGAATATCCTCTATCCTTGGGGCTACACTTCTGAGCCTACAGATAAAGATAGCCTCATGGCTGGCATTGCTGCCGCCATGTCCGAACGCATCAAATCTGTCCGCGGAAATGACTATGTATGTGGCCAATCTGGAGGTTTGCTCTATCTGACCAATGGCGACCTTACAGACTGGGCTTTTGCCGAATTCGGCATCCCGGCCTACACCATCGAGCTTCCTCCAGTTGATATTTTATATGGCGGCTTCTTCAACGCTGAAACAGACATCCAGCCCATCTTCAGCGAAAATCTTCCTGCCGCACTCTACCTCATCAATTGGTCTATAGAGAATTTCAATCCGATAAATCCTCCTGAAAATAAAAAGACAAGAGACAATCTGAAGGAATGGCTCAGCGACCGGTTTCAGTTCAGACGAGATTCATGGACTTCCCCGGAGATAACGACCAAGACGTCTGAGCGCCAAAATTCAATTCAAAAGCCAAAAGATGTCAAAGGGCCGAAGCCCTCTCCGCCTCTGCAGAAAAAAAA
>CAZGMN010000019.1:0-23203 GCA_964526905.1 uncultured Eubacteriales bacterium
GAGCCAATTTTCCCACGCCCGAACCCATCTCTGGCGCCTGGAGACGACTTCTCCGATATCGGACATCACGGCTTCATACCTGGGAGCGCGATGAGTTTCATCCGTGCTGAGATGACGGAGCAGTAGCGCTGATTGATGCCCGGCTCGAAGTCGGATGAACATTGCCCGGCACCTTTTGCAGTGGAGAAGGTGCTTTTCCAATCGCTTCGCCTCGCGAGGCGGGAGCTCTCCCTCAAGATAAGGCACAAACTTTCTTCGGAAATCAAAACGCCAGCAACTCATCATCAAATCTCCTTACTCTATGATTCCCTCATAAAAATCTTTTGAAAGGCCGCAGCCTCTCTTCGAGTTCCGCCAGAGCCCGGTTCAGCCTTGAGGCCACCGTCCCCGGCGCGCATCCCAGAACTCGGCTAATCTCCTCGTAGGAAAGCCCTTCCACATACCTGAGCAAAACGACTTCCCGCATCTTGAAGGGCAGTTGTTTCACCGCGTTGTTAAGAATGGTCTTGCGCGCTTCTCTGTCATCTGGGCTGGGTCTTGTATCGATTTCTTCGCTGCAATCAAGAATAGCTTTTAACGGCACATGGGCAACGCCCCACCGCCGGTTATGATTCCAGCATTCGTTGCGGGCGATCCTGTAGATCCAGGTGGACAGGCTGGATTGAAACCTGAAGCTTCGGAGACCACGGAATACCTTGAAAAAGACATTTTGAAGCACATCCTGGGCTTGGAGAGAGTCGCCGACCGAGTAAACGACCAGAGGCCATATCCGCTCACGATACATATCGTAGAGTTCTCGAAATGCTCCCGAATCGCCCTGCCGCGCGGCCATGACAAGTGCCCAATCCCGCTTTCCGTTGCCATCCCTCATAGCTTCTGCTGCGTCGAGCTTTGGGTTGCGCTCGTTTTCTCGCCCAATACTCCGTCTGATACGCCCGAAAGATATTGTCGGCACGTGTCGAAAGCCGTCTTCCCGTCTGTCAATTTATCGACTTCACTTTTTTCTATGTGCAATCCATCAGCAGGCGTTAAGGAAGAGAGAGAATGATTTCCTTTTCTGCGTGGCATTCTCACTATTACCTGAAAAGAATGAACAGCTTCATGTTCTAAGTGACAGGAAATTCTTTTTTTTCCGATTAAGCCTCTTTGTCTCGATTTTTCCAACCATCTTGATAAAGTATAGATTGTGGCTCAAAGATGTGTCAAGGGCAGCAGTGCTTAGAGGAGAACTTCTTCTCGCCTTCACTGGCCCAATTCCTCAAGACTGTTGCTGCCAGGGGAAGGGACAATGAGAGCCAATCCTATCTGCCGGTCTGGGGAGCTCCCTTTTACGAACGCCTGGATATCAGCGGGAGCAAATCTCTCAGTGTCCTCAAGAGAATGACTGTTCCCGCAATTTTTGGCTCAATTTGACATCTGTTATCCTATGACTTATCATCTCGAACAATGGGACGAGAGAGAAAGCAAGCAGGCATTCTCACTCAGTCCACCTTGCAGAAAATGAAGTTCCCATATTTCGGCTTTGCATAAAGAAAAGATAGCAATTTATCAAAGAGGAGGATCCATGAAAAAAGCCTTTATTGTGCTTTCATCGTTTATCTTAATCATTTGGCTTTTTTGCTGCGGTGGAGGCACCAACAACGGCGGAGGCAAAGAAAGCGGAGATCAGAACCTGACACCAGTTCTAACATCTCTTTCGCCTTCATCAAGAGCTGAACACATGCCCTCTTTTACGCTAAAAGCCACTGGCAGCAAATTTGTCTCCGGATCTAAAATCGTATTTGGAGGCGTTGAAAAGGATACGACTTACAACAGCTCAACTGAATTAATCTGTAAGATCACTACAACCGACATCACGCCGGCAATTCTTGCTTTGTTTAAGGATACGGCTGCCTTGCTCCAACAGGATACAACTGTTACTGTTTTTATACGAAATCCTTCTGGACAGGGAGGTGATTCAAGTTCTCTGACTTTTACCATCCTTACAAATCCTGAATTTGACAATGCTGTGAACATATCCAAGACTTCGAATTTGAACTCAAACAGGCCGGCAATCGCCGTAGACAGTACCGATAATATACATGTCGTCTGGGATGAAGGCGCCAACTCACGAAATGTGTATTACTCAAACTCGAATGACGAAGGGAAGAACTGGAAGTCTCCTGTTATTATCTCTCAAGATTTGGGAATGTATCCTGATATCACAGTTGACAGCAACGATAACATGAATGTCGTCTGGACAGATAATACTGCTTACAATGACGGGCTTAAATTCAGCCGCTCCACAGACGGAGGCAAAAACTGGAGTGCTGCAGTAAAGATTCCTAGCACCGATTTCGAATCGATATATCCTGCGATTGCTGCCGACAGCGCAGGGAATTTATATATCGTTTGGGAAGAATCGGCAAACAGCGAGATATACTTTAGCTGCTCAACCAATAACGGCTCAACCTGGAGCCAGCCCCAGAACCTGTCCAATAATACCGGTTTCTCCCATAATCCTCGGGTAATTACCCACAACAATGAGGATATATACGTCGTTTGGCAAGATAGCACAACAGGCATTGAAGAGATTTACCTCTTACGTTCAACAGACAGCGGCCTGACTTGGAGTCAGGCTAAAAACATATCAAACAGCTCAGCACGTTCCTATCGGCCTGATATCAAAACAGAAAGTGACGGAAGCGTAGACGTTGTATATGGAGAAAATGGAGAAATCTATTTTAAAAGGTCAACGGATAACGGCGCAAATTGGAGCGCGGCTGTAAACGTCTCCAACAGCAATTACTCTTCAGGCAGCCCTCGGATTGCAGTCGATAGTATTGATAATCTAAATGTAATTTGGGCGGAGAATATATCCGGCTATGAGAGAGTCTATTACAGTCGCTCAATCGATAACGGTTCCACTTGGACTTCGTTCGTGGATGTTTATAAGAACGCTAATGATACAAGCGATCAAGCCCTTGCTCTGGACAGTTTAGGTAATATCAATGTTGTCTTTGGAGAGTGGACTCCGATGAACAATATATACTTTGCCGGGAGCAAGCGGTAAGACAGACATAACATTCCGATAAAATTGGCACATTTCTGTTTTTTGTAAATGTCATTTTTATTCAATGATGAGCTCGTCGTTGAAGAGCCAGCAGGATACCAGTCAAGGCAGAGGACAAAGCAGGATTCCCTTCAAATCAAGACCGAAGATGAAGCCTGGCAGGGAAGGCTGGAAACGGCCAAAGACTTTGGGCGCATTTGCCGCCATCTTCAAATAGAAATTTAAAAACGGCTCGCTTGGCATTTGATTTTCGAAATATTCGGCATTAAACTATTCGCAGAGTTAAGAGCGGGAATTCTCAAAATGTGAGGTAAGACCATGAAAAAAAAGCTATTGGTCATTAATCTTTTTCTCTCGTGTCTCGCGGCTGTTTTTCTGGCCCGCGGCCAGTTCACGCCCGAGGAGATCGCCCAGCGGGCGCAATGGGAGGAATTCTTAACAACGGCTGAGATCGTCAAATATGAACCCATTGGCGTAGGCGTGACCAAGCCCTGGAGACTCTATCTGAAAAAGGGGGATATTGAGAAGACGGCAGCCTGGAAAGATGTCGATAAGAGCTTGGGCGCAGGTGCCAGGGACAGCTGGAAGCATGAAATCGCCGCTTACCGCCTGGACAAGCTCATCGGCCTGAATATGATTCCCCCCTATGTCGAGAGGGAATTTCGAGGAAAAAAGGGCGTCATTTCTTTATGGGTCAATTTCAAATACAGCCTTATTGAAGTCGTGGATAAGGGTATTAAAATCCCGGAGCCGGCCCTGACACAATACCGCGAGATGGGGTACATCTACTATCTCTGGGACAGCTTGATCGCCAATGATGACCCGACCCAGGAGAATATTCTGTTTACAGAAGACTGGCGCATGATTCTTATCGACCATTCCCGCGCTTTCCGCTCGAACAAGGAATACACCGAAAGACTTGTCTTCGGCATCAACGGAATAAAGAAGAGACAGGCAGATGGCAAGCCTTTCCTCATCCGGCACGTTCCCCGGGTTATCCTTGACAAAATCAAGGCCCTGGATTTCGACAGTGTCAAACAGGCCGTCGGGCTTTATCTGACCGACAAGGAAATAGAATCCGTTATCGCCCGCAAGAAATTGATCCAGGATGAAATCGCGGAGATGATCAAGCAGTACGGCGAGGATAAGGTTCTTTATTAAACAGGAAGAGCGCCCTGTATCTTTCCCTTAGCCGATAAAGATATCAAAAATCCACCCAGCAGCGGAGGGGCAGAGATAATTTTGTATTGATTCATTTTTTCTCTTTTGACCTTTAGCCTATCTCTTCACTCTCTTTTCGAGCACAAGCTTTGGCTGGCGCTCATCGTCGATATGGACGATGAATTGCTTGAGAAAGCTGCGTCCCAGAAGACCATCGGTGCCGACCGTTCCGCTGGGCAGGATTATAGCTCTGACATTCTGAGCAGCCTGGCCTGAAACGGTGAGCACAGGAATAATAATTTGGTGTCCTTTAGCCGTGATTCCTCCTGCCAGAGAAGTCTCGATTTCCTGGCCAGCCTGGTCGGCTATTCCGAGAATTCTCACCAACTCTGGAGTCACTGTCACCAGCGACGCCCCAGTATCGACGATAAAATGGCTCTCCAAAGATACGCCCAGCACAGCCCGGACAACGACCAGTCCGTTTTCAGTCTTTTCCTGTTCTAACCTGGTGTATTCGCCCAGTTCGTGCCTGAGGCTTTTGGCCTTCTCGATAAAGACATCCTGCTCACTTGTTCCTGTCCGCTTTTTCTCCTCGACGAGCTCGGCATAGGTCCTGTTCAGGTCCTCGAAGAATGCCCTGTCGCTCTTCCCTTTGAACCAGAGGTCTATGGAATTAACTTCCGCAGTGGTTTGCTGTTTCTGTTCTTCTAATTTTTCCTGACGGGATTTTGCCTCCGAATCATAGGCTCTGACGGCAGAGTTGAATGCAGTTTCTTTTTCCTGGTATGCCTTGGTCAGGCCGTTGTATTTTTCAACCAGGGCATTCCGCTTGCTCATCAATGCATTGTAGGCTTTTACCGCTTTCTCATCAGTGGCGTCAGGGATCCGGGTTAGCTGCTCGTCAAGCTCATCTATCTGTTTCTTGATTGTATCGAATGATTTGAGCTCCTGATTCAGCTTTTCCCGCTGAACCTCGAGCTCCTTTCTGCCCGTGGCTGCCCAGGTGTTGAACTCATCTATCTGGCGGTTGATTTTGGTGAGCGCCGCTTCACGGGGTTCTCCTCTGAAATAGCGCTCCATTATTTTCTCGTATTCGAGGAATTTGTCATTGATATTCTCCCGCTGGAGATTCTCTCCGAATGAAGAGGACCTGGTTGCAGAGATAATCAAGCTGACGATGATGATTGATAGGATTTTTTTCATGATGAGTCACTCCTCTTCCAATCTATTTTTTGCGCCCGACGATACGCCCAGCAATCCTTTCAGGCCTTATCCACAAGAATAGAATTATTCGTCATTTTTTGTAATTTTCGCCCAGGTTATAAGGTCCGGCAGAGCCCATGATAAGCATTCCATTTTTGGCAGGGCTCTTTTTATTTATCTTTATCTCCCGTTTTTTAGAATTTAGATGAAGGGTTTTCTTGGGCTATTTCTTTTTTATAAGGGGATATCGAGCCTCGACAACCGACTTCATTCCGCCTCTTGGGTTGAACTCTCCTGTGACCGATGCCCGAACAGGCCTGCAGGCTTTGACAATATCCTTCAAAATTCTGTTGACCGCATTCTCATAGAAAATGCCAAGATTCCGGTAAGCCAACATGTACATCTTCAACGACCTCAGCTCCAAGCAGCTCTTCTTAGGAATATAGCGAATGATGATGTTTCCAAAATCAGGAAGGCGGGTTTTGGGGCAGAGCGAAGTAAACTCTGGAAATTCTATTTTAATCTCATAGTCAAGAAATTGATTGGGAAAAGTCTCGATCAGAGGAAGCCTTTCCTTTAAGCCAGCCTTGGCTTCTTTTTCGGTCATGCGGGCCATTGCCTTCTCTCCCAAATTTTCTGCTTTGCAGTATATATCAATGTCTCGAAGAAGACAATCTCAACTGGAACCTGCCTGATGCTGTTCGAATCGAAATTATTTGCCCGTCCGAGGAGACCTCCACTGCCCCATGGATATCGGTGCGGTAAACCTTCAATCCCATCTCTTCATACGTTTTTATAACATCCGGATGAGGAAAGCCATACCTGTTGCCTTCGCCCACAGAGATGACCACGATTCTTGGCCCAACTCTTTCCAAAAAATCCTTTGAGCTCGAAGACGAACTTCCATGGTGGGGAGATTTGAGAACCAGGCTCTTGGGGTTTGCGGTGTATTCCAATATCTTTTTTTCCGAATCCGCTCCGATATCTCCAGTGAGGAGAAACGATGTTTCAGCATATTCAAGCCTGAGGACAAGAGACTGCTCATTGTCAGCCGATTGAACAATGGCCTCGGCTTCTTCCGGATGGAGGACATCAATTCTCACTCGTCCTTCTTGAAGAGATTGGCCGCGGAATATCCTCCTGCAGAGAATGGACGGGGCGAGAGATTCCTTGAATTCATTATAGGCCTCATCTTTGGCTGGGCTAAAGGCCTCCCAGAATTCACTAATCTTGAAATTTCTGGCGACAGCTTTCAAACCGTAAAAATGGTCAGGATGAGCATGGGTTAAAACCAGATAGTCAATCTTTTTTATTCCTTTTTTCCAGAGAAAAGGAGAAACGACATTTTCGCCGATGTCGAAGCTTGTTCCAGGCAGGCCGCCGCCGTCGACGAGCATTTTTTTGCACCCGGGAAATTCGACGAGTATCGAATCTCCCTCGCCGACGTCGATGAAGGTCAGCCTGAGGTTTTTGGAGAGAGAGGGGAAGGGATAGGAAATCAAAAGGGCAAAGAAGACAAGGAAAAAAAGGAAGAAAACGAGCTTTTGCCTCTTGAATTTTGGCGGCAAGAGCAGAAGACAGAAAAAAAGGAAATAGCCGATGATGGTCAACAAATGAGGCGATGGGATTCTGTAAGAAAAAAAGTGAATCTTGTCAAAGAGATAAGAGCAGGAGATGAGCAAGTCAATCAGAAACTTTATCCCCTTTGCCAAGAATTGAGCGAGGAAAGGACTAGCCAAGGAGAGAGGGAAAAAGACGAAGCCGCTGGCCATGATCAGCGCCGTTAAAGGTATAGCCGCGAAATTCAGAATAACAGAAGAGAAGGTCACCCTGTTGAAAGTGCTGGCCATGATGGGCATGACAGCGAGTTGAGCGGAGAGAGAGATAGCAAACATCTCGCTGATTCTGAGGGGGGGCCGGGGAAGGTATTTGATGATTCTTGGGAAAAAAAGAATGATAAACAAGGTGGCGGCAAAGGTCAGCTGGAAACCTGAATTGAAGATGTCAAAAGGATTAAACAGAAGGAGAAAGAAGGCAGCGATGGAAATGGTGTTGATGAGGTTGACGTTCTTCCAGATGAGTTTTCCGACAAGGAAGGCCAGAGTCATGACAGTCGCCCTGACCACAGAGGCTCTCCCTTCGACGAGAAAAGAATAAAAAAGGATGAAGACTATCACCAGCAGGTAGGAGAGGCGGAGGGGAATTCGGAGGAGTTTGAAAAAAGAGAAGAGAAAGAAAGAGATAATCGCGATGTGAGCTCCGGAGATGGCGAAGAGATGATAAATTCCCGATTTTTGGAGAGACTGAGTGTCGGAAGGAGACATCCTTGCTCTGTCACCCAGGAGAAGAGCCTCGAGAATAGCTCCTTGGGAAGAAAGAGAGCTGCTTTTTGCCGAGGAAAAATACTTTTCTATTTTTTGCTGGAGTTTTCGGTGGATGATGGATATCAGACGGAGGGGAGAGAATTTTTTGCCGGGCTGCAGCCTTTCAATGAGAAGCGGACTTTTGGAGAAGGCCCGGCCGTGGATATTCTGGCTCTGGAGATATTTTTTTATCGAGAATGTTTTGAAGTTTCTGAATCCTTCGTTGAGGAAGAGATGGGCAGAGACCTTGATTTTATCGCCGACAAAAAGGTCAAGAGAGGAAGGAAACTCTTGGGATGTGGGCACTGTGATCCTAATCTTCCCTTTTATTTTCTCTTCCTTGTTGTGATGAACGACTCGTTCGACCTTGATGAAGAGGATAGAACTGTCCTGTCCGCGAGAGGGAGACCTGTAGAGTTTGCCGTAAAAATCGATATATTCCGTGTCCTTGAGTTTGAGGAGAGGGTTGGCTTCATAGCTTTTATTGGAGAAGGTATGGAGGCTGGCGCCCAAGATTATGGTTGTGAGGAGAAGCGATAAGAAAGAGAGCTTTTCCTTTTTGTTTAGGAACAAAAGCCAGGCACAGCCGAGGCAAACGAGCAGAGAAAAGATGAGGATTGCAGGAGAAAAGGACAAAAGAGAAGAGACAAGAATTCCTGAAGCCAGAGACAGCGCTATGAAGAGGAAGGGGAAAGACATCAGTTTATAGAAGATTTGCGATCATTTGACTCATTCAAGAGAGCTCTGATGTTCAAGGCAATTGATGAGAAGATGGCAGAAGATTCTTATTCCGAGAGGGATGCTTCTTTCGTCAGGATTGAAGTAGGGGCTGTGAAGAGGGGCGGCGGTTTCCTGGACCGGATCTTTCACTCCCAGCAAAAAGAAGAAGCCAGGAATCTTCTGGCAGTAAAAGGAAAAATCATCTGTCTCCAGCTGGGGCTTGATTTCTTGGATGTTCTCCTTTCCGATGAGGCTCTCCAGGGTGGGAAGCATGATCTCAGCTAATTCTGGGTGATTGTAAACAGCAGATGTGCCGCTCCTGTAATTAAGAGCATAATCAGCCCCAAAGGATTGAGTGATTCCCTTGACGATATTTTCTATCATCTGCTTTATCTCTTGCCTCTTCTTCTCGCTCAGGGTTCTCACCGTGCCCTCGAGGTTAACTGTTCCAGCAATCATGTTTGGATTCGTTCCTCCTTCGATCTTTCCGATAGTCAACACTGCCGGGTCAACAGGGTCGATTGTTCGGCTGATCATAGATTGAAGGTTTAAGATTGTACTGGCAGCAATGGCAATGGAATCGATACCTTCATCGGGTTTTGTTCCATAGGAGCTTTTTCCTTTGATTGTGACTTGAAACCAATCAGAGTTAGCCATAATGCGGCCAGAAGAAAAGAAGACTTTGCCCAGATTTTCTGGCCAGACATGAAGCCCGAAGATCGCTCCGACAGAAGGGCTTTCCAGAACGCCCTCTTTTATCATCAGATTTGCACCTTCTTCTCCAGGACGGGCTTCTCCACCCGGTTGAAAAATAAATTTGATATTGCCTTTGATTCTGTCTCTGAGAGCACTGAGAACCATGGCTGTGCCTAAAACTATAGACGCATGAATATCGTGACCGCAGTCATGCATAATTCCTGCATTTAATGATTTAAACGGGACATCTGTCATTTCCTCGATGGGTGAAGCATCCATATCTGCCCTGACGCCGACCGTAGGACCTTGCTGGCCTCCCCGCAGCAGGGCAACGACACCTGTTTTTGCCACTCCGGTTTTAACTTCCAGCCCAAGGGAGATGAGTTTGGATGCCATCAGTTTTGCTGCCTGATATTCTTCATGGCTGATTTCCGGGTTCATATGAAGGTATTGACGGATTTTTATAACTTCAGGCATATTCTTTTGAATTTCTTCCTCGATGAGAAGGGCGGTCTTCTTGTCTACGGCAGGGCCTTTTATTGACAGGAAAAGAAGCGCAAGGAGAGAGAAGGAAAGCTTGAAGATCCCTTTCATGGCACCATGTTAGAATCGGTCGCGAGGAAAGTCAAGAAACCAAAAATTGCATCCATATTCCGTGATAATCAGGAAATTGGGCGGGGGGTCCTGTCACGGCATGCTCCCCGTCCGTCCTCGCTGCACCCATCCCCCCGTGGGGAACCCCTGCAGCTGCGGGCGTTGCGGGGAGCATGCCGTGCCACCCCTTATTAATCGTTGGTTATCACTGAACTCGGAATTCTTAAGAAGAGATATCAGATGATTATTTTTTCGTTGAAAGCGCCGTAGACTTCTTTGAGGAGGGAAGAAATTTCGCCTAAAGTCACTTTGGCTTTGACGGCAGCGATGATGCCCGGCATAAGGTTTTTTCCGGATTTGGCCGCTTCTCTTACGGCCTGGAGTCTTTCTTTTACTTTTTCCTCAGCTCTCTTCTTTCTCAGAAGACGGAGTTTTCTGAGCTGTGTTCTTTCAGTTTTTTTGGCCGGTGATAAGAGTCCGAAATGAATTTTTTCCTCTGGATTTTTGTATTCGTTGAGGCCGACAACGATCTGCTCCTTGCTTTCAATCTGTTCTTGATATCTGTATGCGCTTTCTTGTATTTCCTTCTGGATGAATCCCTTTTCAATGGCAGCCAGCATTCCGCCCAGCTCTTCAATTTTTTTAAGGTATTCCACGACTTTTTCCTCGACCTGCTTGGTCAAACTCTCGATGAAGTAAGAGCCGCCCACAGGATCCACGGTGGCAGCCACTCCGCTCTCATAGGCTATGACCTGTTGAGTCCGGAGTGCGATCTGGGCGGATTCTTCGCTGGGAAGAGCCAGAGCTTCATCCCTGGAGTTGGTATGAAGAGACTGGGTTCCGCCCAAGACTGCAGCCAGAGCCTGGAGAGTGACTCTGACTATATTGTTCTCAGGTTGCTGAGCTAAAAGAGTCACCCCGCTGGTCTGGGTATGAAACCTGAATTTCCAGGAAAGAGGATTCTTTGCCCTGAATTTCTCCTTCATCAATCTCGCCCAAAGCCGCCTTGCAGCCCGAAACTTGGCGATCTCCTCGAAGAAATTATTGTGAGCTGCCAGAAAGAAGGAAAGACGAGGGGCAAAGCTGTCCACGTCAAGACCTGCTTTTATCGCAGCTTCGACATAAGTCAAGGCGTTGGCCAGGGTGAAAGCCAGCTCTTGAACAGCCGTGGCTCCTGCCTCCCTGATATGGTAGCCGCTGATGCTCATCGTGTTCCAATTGGGAACATTTTTCTGGCAAAAGGAAATGATATCAGTGATGATTTTAAGAGAGGCTTGAGGCGGATAGATGTAGGTTCCCCGGGCGATATACTCTTTCAGAATGTCATTCTGGATGGTTCCCGAGAGTTTGGCCCATTCAACGCCTCTTTTTTCAGCCAGGGCAAGATACATGGCCAGAATCGTAGCCGCCGTGGAGTTGATAGTCATCGAGACGCTGACTTTATCGAGAGGAATCTGGTCGAAGAGAGTTTCCATGTCTTCGAGGGAGTCGATGGCAACTCCGACTTTGCCCACTTCTCCTTGGGCAAGCGGGTTGTCAGAATCCAGGCCCAACTGAGTTGGGAGGTCGAAGGCAACGCTCAATCCAGTCTGTCCCTGCGAAAGGAGGAAACGGTATCTTCTGTTGGATTCTTCTGCTGTTCCAAAGCCGGCGTACTGGCGCATTGTCCACAGCTTGCCTCTGTACATGGTGGGATAAATGCCCCTGGTGAATGGATAATCGCCAGGCTGGCCAAGGTCGCGGGCAGGGTCGAAGCCGGCTAAGTCCCTCTTGCTGTATACCTTTTTTATCTCAATCTGGGAAGAGGTGCGAAAACTTTTTTTTCTCTCTTTTTCGGATTCCATTATTCGCCCGCGTTTATTTCATCCATTTTTTATTTATTGAATTTGTAGCGGACAAAATTCAGAATTTTCTAAAGCTGAATGAGGTTTTTTGATGAGGATTGTTGTTTGAAAACCTTTCTCTTCTTCTTCCTTTGGCTCTTATCGCGGCTTTTTAGCGTATTCTCTCTTCTTTTTTTCAACAAGTTCTTTAATAGATTCCAGCCCTTCTTGCGTCTTTTCTTTCATAATCTTTATTCCTTTTTCTGCCTCTTTTGCGATTTTCTCATAGCCTTCTCTGGCTTTTTCTCCGGTTTTAACCGCACCTTCTTTGATTTTCCTCCTTGTCTCTTTGCCGCTTGCAGGAGCAAACAGGATGCCCAGAATAAAACCCGTCGTTGCGCCAGCAAGAAATGAAAGGGCGAGCTCCCAGAAGCTCGAGCCTTTATTTTCGTTTCCCATTTTTATTCTCCTTTCTTTTTTTCATTTGACGCCAGACAAAACGAAGAAGCGGGAGCAAGAAGACAAAATACTTTGAGGAGGGCTTGAAGATTTTCGTGGCGAAGAAGCCTGCAATTTCACCCAGATTGACAGCCGTTTTTTTCGTGGCCTCGAGCACCTGGCCTATGTCATCGACTTTGGCATTCACCTTTTGGCTGATCTCGCTCAGGTTGGCGATGAGTTCCCTTACTTTGGCAAGAGTCTCTTCCCCTTCTTTGGCTGTCTTCCGAAGCTGGAGGATGAACATGATAAAGACAGTAACAGCAACGACAACGGCAATGGTTATCAGCAGCAACAAAAACTGGTTTAAAGTCAAAGGCATCGTGCATAATAAATAAAATAAAATCATGGATTTGTCAATTAGATAGATTCCCCCAACGAAAGCTCTTTTTCACTTAAAGCGAAGGCAGAGTGGTGAGAAAGCTGTGTGGTAGCTCAGGTCAGTGGGTTCAAAAACACACAGCTTTTGCCCCAGCGAGGCAAAAGCTGTTCGGTTTCAGGCTTCGCTCTCCTCTCCCTTCGGTCGAGGAACCATGCCCGCTCAGCCTTCAAACGGTTTTTTCACCCACTGACCTTCGCTTAATAATTGATTGCCTGGGGCAAAAGCAGCGTGCTTTCGAACCACTCTGCCTGAGCTTATTTATTTCCAGAGCACTTTGCGAATGTCCTCCAGGCCGTATTCTTTCTTGATTTTTTCCAGTATTTGGGGAAATTTTCCTTCTTCCCTCTGCTCGAGCGCTTCCTCCCAGTCACGAAAGAGCGGGGAGGGAATAAATTCCTGTTCTTTGCGGAGAGTCCTGTTTATTCCTCTCAGCGCCTGCCAATGGGTGATAATGATCAGAGCCAGAACGCCGAAGAAAACATTCGGGCCAGGGAGAAGGGCTGCTAGTCCGCTTATGGGAAGAAGAATGATTTCTCCGAGGAGGAAGAGGAAGTGTTTGGTTCTCTGCTTATGGAGGAAAAAATAGAATTTATGCTTTATTTTTTTTTCATCAAAACGGCCTGAATGAAAAATCTGTATCTTTTTTTCTTCCAATTTTGAAATCTTAGAAAAGGCTTGTTCCTGCCTCAGAATTCTTTGAGGGAGAAGCATGAGCTTTTTTTTGGCCAGCTCCCAGATTTTTTTTAAGCGTGAGGGGTTGACCTGGATTTGACTGAAAGGCTCGGAGGAGAAATACCTGTAGTGCTTTTCGTAATCCCGGATAAAAAAAAATCTCATCAAGGGCCCTCATTTTAACATTTCGACGCTTTTTCATCCACTGGCCGGAGCTTGATAGTAAGAATCTCTGTTTGTGTGATTTTCTATGGGTGTCGGAATCGCCTCTGGCCCCCGGGCTATAAGGGTCTTAGGGGCGATTCCAACACCTCTCTTAAATCACATATTTGAAGATTTTTCCTTGCTCGATAATATCTATGATACCTCTGGATCGAAGATTTCTTATTTGGCTTTTTTTTGATTTAGAGGAATAGCCGCTAAAGGATTTATCGTCTTTGGTTGAGCAGGTAGATGAAAAAGGGAGCGCCGGCTGCGGCGGTAATGATTCCGATGGGGAGCTCCGAAGGAAGAAGTGTGCGAGTTAAAAGGTCACAAAAGATAAGAAAGATTCCGCCTGTCAGCGAGGAAAATATGAAAAGGTGGCGGTGGTCGGGCCCGATCAGAATGCGGACCCAATGGGGAACGATCAGACCGACAAAGCCGATTATTCCGCAAACAGAAACAGAAGATGCGGCAAGAAGAGTGGAAATAACCAGGAAGGCTTTTCTGACGCGCTTCACCGGACAGCCCAGAGATTGAGCAACATCGTCACCCAAGACCAGCAGATTCATATCCTTGGCCAGCCACTGGGCGACGATCAAGCAGAGGAGAAAGTAGGGAAGGACAGCAGCGATTTGATTCCAGTCAGAGAGGGCGAAGCTTCCCAGAAGCCAGAAAACAGCTTGCTCGTAGGATTCTGATTTCATGAAGATCAAGAAAGAGGTCAAAGCCGAGGCAAGTGCTCCGGCTGCGACCCCTGTCAGGAGCAGAGTTTCGAGCTTGAAAACTCCTTTTCTCTGGGAGAGGAGATAAACAAAATAGACGATGGCAAATCCCGTGGCAAAGGCAAGAATGCTCTGCAGAGAGAATCCGAGGAGCTGCATGTTCAGCCCTAAATTTATGGCAAGGACAGCGCCGAAGGATGCCCCTGAAGAGACGCCGACGACAAAGGGATCGGCCATAGGATTCTGGAAATATCCTTGAAGGATTGCGCCAGAGAGGGAGAGGCTTGCTCCTACCAGGAAAGCCAGTAGCGCTCGCGGCAGCCTGAGGTTAAGGAAGATCGTGGCAAAGGTCTTGTCGTGGTTGATGATAAAGTTCCATAGGTCTTGAAGATTTGTCTTGACAGGCCCGATAAGCATCGAGGTCAAAAGACCAGAACCAAGCAGGAGGAGGAGAACAATCAGAAGCCTGAGTTTTTTTGATTTGGATTTCATCGCTTTGCTTAAAAATTTTTTGGATGAAGGAGGCGGGCCAGCTCTTGGAGAGCGTTGACGAGGCGCGGCCCGGGCCTTGCGGCCAGGTTTTCATCCAGAAAATAAATCTTATCCGCGGCAACAGCCTGGATTCCCTGAAGATGGGTCTTGTTCTTTATCCACTCCTTGGCCCTTGCGAATTCTTCTGCTGATTTGCAGAGGATGACGATAATCTCCGGGTCCTGCTGGATGAGCTGCTCCTGTTTGTAGAGGAGCCATTTTTGGGGAATATTCCCGGCAATATTGACTCCTCCAGCCTTTGTCAAGAGGTCGTTAAGAAAGCTTTCTTTGCCGCTCGTCCAGAAGCTAAAGCCGTGGATGGATAGAAAAACCTTCGGCTGATGCTCGACATTCCTCAGTGTTGACTCAATGGCATCGTATTTCTTCCTCAGGGATTGAATAAGGCTCTCAGCTTCTTTCTGGCTTTGAGTGACTATTCCGATTTTTTCGATAACGGCGAAGACCGATTCAAAGTCATTGCCCATCTCGAGGACAAAAAGAGGGAGGCCGAGTTTCCTAATGCGTTTGAGAATCTTCAGCGGGTTTCCGCGAAAGCCTATGATTAGGTCAGGATTCAGGGCCTTGATTTTTTCCAGGTTGGGGTCGACCAGGCCGCCGACTTTTTCCTTTTCCTGAGCCTGCGGCGGATAGTCGCAGAAGCGGGTCACTCCTACGACTCTTTCTCCCAATCCTAAGGAAAACAGTATTTCAGTGATGTTTGGAGCCAGCGAGACGATTCGATGAGGAAGGGTGCCTGCCGCATAAGGAAAGCCGAGAGCATCCTTTATCGTTTCTTTCTGATTCCCGTAGAAAGAGGCACTCAGCACAGACAGAAGAAAAAAGACCTGGAGCTTTCTTGTCCTCATGATTTATCCAACTTGGGGATAAGCGATATTTCAGGAAGCTTGGAATGGATATTCTCCCTGATTTCGACATCGGCCTCAAAAACATCCTTTATGTTTTCTTTGGTAATCAGCTTTTCAGGCGGACCCATGGCCTGAATTTGTCCCTCTTTGAGGAAAATAATCTTTTGAGAATAGGGAATGGCGAGGTTGATGTTGTGTTCGGTGCAGAGGATAGTCTTGCCTTTCTCTTCCTGGAGCTTCTTGAGAATATGATAAATCTCAACCTGGTAGCTGATATCAAGATGGGAGCTTGGCTCGTCGAGGAAAATCAAGGATGTGTCTTGGGCCAGTGCTCTGGCAATAAAGACCCTCTGCCGCTCGCCGCCGCTTAAATGAGCTATTTTTTTATCTCTGAAATGGGTAATCTGGGTGAGGCTCATCACCTCTTCGATGGTCTCCAGGTCTTTGGTTGAGCAGCCTCCGAGCCGTCCTTGATGGATATACCTTCCCATGAGGATAATCTCCATCACGCTGAACTCGAAGGCAAAGCTGAAGATTTGGGGAACATAGGCAATTCTTTTCGCAACCTGCCTCGGCTTGAGGGAAAGAACATTTTCGCCTTCAACGGTGACCTTGCCTGAGACGTTCTTCAAGAGTCCCTGGAGAGCTTTTATCAGCGTGCTCTTCCCTGCCCCGTTTTTGCCGAGGATGGAAATGGATTCTCCCTGCTTGAGAGAAAAGGAAATATCCTTGATGACATGTCCGTTCTCATACCCTGCAGATAGGTTTTCGACTTCAAGGATTTCCATTTTTTTGCAAGTCTTTCGGTTTTTTCAGTGAGTCTCGTATTTACAAACTTTAATTTTTTTAATTCTTGTTAAAAAACTTCCTTTTGTCAAGGCTATTATCTGATTGATAAGCATATTTTATAAGCTTGCATAAAGGATTTGTGGATGATTCAATCTGTTTGATATTTTATCGGCTTAAATCTAATCGAACTTGAAATTGCTACAGGTGTCATCCCTATAGGGCAAAGATTGATTCAATAATCTTTTTTTATTCTTGTCTTATATGGCACAAATTTTGCGCATCGAGAAGAAAAACAAGTTGATGTCTTGGCGAGAATGAATTTCTGATTGATAGGTCTATGGTTCAAACTTAATATAGAAAAAGGCAAGAAAAAGCTTGAAAAAATTTATTTTTCTTATCGGAGGCTTCTCTTTGAGCTTATCCGTTTTTTCTCAACAACTCTTCCATGAATCCCTGGTGATAAACATCGAAGTCCCGGTGAGAGTGTTCAAGGGAAACACTTTTGTCGAGAATCTGACTAGCGACGATTTTGAAGTCTATGAGGACGGAAAGCTCCAGAAAATAGAAGCTGTTTATCTCATAAAAAAGACTATCATCGAAAGAGAAGAGGAACAGAGGAAATTTGTGCCTGAAACGGCGAGAAATTTTTATCTTATTTTCGAGGTCATGGAGTTTGATTCAAAAATAGTTGATGCCATGGATTATTTCATCCAGAACATCCTGATTCCCGGAGACAACCTTGTGATTGTGACGTCGCTGAAGACCTACAGGATGAGGAGCGAGACTCTTCAAGTCATATTCAAGAAGCAGCTTGCAAACCAGCTGGAAGGGATATTGAGAAGAGACGCCTTGGTGGGGAGCTCTGAATACAAGAATGCAGTTGAGGATTTAGCAAGTCTATCCAGGGTCATGTCAGCCGCAATTTCTGGTTTGGGCAATGAGAGGATGAGCGTCGTCACGGACGATATTTCCGGTTTACAATATGTGGATAGGTCTTTAGTTTCTCTTCTTCCAATATATATGGCTACTCTGGAGAAGCTGGAAAACATAAGGTCTGTTGATCAACAAAAACTTTTAGAATTTTCAGCGCCTTTATGGAAATGGCCAAAAGCACAGGCGGCTATGAAGATAGCTCTTCAAATCCGGTTTCTTTGTTTCAGAAGGCTGCGGAAGCTTCTGAGAACTATTACCTCCTCTATTACTCTCCTCCCGATTACAAGAAGGACGGGAAATTCAGAAAAATAGAAGTCAAGGTCAAGAATAGCAGTTACAGAATCACCTACCGAGCCGGCTATTTTTCAGATTAGAAAAAGGCATTTCTCAATTCTACGTTGGATTACTCCTTCTCGTAAATATCTCCAAACATGTGATTTCAAAAAGGCTTTGGAATTGCCCCCCAGGTCCCTATAGTCGGAGGGCCCCATAGCCTTTTCGACGCATGAAAGCGACGGGACTGGTTCTCCAGGGGGCCAGGCGGCGATTCCGACACCAATAGAAAATCATACAAACAGAGACGCTTCCCTCGCCTCAAAGTGTTCGGGTGCATCTTGACAAGAGCAATATCTTCAGATAGCATGGAAATGACCAATTTTTTAGTTAAAAAATAGACTAATTCGGAGGTTGCCTTGATTAACTTTTCTGAGACAGTACCTTTGAGCAAGGCTAAAGCGTTTCTTTCGGAGCTCGTCCGCCGGGTCAAAGAAGAGCATGAATCTTTTGCCATTACTCACAGAGGAAAAATCGAAGGAGTGCTTCTTAGCATTGATGAGTATGAAAGCCTTCTCGAGACTCTGGAAATCCTGAGCGATAGAGATTTGATGGCAAGCATAGCCCGCGGACTCAAGGATGAAAAATCTGGACGCCTTCATTCTCATAAAGAAGTCTTTCCAGACAAATGAGAGATGTCCCTATATACAATCCTCTATACAAAGGAAGCAAAGAAGAACATTGAAAAGCTTGATCCCTCGATCAGGAGAATCATCAGGAAGGCGATAGAGTCGCTGGCCGCCAATCCCGCAAAAGGAAAACCACTAGCTTATGATCTGGCTGGCTTACATTCGTTGAGAACATCTGACTACCGGGTGATTTACCGTATAAAAGAAAAAGAGCTCATCATTATTGTTATCGCAGTTGGACACCGGAAAGAAATTTATAAAAGATTAAAAAAGTTATTGAAGAGGATAGCGCATTAGAAAATGCAAGGAATAAAAATTTCCTTATTAGCCTAAGGAAGAGGTCTGCTCTTCGCCTTGACTTTTAGGGATGATGAAACTAATATTTATGATTGAATTTTAAAGAATAAAGGATAAAAGAAGAGCCTTTTTCTCTCTTCGTTTTAATCCCTGCAAGATTTTTAGAAGAATCAAAACATGAAAAAGGACTGCAATTTCAAAAAGATCGAGGAAAAGTGGCAGAAAGTCTGGGAAAAAGAACGAGCCTTCCAGAGCTGTGAAGACCCCCAGAAGACAAAGTTCTACTGCCTGGAGATGTATCCCTATCCATCCGGTTACATTCACATGGGGCACGTCCGAAATTACGCCATCGGAGATGTTATTTCCCGCTATAAAATCATGAAGGGATTCAACGTCATTCATCCCATCGGCTGGGATGCCTTGGGAATGCCGGCCGAGAACGCCGCCATCAACCAGGGAATTCATCCCCAGAAGTGGACCCTAGACAACATTGCCCACATGAAAAGCCAGTTGAAGAAGCTCGGCTTCAGCTATGACTGGGCTCGAGAAGTCAATACCTGCCTGCCCGAGTATTATAAATGGAACCAGTGGATCTTCCTCAAAATGCTCGAGCGCGGCTTGGCCTATCGCAAGAAAAGCTGGGTGAACTGGTGTCCGCAGTGCCGGACCGTCTTGGCCAATGAGCAGGTTGTCAACGAAGCCTGCTGGCGGTGTGATACTCGGGTTGTGCAGAAAGAAATGGAGCAGTGGTTCTTGAAGATTACCGATTATGCTGAAGAGCTGCTTTCCGGACATGAGATTCTGGAAAAGTGGCCTGAGTATGTCCTGCTCATGCAGAAAAACTGGATTGGGAAGAGCATAGGAGCCCATATCAGCTTTCCGCTGGTTGATTCCTCCCGCTCGATTGAAGTCTTCACCACCAGGATTGATACCATCTACGGCGCAACATTCTTGGTCCTCTCCCCTGAGCATCCTTTATGCCAAGAGTTGATTTCAGATTCCGAACAGAAAGAGAAATTGAAGGAGTGGGTTGAGAAGACAATCGCTAATATTCGGTTGAGAAAGGATTTGGGAGAGACGGAGAAAGAGGGAATCGACACCGGCAAAAAGGCCATAAATCCTTTCAGCGGCGAAAAAATGCCAATCTGGATTGCCAACTATGTCCTGATGGAATACGGCACGGGCGCCATCATGGCTGTCCCTGCCCACGACCAGAGGGACTTTGAGTTTGCCAAGAAATATTCTCTGCCGATTAAAGTTGTCATCCTTCCCGAAGAAAAAACTGCAGCAGAAGACAAAGGCGATAAAGCTTTCGAGGATTATGGCCTGCTCGCTCATTCCGGGCCTTTCACCGGAAAAAAATCAGCCGAAGCCGTGGAAGAGATGGCTGAATATGCGAAGGAAAGAGGGTTCGGCAGAAAGAGCATCATCTACCGTATCCGCGATTGGGGTATTTCCCGCCAGCGCTATTGGGGAACTCCCATCCCTGTGCTCTATTGCCAGAAATGCGGGATTGTTGGAGTTCCTTACAGGGACTTGCCGGTCGTCCTTCCTTATGATGTCGAGTTCAAAGGGGAAGAAGGGTCTCCTCTGGAAAAAGTCGAAAGCTTTGTCAAAGCTGCCTGCCCAAAATGCGGCGGAGAGGCCAGGCGCGAGACAGATACTATGGATACATT
The DNA here is from genome assembly GCA_964526905.1 of uncultured Eubacteriales bacterium. Lineage (GTDB taxonomy): Bacteria > Acidobacteriota > Aminicenantia > Aminicenantales > Aminicenantaceae > CAZGMN01. The sequence goes on from CAZGMN010000019.1 coordinate 20,145, forward strand.
CTTCGACTCTTCCTGGTATTATTTCCGCTACACCTCCCCCCAGGAAGATAAGCAGCCGTTCAATCCTCAGGCTGCCGACTACTGGCTTCCTGTCGACCTTTACATCGGCGGTGTGGAGCATGCCATTCTCCATCTCATCTATGCCCGCTTTTTCTGCAAGTTTTTGAGAGACCTGGGATTGACCACTGTCGATGAGCCTTTTCCCCGCCTGCTTGCCCAGGGAATGGTGACCAAGGACGGCTTTGCCATGTCCAAGTCGAAAGGAAACGTCATCTATCCTGATGATATCGTCAGAAAATATAGCGCAGACACCTTGAGGCTTTTCATCCTTTTTGCCTCGCCTCCTGAAAAGGAGTTTGCCTGGAACGATAAAGGCATAGAAGGATGTTTCAGATTCCTCAACCGGGTCTGGGGAGCGGTCGAGGAAAACCTTGAGCTTTTTAAGGATGAGTCCAAGGATAAAAAAGAAGAAAAAGAGAACGAGCCGTCAAGCAGGCTAAGAAGAAAGATGCACCAGACGATAAAGAAAGTCGGTGAGGACATCGAACACAGATACCATTTGAACACAGCCATCAGCTCTATCATGGAGTTTTACAACCAAATCAAAAAAGAAATGGATGAATTGAGAAAGAGCAAGAGTGGAAGGGCACTTTTAAGAGAATCTCTGGAAGCCCTTGTTTTGCTTCTCTCTCCTTTTTCCTCTCATCTCTGTGAAGAGCTGTGGGAGAAGATGGGGCATCACTCCTCTCTTGTCCATACTCCTTGGCCATCTTTCGACCCGGAGTTAGCCCGGGAGGAGAAGGTGACGATTGTTGTTCAGGTCGACGGGAAACTGAGGGACAAGTTTGAGGCAGATAGAGATTCCGATGAGGAGCAAATCAAGGAGATGGCTCTTGGCTTGAGCCGAATTCAGAAGCTTATGGCAGGTCAGAAGCCGAGAAAAGTTATCTATGTCAAAAATAAATTGGTCAATATAGTCGCCTAAGAACTGCAATGAAAAAGATTTTTTTTATTCTTCTTTCCTGTCTCTTCCTTATTCACTGCGGATACCAACTGCGCGGCACGGGCAGCTTTCTTCCCAGCCATATCAAGAAAATCAACATTCCCATGTTCAAGAATTTGACCACGCGCTTTGAGCTGGACGTGAAGTTGACCCAAAGAGTTATCGATGAGATTGTTGCCAGAGGCAAGGTCGAGATCAGCGGCGACATGGCCTCTGCAGACGCTGTGCTTCTCGGCGAAATCAATACCTTCGGTGTCACGCCTATCGCTTTTTCCAAAGAAGCCTCGGCGGATAGGTATAGCATCACCGTTGTTGCCAGCATTATTCTCAGAGATTTGGTCAATCAGAGGGTCATCTTTTCCAATCCGCATTTTGTCTATCAAGGAGAATACGAAGTGCCCCAAGGGACAGATTTTGAAAGCGTGGAATCAGAAGCTCTGGATACCATTGCCGAAAAATTTGCCAGGAGCCTGGTCAGCACCATCCTGGAAGGATTTTAGGGGGTGTACAGCTTTCTCCTCAACAGGGAAATCAGGGAAGATACCCTCCTCCCCTGTTATTTTTTTCATGGAGAGGAGACTTATCTCGCCTTTGAGTTTATCAACAGCCTCAAAGAATCTCTGATTCCAGCCGAGGTTCAGGATATCAATCTGGAGAGGTTCGACCTCGAAGAAAGCTCGTGGGCAGAAGCCATCGACCTGGCCAGGACAATTCCTTTCTTCCTGTCGCCGTGGCGGATAGTCGTTGTTGAAGTTCCTAAAGGAAAGAGGGAAAGCCTCTTCGCCGAGGAGCAGAGGATATTGAAGGACTATTTTTCATCTCCCTCTCCAAAGACTGTGCTCATCGTCATTTTTTCCGGAAAGCTCAAAAAAAATTCGTCCCTTTTCAGGTTTTTCTCAGGCCTTCCTTCTTCGACGGCTCTGGCCAAAGAGCTGAGGCCTTTAAAAGATAGAGCTCTCTATGCCTGGATGGATAAGAGGTTTTTATCGCTGGGAAAGAGAGCGACAGGCGAGGCAAAGATGAGATTGGAAGAGCTCGCCGGAAGAGACCTGAGAAGAGTGAACAATGAGATAGAAAAGCTCGTGACTTTTGCGGGTGAAAAAGAGGTCATTGACCTTGATGATGTCAACCAGGCCTCCGGCTGGATCAAGACCTTTTTTGATTGGGAAATTGCCGACAGCCTGGTAAAAGCTGATGTCGGCCAGAGCCTGGTCGTCCTCAATAACCTTTTTAAAAAAGAAGGAATCAAGCCTGAATATATTCTGGGCTCGATTGTTAGATTTTTCCGTGATATCTTTCTGGCCAAGCTTCTGCTGCGCGAGAAGAATATCGACAGGAAAGAAGTTTTCAGGGAGCTGAAGCCCCAAATCCATGAGAAGCTAGGGAAATTTTATCTTGAAAAATTCAACGAGTTCTTTTCTTTGGTGGAAAGATTTTCGATGCGGGACTTGAATCATATCCTGGCTGAGCTCAAAGAGGTCGACCTGAAGATAAAGACAACCCCTCTCTCTCCTCAGACGCTTCTCGAATGCTTTATTATTGATTATTGCGACCTGCGGAAGAAAGAGAGAGTTACTTAGAAGGGGGAGTCATCAATTCAACCTGGCGGCTCAGCCTCGATTTGTATCGACTGCCTTTGTTTTGGTGAATGGCTCCTTTCTTGATTGATTTATCGATAACGACGAAGGTCTGCGGAAGGAGCTCCTGAGCAATTTTCTTGTCTTTTTTCTCAATGGCGTCTCTCAATTTTTTTATCTGGCTGCGAAGCACAGATTTATTTCTCTTGTTGACTTCATAGTTGCGCAGACTCCGCCTCCACTGTCTTATGGCTGAATGGTGACGCACCATTTTTCTCTCCTTTTTGAAAAAGCTATGATAAGATATCCCTTCGCTAAAGTCAACGCTCCACGATCAGAAAAGGGGACAGTCCCCTTTTCTGCTTGCAATGGTCGCTTCAGCTATTTCCCAAATCTCTTGCTTTATTTTCTCTTTGAGGAAACTCAAAATTCTTTAGGCAAGAGTTGATTTTTAGCCGCAGATTTAATAAGGATTAAGT
>CAZGMN010000020.1:0-23167 GCA_964526905.1 uncultured Eubacteriales bacterium
ATTAGAGCGGTCCAACACAGAGTTGGAAGAATTCGCTTATATTGTCTCCCACGATTTGAAAGCTCCTCTGCGGGCGATCAACCAATTGGCTGGCTGGATATTAGAGGATTACGGTCATGCTCTTGGTGATGAGGGCAAGGACCATATTAACCTTATGGTCACTCGGGCCAAGCGAATGGATAATCTGATTGACGGTATCCTGCAGTATTCAAGGGTGGGACGCATCAGGGAAAAAAAAGAAGAAATCGACCTCAACAAAGCCGTCGAGGAAATTATTGAAAACATCTCTCCACCCGACAACATCAAAGTGTTTATAGGAAAAAAATTGCCCGTGATCCTGGCAGAAAGAGTCCGCATCCAGCAGGTTTTTCAGAATCTGATAGGAAATGCCGTGAAATACATGGATAAACCTAAAGGGGAAATCGAAGTGAGCTATGCAGATGATGGAGACTTCTGGCGTTTCAGCGTTTCGGATAACGGTCCGGGAATAGAGGAGAAATATTACGAAAAGATTTTTCAGATATTCCAGACCTTGGAATCCCGCGACAAGCGAGAGGGCACAGGAGTCGGGCTTTCTGTCGTCAAAAAGATTGTGGAGCTCTACGGCGGGAGGGTCTGGGTGGAATCAAAGGTTGGCAAGGGGAGCATCTTCTTCTTCACCTTGCCCAAGAAAAATATTGAAAACGAACATGCATTATTAATCGAAAAAGGCTAAAAAAAATGAACAAAAAAATTGAGAGGTTACTTATCGTCGAGGATGATACTGTTGACCAAATCGCATTTGAGCGCTTTGCTCAAGCAGAAAAGCTTCCCTACGACTACCGCTTCGCCAGTTCGGTGAAGGAGGCCTCAGAGATACTGGACAGAGAGAAGTTTGATGCTGTGCTTTTGGATTTCAAGCTGGGAGACGGAACAGCTTTTGATTTATTCGAAAAGGTTAAAGGAACGCCGTTCATCATCGTCACTGGAACTGGCCATGAAGAAATAGCCGTCAAAGCCATGAAAGCAGGAGCTTATGATTATCTGACCAAGGATATGGAGGGCCATTACCTCAAGGCCTTGCCGATGACAGTTAAGAATGCTCTGAAGCGGAAGCAAGCAGAGGATGAGCTGCTGAACTATAGGACACATCTTGAAGAGCTGGTGAAGGCTCGGACGGCCGAGCTCCAGCTGGAGATCGCCGAGCGCAAAAAGGCAGAAGAGGCTCTGAAAGAAGCCCACGCCAAGCTCGAGAAGCGGGTGGAAGAGCGAACGGCTGAACTGAAAAAGACAAACCAGGAACTTCGGAAAGAAATCGATGAGAGAAAACGGGCGGAGGCCAGGCTCGGTGAATCTCTCAAGGAGAAGGAGATCCTCCTCAAAGAGATTCATCATCGTGTCAAGAATAATATGCAGATCATTTCCAGCTTGCTCAGGCTTCAATCCAGAGCCATAAAGGACAAAGCTGTAAAGGATATGTTTGAGGTCAGCCAGAGCCGCATAAGGTCAATGGCTCTCATCCATGAAAAACTTTACCAGTCTGAAAGCCTCTCAAAGATTAACTTTTCTGAATATGTCAAGAACTTAGTCGGCTATTTGTTTTCCATGTACCAGGTGCAGAGCTCGACGGTAAAATGCAACCTTGACCTTGAGGAACATTTCCTTGACATCAATCGGGCTATTCCTCTGGCATTAATCATTAACGAGATTGTCTCGAACTCTCTGAAGCACGCCTTTCCTGATGGAAGAAAGGGAGAGTTATACGTGAAGATGAGGTGCGACGAGAAAGGGAAGTGCAGAATCTGTGTGGGCGATAACGGAATAGGGCTGCCTGATAATTTTGATCTGGGAAACACAGAGACACTCGGCATGCGCTTGATTTCAGACCTGGTGAACCAGATTAGTGGAAAAATCAAGATTGATAAAAAGAATGGGGTCATGTTCGAGATCACCTTTTAAAAAAATTCTTTATTCTTCTGGCGGGGATTTCTCGAATAATGGTTCGATATGGATTGTCACCTCTGCCTTGAGCTGCTTTTTGAGAGCAGCCTCTGCCTTGGTGGCAATGTCATGGGCAGCTTCAACATTCATCTCGGGATGAAGCCTGAGATGAGCCGTAATTTCAATGTGGTCACCGTAATTATGGACATGGAGATGGTGAATGCTCTTGAAGGCTGGGTCGATGGAGCGGACAGTATCAAGAATTTGCTTCTCCTGATGCTTGCTGAATGACTCGCCCAGGAGAGAACTGGAAGCCGGGCGGAAGACAGTGAAAGTGGCATAGAGAATTAGGACGGAAACTCCTATTCCCATAACTCCATCGATCCACCAGAAACTTTTTCCCAAAAGCGCTCCGACGACGATCAGTGCAGAAGCGATGGCATCGCTGCGGTGGTGCCAGCCATCAGCGACGAGCGCCTGAGAATCGGCTTTTCTCCCCGCCCAGAAGGAAAACTGAGCCAGTGCTTCCTTGATAAGCGCTGAAAGCAGAAAAATAATAATGGCAAATGCCGCGAAAGTCACAGCCCGGTGTTTAACAAGACGGACGATGGATTCTTTAAGAAAGTTAGCTCCGACAACAGCCAGAAGTGTTCCGATGATCACTGCCGTAATAGATTCGGCGCGGCCGTGGCCGAAGCCGTGCTTTTCATCTGCAGGCCGGGCTGAGATCCAGAAGCCAAAAATGACCACAATAGAAGTCACCGTATCGGCCAGAGTGTGCCAGGCGTCGGCCACCATCGACACAGAGCCGATGCGCTTTCCCGCCCAAAACTTCAATCCGAAGAGAGCGGTGTTGATGCCGATAGACAGCCACCCTTCCAGGTAGCCCAAGGACTTTTTCTCTTTGAGATTCATTTGAGTCAAAGCGCGAAGTCCCTCTTTCTATAATTAAGACTCAAATTCTTTTAGTATTTTATCACTTTTCTCAACTTTCTCATAAAAAATGACAGCCATCAAAAGCATTTTTTTCCTACGATGGAAAAGCACGTTATGGCTCAGGCTGGGTGTCTCGAAAACACGCAGGCTTCCCTTGCCATCTATTTCTTTTTAACCACAACAAATCCTGTTTTCTCTAGGACGTTGATGTAATTTTCAACGTCTTTTAGGGAAATAGGCCCGAATTCAGCCGAAGCCGCATTCCTTATTTCCAGAATGCTTTTTTTGCCGTCGATGAAGTTCCTCACTTCGGACTCAGCAGCTCTTAAATTGTAAGTTGGCAAATCCTTATATTTCGCTCTCTCTTCGGCGAACTTCATAAAGTCGAAAAATCCTCTCATCTTCTCTGTCCTTGCCGGGACAAGCTGACTCAAGCGGATTTCATCCTGGGTCAGCGCAGGCTTTTGAGCATTTATCCTTTCTTTCAAGCAGCGATATTTATAGATTTCATCAACATCATTCAGCAAGGAAAGCCTGCTCTCGCTAAACTTCTTCACTCTCATGGCCAGATAGTTTTCAAGATTGGAATCAGCTCTTATGAAGAATTTGATGGAAGACAGAGCTCCGACCTCTCTGAGATAAGCTTGCTCAATGATATTCCTCGCCTCTTTATAGGCAGAATGAATGTTTTTTGTCTCCGCCTTGAGAATCATCTTCTCTGCTTTTGATTTATCCTGGCCAATCCTCGATAGAGCTCTGGTCGATGTTTCTGCGATCATTTTCTCCACTTCAACCGAACCAGCGTTGGCCAGAAAGACTGCACCAGCCACTGAAAGAAAAACGGCTCTCTTCAGCTGGGTTGTGTCTGACTTATCTGGAGTGTCGCCGCTGGTGTGGTACCACATGTCAGGCCAGACGTTAAAAAAATTAGCAGGGACTCTTACTCCTCCATCGACAAAGACGATGTGGTCGCTCCCGCCGGAGTAAGGGTCGATCGAGTAGTAGAAGGGATCGCGGCTTCCGCTGGGAGAGACAATCGGCTTGAGCACCGCCTGGTCCATCATCTCTTGGGTCGCTCCCACCCATTCCACAAAAGCGCTCAGGACATCGGTCAGACAGGTTGGAAGTGAGCAGGGAGCGGCGATCAAACGAAAGTAGCTGTTATTTTTTATGAGGCCCTCGCCGACCATATCCTCATTGATATTGGCAAAGAAGCGCTTGGCAATCTCGGGAAATTTTTGAATATAAGCTATAGTGCCTGAAATTTCAGGAACAAAAAGAAAGCGGATTGACCTCTTTAGAGGAGGAATCTTCCCCTCATCAACAAGCTTCTTGATCACTCTCGCTGTCTCCAGGATGGCCACACACCCGCTGGCATTGTCATTGGCTCCCTGTTTAGCGAAGCCTTCGAAGAGATGGGCGGTAAAGACAAGCTCTTCCTCTGGATAATCTTTTCCTTTAAGCAACGCTGCGACCATCTCCTCTTTGTAGGGAACCATTTGGGTCTTTGAGACAGCCCTGACCTCGACCTTGACACCTCTCTCCAACAAATCTCTGAGATTTTGCCCTGTTCGCTCTGAAACCAAGAAAGCAAAAGTCTTTTTCTCTTTCTCGGAGGGTCTAATCGAGTTCCAGCCGACCTCATCTCTATCAAACTCGGGGTGGCTCGAAGCATAGCCGATTAAGCCCAGAGCTTCATATTTCTCCACAGCCAGCCTCCGAGCGCGCTCTGGGGAGCCGTTAACGAGAACGATCTTGCCTTTTATGTCCTTTCCTTCATAGAAGCTCTGTCTTTCTCCTGAGCCAACATAAACAAGCTCTGAGCTTACGTCTATCGTCGAGCTTCCAGAACAAAGCGAAGCAGCAATTTCTTTCAGATCAGCAATTTTTCGCTTTTCCGGCTTCATCAGCCACAGCTCCCCCATCTCTGCATCCCAGGTCTCTTTGGACCGCGTGGGAAGCTCAACAATCTCTGCCTGCTCAATCCCATATTCCTTGAGCTTCTTCAAGACGAATTCGCTCTCAAAATATCCTTTGAGATATTCCTCAGGGAGCCTATTTCTATTGACCGCTGTCAGAAAAATCTCATTTTGAAGAGCCAAATCTCCTGAAGACTCGTTGATGATCTCCTCGATGACCTCGAGCGGAAGAAGAGTCTCAGGAACAGGACTTCTCTGCTGCGATAGAATGAAACAAAGAGGTAGGATAAGAATAAAGAGGAAAGCTGCTGTCTTTTTCATGGGTACCTCCTCAGCCGTATATTCTAGTCTTTTGTCTTGATAAGTAAAGTCAAAAAGGACTCACGCAGAGTGGTTCGAAAGCACGAACCACTCCGCCTTCGCCCTTCTAACTGAGAAGCAAAATCCATCCTTTCCCAGGCTTAATAGAGATTTCATCCGAGGGCTTAAACACTGCCGACTCCTGAAAATCTTGAATCGCAGGGGCAAAAAAATGAGCTTTGTTTTTATCCAAACCTAAAGAATCCCAATCAATCTCAAGCCGGCATCTTTCGCTCTTCTTGGCCCAGCTGGCGATGGAGATCATGACTTTATCTTTTTTGACATAGGCCGTTGCCAGAATATCCTTGGAGCCTGTTTTAACCGGGCAGGAAGGCGCCCAGAAGCCGATCATCTCCGAATCCTGGATCCCAAACTCATCCCAGACCTTCCACAGATGGGATGGGTTTCCTGCCCACGGCATACGGGAAGTCATTCCGTAGACCATTCCCCGCCACGGATTTCCGCCGTCCTGAAGCATCTCGCCCATCAAGCCAAAAGGAATACCTGAGACCTCCACCAGCCAGAAGTCAGGCGATAAATTGTAATCAAAGTATTCACCGAACCAGAGGCGGTTGATGTAGGGGAAATGCTCAAGATAAAGATTGGCGCTGTTGGCGAAGCCGTCTCTGACATTGAACTGATTGGCGGAATGAAGGTCGATGAGAGCGCCCTTCCTGCCTCTGTCCAGAATTTTTCTCGCCCGCTTCATGACCGTCCGATCAAAAGCGACATCGTCGATGTAGAGGCCGTCGATGCCGACATTTTTTACAAGCCAATTCAAACCTTCAAGATAGTAATTATGCCAGCGAGAGACTCCGCTGTTGATGACTGCAGCATCTTTCAATTCAGGAACAAACCAGCCGGCTATATAGTTCGACCCAAGATGCTCTTGGAGCCAGCTAAATCCTCCGCCAGGCCCGTAGGCCAAGATTTCATTTCCCAGGCTGCGCAAGGCAAAAATCTCAGGCGCTCGATTGGAAAGCTCCCTAACCGTGTAATAGACCTTGACCTTCATTCCCAGACGATGAGCTTGGTCGATATAGGCCTTCATCTCTTTCGCGCGCAGAAAAGGATAGTTGATGAAAGGATTTATCTCATTGGCGTGGTGGACGTTGATAGTGTTGGCACCTGTGGCCGCTATTTCTTGAATAGGCTTGAACCTATGATAAAAGCGCGTATTCCACTGGGCTTTGGGATCAATAGTTTTAAAGGGAGTTATCAGCAAGCGAAAGTTAAAATGAAGCTCCTCTCCTGCTTTTATCTGCCTTGATCCGCTGTAGGCTTTTATTAGAAAAATATCTTTATTAATTTCTCTCAATCGACATCCCCCTTTCCCTTGGTTGTACCAGGAAGGAGGCATATTCAATGGCTTGAGAAGATAAAAATTTGTGTTTAAAGGGCGGGAATAGTTTTCATCTTTGAAGCTGCATTGAAGGCCAGCGTTAACATCACCGACCCAAACCGAATCTTGATTTTTCTTAGCGTCCCACTTCCACTCATACTCAACTGGACGGCAACCTCCTTTAAATCCCATTCCCATCATATATTTAGCCACATCTTTGAGGATGGGAATTTCAAGACAGATATCGTTGACGCTCAGCGATTCTGAAGCGCTCAACTTGACTTGAAACTCAACGTTTCCGTCGAACTCCATCTGGGCCTGGCATTCCATGGATAGGGGCGCAGCGGTGCTTCTCGATTCCCAAGCAATAGCGCCAGGCGCCTGCTTGACGATCTCTATTCCTTCTCCCTTCCAAGGAAGAATCTTGCCAGTGGCTGTTTCCACAAGAAGCTTCAAGGGTGAAGCAAGAACTTCCCGTCCTTTATCCAAAATCCGCGTCATCTCAGGCGCGAAAAAGCTTTTGATGCATTGCGGAAGTCCTGTATCATCCACAGTCACCGTCCGGCCAAGGCAGCTGACTGTATTTCCGCTGAGCTTCAGCGCAGCAAACGGACTGACAATTTCATCATCACCAGCAATGGTCGAATCCAGCCAGCGGAGGCGAGAATGCCGCCAGGGTTCGCCGTCACCGGCATCCTTCAGGAGTTTGTCCTTGACAGTCAATACAACCTTAACGGCACTTTCTTTCATTCCATTGGGAGTAATTACTATCTCTCCTTCATATTTTCCGGAACGAATATCTGTGGGAATCTGGAGGCCACACCAGAGAGCCTGGATTTTTCCCTTTTCAACAGGGCATTTCTTCTTGAATCTCTGGCCTGTCCAATTGACTCCTCCAGTATTGAAAGAGCTGAAGGCAGAAGCCGGAATTTCGGTTTTGGTGCGCTCGCTCTTCATCGGGCTGAAATCCAGATCAAGGTCCTCGATGGCCTCTCTGCAGGCAAAGACACCGATTTGAAAAGCATAAAACTCTCCCCTTGCTGCCTCGCCATAAAAAATATTTTGAGGCCCTGTTTTTATCCATCTGGAAGGCAGGTCGTCTGTCATTCTGATCGGATAACGACGGTCTTCTGGAAAAAGAAGATATGGCGATTCCGGGTATTTTGAGAGGAGCGCATTCAACTCTTCAGAGGTAGCAATGACCTCCATCGGATAAAAGCTGTTGAAGTCATCAATGGATTGAATTTCCATAACTTTTGCCTGGGGAAATTCTTTTCTTTCAGCAGAAGATACGCTTTTTGAATCCAGGCTGTGCTGCTTGAGCCAGGAAGGGTCGGCGCTCTGCTCAGGCTCAGGGTAAATGACCGCAGGATAATTACTTCGGTCCGATGTCTTGTAAGGAAGGTAATAAACAAAATACTTTCCAGGCGCCGTCTGCGGCTGAAAAACTAAGTCACCATACTCCCGATTCACCTCGGCCCGAAAGACATTACTGACCCGAACTCCGGTCTTGGCATCGACAATGATAATATTCTTCTTTTCAGGATTAAAATCTCTCCTCCGCCAGGGAATATGTGCCCAGACCGCATCAGTTTTTTTTGAAACAAAGACAACAACCCTGTGGTTGCCGTAAGCATCAGCATCCCAATTGCCAGTTCTATAAGGAACTTCCCCTGCAAAGATAAGAGAGGTGCAAGCAAAAAATATTGAAATGCAACCAAGAATTCGCGCCTCAATGAGCAAAGCCGGAATAAAAACCAAAGCAATGATTTTTTTCATCCCTTTCTCCTCATTTAGGCTGCTTTTCAATCCAAGTCCATTCTTATTTTCTCTAACTCTATTCTTTCAATCAAAAGAAGTAAATGATAAATGCTGACGATTGATTATTAAATTAAATTCATAACATAAAGCCATAGTGAGGAGCAAAGCGAGATGGTGACCTCGAGAAATCATTAAAGAGGACTTCCGCTTTACTCTTTTTTATTTTATGTAAGCATCTTCGTTTGTGTAATTTTATTTCGGTGTCGGAATCGCCCCGAAGACCCCCATAGCGGAGGGGGCCCCGTCTTTTTTATCTTATGCATTTGACTTTAATCTTTTGGTAATATATAAATTTCAAGATTGTTATCAGTAAAAAAAGTGGAAATCAAAGTCATTATCATATCTTTTTCTTAGAAAAAAATATTTAAAGCATTCGCAAGTCCGTGAGAGGAAGAGCTCAAGATTTTATTCTTATCCTCATCTTGATAACGGCTAACCTTGCCGTATTCCTCCCCTCGATGAACGGAGATTTCCTCTGGGACGATAAGTATTTCATCAGCGAGAATCCCAATATCCTGAGCAGAGGCTTCTTGAAGTCTTTTCTGATTACTCCTTTTGGCGGAACCATTGGCACTGACGAGAACAGCCGTCGCCTCGAGCGATTGATGCAATTCTATAGGCCGCTGACCTGCCTTTCCTACTGGCTCGACTGTAAGATATGGGGCTTCAATCCGGCAGGGTTTCATTTAACGAATATCCTCTTCCAAATCGCCAATACCCTGATCTTGTATTTCGTTCTCCTGAACCTTGGCTTGAACAGAATCGCCTCCTTTTTCAGTTGCCTGCTTTTTTCCGTATTTCCCTTTCATTTTGAAAATGTCTCCTGGATTTCAGGGAGAACGGATTTGCTCTCTTTTCTCTTTGCCGCCTTTTCCCTGTTGTTTTTCATTAGGTTCCTGCCGAGAAAAAAATATCTCTTTTTAATCCTATCCTCTCTCTTCTACCTCTGCTCACTGCTCTCAAAGGAAAACAATATTTTTTTAATCGTTATCTATTTTTTCATTCTCTATTGGAAAGAGCCAAAATTTAAAAATTTGATTATTCAAGTCATCCCTTTTGGAATAAGCTTTCTTATCTGGGCAACCTTAAGATCCATCGCTTTAGGCTATCTGAGCCTTGGACATTCAGGGAGGACTCTACTCGATTTTTTCTCGACAATTGGCTTTTATTCAACAAAGCTCCTTTTCCCTTTCAATTTAAGCTTCACTGTTGATTCCTACCGAATTTTTAAAAATCTTCCCTGTCAAATTCTGGGCATGATGGCCGCTCTGCTTTTTATTCTTTCGGTGTTCTTTCTATTAAAAAAAAAGCAAAAAATCCCGATCCCCGCTCTCATGATTTTTTCTTTTTATATCCTTCTTCTGCCTTCTGTCATTCTTATCTTTTCGGCGACGACTGCCTCCTTCATCGCCTGGCGATTCCTGTACTTCCTCTCAGCTCTCTTTGTGTGTTATCTGGTTTATGTTCTCTTGAAAACACTCAAACAAAAATCTGTTTCAACCATTCTCATTTTGTTGCTTTTCTTTCTTTATGCGGTCGAAATACATCCCAAGAATAAAACTTTCGGAAAAAGCGAAACAGATTTCTGGCTGAGCTTCAAGAATATCGAGAGGGAAGATATCATGGCCAAATTCAATATCGGAGTCGCCTGGCTTCCAAAAGATGAAAAGAAAGCACTGGAAATATTCAATGACATCATTTCTCATCGAGAGCACTACAGCCATCTCTTATATGAGATTAGAATCTGCGAAGAACTTGCTCAATACTATACTTTCAAAAAAAATTTTCCGGCTGCGGAGACATATTTCAAGAAATTATTGGAGCTTCAAAGCTTTCAATCTCAGCACTTCCACTTCACCTATGCCTTCTTCCTTGCTTTCCAGGGTAAAACTTCCGAAGGAGAAAAAATTGTCATAGGGATGCTTAATATGTTCCCTCTCAACCATCTTATTCTGCTCAATGCAGCCAGGTTTTACATCTTGACCGAGAATTATGAAAGAGCACGGGAATTGCTGACCAAAGACTATAACCTCTTCCCTACCCGGGAAGGACTTCTCCTGCTGAAAAGGCTGGAGCAAGAAAAAAAGTAAAGTCATCCAACCAGGGAACAGAATAATTTGCTTTTTAGGAAGAGAAGTTATTCTTTTAATGTCGATCGTTTGAAGTCTAATAACACAAAAATAAGGTGCTTCCCAAACAAAAAACAAATTTGACATTCATCCTACCCTAAGATATAAATCGGAAGCTAAATGCATAGCCGACTATCCTCTCTCACCTCCCGCATGGACAGGCTCTATGAATTCGACCGGGAGGCGGTTTCAGCTGCGAAGCTCCAATCGGGCGGAAAATTTGCAGGCCTTTTTGCCGGCGAGCATGTGGCCGCCACCGAGTTTGTCATCGGCGCTTTCTTCGTCCTCCACGGCCTGAGCGCCAGGGATTTGCTCGCTGGCTTGCTCATCGGAAACCTGCTCGCCGTCCTCTCCTGGACCTTCATCTGTGCGCCGATTGCCACCCAAACTCGCTTCACCCTCTACTGGTATCTTCGAAAAATCGCCGGACCGGGCCTGACCTTTATCTACAATCTGGCCAACGCTATTCTTTACTGTGTCCTGGCTGGAGCGATGATTGCTGTCTCTGCCACTGCGGTCGGCCTGGCTTTCGGCGTCAAAACTCCTTCTCTGAACGCCATCCTTCCCAGCAGCCTGGGCTGGGTGCTCATCACTCTAAGCATCGGCGTTCTGTTCATCATCCTGGCCATTCTGGGGTTTGAAAAACTCAGCCGCTTTGCCCAAGTCTGTTCTCCCTGGATATTCGTTGTATTTATTGCCGGCGCCATCGCTGTGCTCCCGCGGCTTGGTGTCCATCCGCGGCTCGACAATCTTTGGGAGATAGCCAGGACAAAAATATGGAATGGAATCCCTGTCGCAGGCCAGGATAAATTCGGCATTTGGCATGTCATGTTCTTTGCCTGGTTCTGCAACCTAGCCATGCACGTCGGCCTTTCGGATATGGCTTTATTCCGCTATGCCAAGAACTGGACTTACGGGCTCTATTCAGCTTTCGGCATGTATCCCGGCCATATGCTGGCCTGGATCTGCTCGGGAGTCATGGTCGCGGCCATCGGCAGGCAGATGGACCCAGGCCTTATGGCTTTTGAGGCTGTGGGAATAGCCGGAGCTGCCGGAGTTCTATTTGCCGGCTGGACAACAGCCAACCCAACCTTATACCGGGCAGGCCTCGCCCTCCAGGTCATCACTCCCAACTGGCCCCGCTGGAGAATCACTCTCTTTGCCGGCCTGCTGACAACTCTCCTCTCCTGCTTTCCTGTCGTTTTCATGAAGCTGCTCGATTATGTGGCCATCTACGGGCTGATTCTGATGCCCATCGGAGCCGTGGTTTTTGCCGAACACTGGATATTTCCGCTTCTTAAAATAGAGCAGTACCAGGCTGAAAAATACAAGTGGCTTTTCAACTGGAGGGCTTTGATTTCCTGGGCCGGGACTCTGGCTGCCTGCTTCTTCATGCCCATTCATCTTTTCTTCCGCTGGCTTCCAGGATATTTTATTGCGCTTGTCTCCTATGTTCTTCTTATGGCCTTCAAGAGGAAATAGCATGAGGAATATATTATTTGCGCTTATTTCTCTTATCAGCCTCGCCCTTTGCCTAATCTCACCTGTTCTCTATTTCATCGGGAAATTTTCTGAGGAGAACTATAAGCTTGTCTTCCTTGTCGCTTCCATCGCCTGGTTTATCTTTGCCACACTCCGGACGAGAGAGAAAAAGAAAGCCTGAGATCACTCACCCTCAAGCTCAAACAAATATTTTCCTGAGCCGACTTTGACGACAAAAGCTCCTTGCTTCTCCTCAACTCCCACTACTCCCGGAATTCCCTGATGAAAGCCTTTTGAATCCCAGAGAATCTGGCTGCTCTCTTTAATCACAATATTCTTCAGATTGAACTTGGGCAGGACAACCTCTGCCTCGCTGCCGACCGGAATCCTCACTTCAAGGCTGACTTTTCGCTCAGAGCGCCGCCATTCAGAAGAGACCGTCCCTCGCAGCGTCAGCACAGAACCCGCCGCATAGCTGAGGTCTCTGACCATCTGCGGTTGAATAAGGATTTTTTTAAACCCGACTGAGTCAGGGGCTAAGTTGATTCCGGCTAAAGCCTTATAAAGCCAGGAACCCACACTCCCGAACATGGGATGATTGTGAGAATTCATCGAGGGGCCTGTTTTCTGCTGCCAGAGCTCCCAGAGGGTTGTGGCTCCGTTCTCGATCATGTTCCCCAGCTGGGATAGGTGGTCTGCGCGGCAAGCTCGTAAGCCAAGTCAGAAGCACCAAATCTCGTCAAGAGTTCCATCAAATATTTTGTACCGATGATGCCGGTTGTTAAGTGAGTGTCGTGTTTGTAGATGATGTCTTGAAACACGTTGCCAAAAACCGAGCCTCGCTCTGAATCGGGTGCGATATCGAGAAAAAGAGGGAGAGTGTTCGCTGTCTGAGTTCCGTTGGCATAGTTCTTTGTCTGGGGGTCAAAGTATTGCTTGTTGAAGGCTTGCTTGATCTGCTCGGCGAGTTGGCTGTAAGCTTTCTCATCCTTGTCTTTTCCAAGCACACCGGCCATCTCGGCCAGGATCTTGACGTCATAATAATAATAGAACGAAGAGACAATACTGCCCGGAGTCTTTTCCACTGCAACCCAATCTCCATAATAGCTGTATTTAACGAGCCCGTCCTCAGCTCGGCTTCGCAAGAATTCAACATACTTCTTTACACCATCATAGTGCTGCTCCAGGATTCGTCTATCGCCGTAATATTGATACATGTACCAGCAGAGCAGCGGATAAGCCGTGCCCCAGGCAGGGTCGGCAGGACGCTGTCCCCAGATGTGGGGCACAGTATCAGTCACTCTTCCTGCCTCATCCTGGACATCGTTGATGTCACGGATGAAGTTGGTGTAGAAAGCTGCCATCTCAAAATTCATCATCGCCTCTTCGGCAGTGCCCTGGGCATCCCCCATCCATCCCATCCGCTCGTCCCGCTGGCAGCAGTCGGTTGGAATGCTGTGAAGATTGCTCTGCTGTCCCCAGACAATGATTCGCTGCAGCTGGTTGAGGATAGGCTTTGAGCAGGAAAAGCTTCCCACTTGCCGCACGGCTGAACGGACGACCCTTCCCCTGATTGTCTCTGCGCCCGGAACTCCTGGAAAGCCAGTCAGCTCGAGATAGCGGAAGCCGTGATAGGTGAAATGCGGCTCAAATACTTCCTCTCCCTCGCCGCGCAGAATGTAAGTGTCCTCAGCTCTCGCGCTTCGTAAATTTTCTTGGTTGATCATTCCATTATCGTAGAGGAGCTCGGCAAAGCGGATCCGGACTTTTGTCCCCCTTTCTCCTCGAATACGGAGCCGAGCCCAGCCGCTCGAATTCTGCCCCATGTCAAAGACATAGACGCCAGGCTCTGGATGAGTCATATTCAAGGGGACGATGGTCTCCACGACTCTGATTGGAGGCATCATCTGGGCCGAAAGCATTCCTTTTGGCCCCTGCACAGATTCAGCCTTGCTCCACTGGCTGTCATCATAGCCAGCCATGTCCCATCCTGGAGTCTCAAGGCGGGCGTCATAAACCTCTCCGTCATAAATGCTGTCAGAGACGACCGGGCCATCCTTTGCTTTCCAGGAAGTATCGCTCCTGATTACGACCTTCTCCCCTGCTTCAAGCTCGATGGTCAACTGGAAAAGGAGAGCCCTTGAACCATACCACCCTTTGCCGAGCATGACTGCCACGGCATTGGCTCCAGGACTGAGCATATTCGTCACATCGTAAGTTGTGTAGAGGGCGCGCTTATCGTATGTCGTCCAGCCGGGGTCGAGCACGTTCGGGCCGACCTTGCGGCCGTTCAGGCGCAGCTCATAATAGCCGAGGCCGCAGATATAAGCCCTGCCTCGTTTGACATTGCCCTTGAGATTAAACTCCTTCCGCAGCT
This sequence comes from uncultured Eubacteriales bacterium, assembly GCA_964526905.1. Taxonomy (GTDB): domain Bacteria; phylum Acidobacteriota; class Aminicenantia; order Aminicenantales; family Aminicenantaceae; genus CAZGMN01. Next base: position 14,287 of record CAZGMN010000020.1, read on the forward strand.
CGTTTGCTCCTCCAATCCACTCAGCTTTCCACTCTTGCCGCAAAAATAATCCAGTATCAAAGCTGGCAATTCGGCTGTAGGGGCTGGCAACACCATTTTTATCCCAGTATCTGACCTTCCAGTAATAGGTTCTGTCGCTTTCCAATGGTTTGCCGTTGTAAAGAACATGAACCGATTCATCTGTGTTCGCCTTTCCGCTATCCCACATATCTCCTTTTTCTGCAGATGGCTCTGTGGAAACGATTATTTGATAGGCAGACTGTTTCTCGCCCCTCTCAGAATGTTCAAGAGCCCAGGAAAACCTCGGCTGCTTGACATCAATCCCCACAGGATTCGATAAATACTCGCAGCGAAGCTCGGCTGGCGGAAAAGGGCCGCCCGCTTGCTCAGAGCTCTTAACTGGGGAAAATCCTGCCATAAAGACAAAAAGCAGGAGCAGAACCAATCCTTTCATTCGAAGCATAAAAAACATAATAGCCTCCGTTTAAGGAATTTCTATGGCTTTTTACTCAGACATTTTACTTAAACAAATCTATCTTTGCTACTAGGCTGAATTATACTTCTTTTCATTTTCTTTTTGACTTCTCACCTGAAATTGATGTATTTTATAGCTTCTTATGAAGTCAAAGCTCGCTTATCAGCTGGGCGATGGGCAAAAAGATCGAAAGACATAAAGAAATCCTCAATGTCTTCTTGAATCTCTGTTTCTGGCTGTTTAGCTTCAGCCGAGGAACATAGGAGGTCAGCCATGGGTGATAAGAATTCGGAAAAAAGAGAGTGTAAGCGTTTTATTGTCCCTGGGGCCACAACAAGCTTTGAGATTAAGGGATATACAGAAGAATTCTCACCTGTTTTGGATATGAGCCGGGGAGGATTGAAGTTTATGAGCAATAAAGCTGTTGAGATGAACAAAGAATTAGCTTTAAAAATCTCTATCCCAGGCGAAAGAACGCCTCTAACCCTCTTGGGAATAGTGAAGTGGGTTTCCTTTGATGAGGGAAAAAAGAAGTACCAGATTGGAGTCCAATTCAATCCGTATGGAGAAAAAAAAGGCCAGAATTATCCCGGCACTTTAGTCAAGATTATTGCTTTGGAACAAAAATTTTCAACTGCTGGGAAAGAAGACATCGAAAAGTATGAAATTGATTAAGGGACCTGGGAAGCATCCCTTATTTCTTATTTCAAGACTTCAAGCAGACGATCGATGTCAGCGAAATTGTTAAAGATGTTCACTGCGACTCTGATATTGCCGTTCCGCTGGCTGACATAGATATTTTTCTTTTTCCATTTTTTAATGTAAGCCTCATTTTTATCGCCGAGAGTGAAAGAGACGATTGCCGAGCGCTCGCCTTTATGGGCTACAGGAGAAATGAGAGTGATCTTACGCTTCCTTAGCCCTTGGATGAGATAATCTGTCAGCTCTATGATTCTATCCTGAATGGCCTTGATGCCAATTTCATCAATGTAGTCCAATGCCTTTTGAAAAGCCAGAAGAGGCTGCAGGTTAAAGGTGCCGAGCTCGTAGCGATGCGCTGAGCGCTGAAGCCGGAAGGGAACATTCTTAGCAGTGTGAATAAAACTTCCTCCCTCTGTCTCCAGAGAGAGCCATCCAGCCAGTGGAGAAGGAAATTTTTCTCGAAACTCCGCTGCGGTGAAGAACAAGGCACCGATATAGCCTGCCAGCCCCCATTTGTGGAGCGAAGCAGTGAGGGCGTCGACATGAGAGGCTTTCACATCCGGAGAATAATAGGGAAAGGCCTGGGTCGAATTGACAACAAACAAGATTCCTCGCTTATGGAGCTCCTCTCCCAATTTCAAGAGGTCTTGGCGAAATCCTGTGGAATATTGGACCTGGGACGTGACCACAGCCAGAGTCTGTTTGTCTGTCATCTCAAGAATGGATTGAATCGGATACCGGGAATTCAAGGGCTCAACATAACGCATCTCGATCTTCTGGTATTCAAAGGCAACGGTCGACGCCGGAAACTCGTCCTTCATAGAAACAATATTGAAGGGCCTTTGAATTTGATTCTTGAATGAAAGGGCAATAAACGACATGGCGGTCGAGCTATTCTGGACAAAGGTTACATTCTCAGGCTCAGTGTTCAGGAATTCTGCCAAATTGGCGCAAAGGGCTTTGAATCTGGCCATGTCTTTGAGCCAATAGATATCTCCGCGGAGGTGAATCTTACGATATTCTTCAATCAAGGCATCTAAGACCGGCTTGGGCAAGGGCGACATGGCTGCGCTCAAGAAATAGACTGAATTCTCACTTATCGGGAAATCCTTGCGTACTTTATTCCAATCCGTCATTTTTTCAGGCCCTCATCCATGTTTCTGCATCAGCCAAGAGGCCAACTCTTCGGCCAGCTCCGCTGCCGAGCGATAACGCTCCTCGGGTTTCTTGTGCAGGCACTTCAGGCAGACATCGGCAATCTTCTCGTCAAGGTCCGGGCGGCGCTGGCGCGGATCGGGCGATTCTCTCTTGGAGATGGCATCGAGAAGTTCGTTTAGGCTTTTGCCCTCAAAGGGCGGCTGCCCTATAAGCATCTCGAACAGCAAGACACCAAGCGCGTAGATGTCAGAGTGTGGTCCAACCAGAGCCCTGTTTCCGGCAAGCTGCTCGGGTGCCATGTACAGGGGTGTTCCGGCCAGGGCCAGACCCTGTCGGCCAAATCTTTTCAGGTCAAAGGCCAGCCCAAAGTCTGTGACCATCGGCTCGCCTTGTTCGCCGACGATGATGTTGCCCGGCTTGAGATCTCGGTGGACCACGCCCTTCTGGTGAGCATGATTCAAAGCCCTGGCGACCTTCAGGGCGATGATTGCCGCGCGGCGAGGCTCCATGCCCCGGTCGCTGATCAGCTTGCTGAGGTCCTTTCCCTCGATATAATCCATCGTGTAATAATATATGCCCTCGTGGACGTCGAGCTCATAGACGGTAACAATATTCGGGTGGCGGAGCTTGGCTGCAGTGATCGCCTCGCGAAGGAAATTCTCAATCTCCTCCTCGCTGGCATACTCACCAGCAAGAATCAGCTTGAGAGCGACCAGCCGCTGGAGCGTCTCCTGCATCGCCTTATAGACCACACCCATGCCGCCGCGGCCAAGCTCCTCGACAATTTGGTACTCTTGAAAATGCTTACCCACTGCCGAGCCGACTGGCGAGCGTGGACCGAAGACCGTCGTTTTAGGCCTGACCTCCCTTGTGCCGGGCGGAATAAGCTCCATGGTTTCGCCGATGTTAAAAGCATCGAAGGTCTTATGGCAGCTCGGGCAGACCAAGGTGCGGCCGACCTGCTCAGCCGAAACATCGAAGGCGAAACTGCAAAAAGGACAGATGGACTTCACTGTTTTATCCTCTAACTAATTCAGCCAATATAAATTTGAGAAAGAAAGATGTCAACAATAATCAACCTTATTTATCTCCTCCCAGCGCGCGCCTCAGCGCTTGTTTGCTTTCGGCCGAGGCGATAAAGAGCTCTTCGGGAAATCTGTAATAGGCCAAGAGTTCCTGATAAATGCTCCAGCTCTCGTAGGCATTCAGTCCCATTCCTGCCAAATACTGAAGTCGCAGGTTTCGGTCTCGATTGATTTCAGCTCCCTTCAGCCAGGCTCCCAAATCCGGGCCTTGACCGGCGTATGTTGCCAGCAGGCCCACCGCAGATTTAAATCCCACCTCTTTGAGGGATTCAGCCACTGACCGATGGTCAAGGCGACCAAGGCGCTTGGCAAGCTGATCAATGTTGACCCTGGTCGCATCAGCCTGACCTAAGAGAAGGACGTCATAGCCAAAACCAATAAACTCGTTGCTCCAAACCGTTCCATAAGGAAAGACATTGAAGAACGTTGCCAGCTCGCTCTTGACGGTGTCCTGAGTACTCTCATAGAGAGGAACCCACTGCGCAATCACTCCTCCCGGATTTAGATGCCGCTTGCACAGCTCGAAGTATTCTTTTGTATAAAGCATAGCGGAGCCCTTGATCCAGGGATGAATCGGGTCGGAGGTGATGATGTCGAACTTTTCTTGTGTGGTGAGAATGTAATGCCGGGCGTCGTCGATGACCAATGTGACGCGCGGATCGTCCAGAACGTTGTAGTTCTCGGCGCTGAAATAGCGGGCCACAACCTTAGAGATCATTGGCTCGATTTCGCAGACAACGATTCTCTCGACGTTGGGGTAGAGCACAAATGAGCCTGCGGTCACGCCTGCTCCGCAGCCTACAACCAGCACTGAGCGAGGCCTGGGATGGACGAGCGCCGGGAGGTGACCAAGCATCCTTTCCATCCGCATATCCTGGTCCTCACTCGATGCTTCTGTCCTGCCGCTGACATGGAAAATTCGCGTCCCGTTCTTCAACTCTGTCACTGCAACAGAAGCATTCATCCCCTCTCCCACATAAAGGATGCTCTCCTCCTCAGTCTTGGTCGGAAGATAACGGCCGTAAGCGATAAGCTTCCAGGGAACTTCGGGGACGCTCCAGGCCAGCAAGGCCGCAAGCACGATTGAACCCGGCAAGACAAGCGCACTTGCCTTCCTGAGCTTGGGATTCGCGGCCTCAACAAAAGCTGATACCTTTCCGCGGAATTGCCGGAGGAGTGGTGCAAACATCAGGAGCGCGGCTGCAGCAGAGAGTCCGATCAGCAGACGCTGGGACTGCTGTGTGCCTGCCCAGGGAATAAAAATCATGCTGAATCCGATCGCGCCAATAATCGCGCCGACAGTGTTGGCCGCATAGATTCTTCCCACCAGCCGTCCTGGGTCCTGTCCACGAGAGGCAACGGCGCGAAGCGCCAAGGGAAAGCTCACTCCCCAAAGGACTGCTGCAGGCAAGATAGCCCAAAAACAGCGCAGGAGGTCAACCTGAAAATTGAGCCAAGGACTCTTGGAAAGAGAGGGATTGATCGGCCAGAAAGGGAGGGATTTGGCGATCATTAAAGCACTCCAAAAAATTGCTACGGCCAGAAGCATCTGGCAGCAGCCCAAAGCGAACCTCGGCCGCAAGGTTTTGCGCGCCAGGAATGACCCGAGACTGCTGCCGATCCCAAGCCCTGCCAGGAAGACAGCCAAGATGATAGAAAAGGTATAGACTGTTGCACCTAACATCAGCGATAAAAGGCGCGTCCAAATCACCTCGGCTCCCAAAGCGCTCAGTCCAGAAAGCGCAATGGCGACATAAACCGACCAGCAGCCGGGCGCAAGGACAGCGCGGCTTTGCCCTGGATTTCCGATTGGCAGGCGGTATGGCGTTAGGGCGGCCAAAACAAGACCGATGAGAGTGATGCTCCCGTTGACTCCAGCCGCGACATAGGTTGCCGTCCCCATGTCGTGGACTCTCAATAGATAGAATCCTGCCAGAAGACAGCCGAATACGGCCCCAATGGTGTTAGCGGCATAAAGAAATCCTAACCAGGAAACACCTTGCGGCGTCATCTCTATCCAGCGCGAAATGGCGGGCAGCGTCGCCCCCATCAGCATCGTGGGCAGCAATAAGCATACGGCGCTGACTGCGCCCCGCAGCAGTATCCCCGGGAGACCATGCCCCACGTTTGCTGTATAAAATCGAACGACAGATGGCATTCCGAACAAGATAACGATTCCGCTTGCACCGATTCCTAATTCAAAAAGGGCATAAACGCGCAGCGGGTGCCGGCGCCGGGAGATGATGCGCGGCAGGGCAATGCTTCCCAGGCACATCCCGCCCATATAGGTCCCCAATAATACGCCGAGCGAAACTGCGGACGACCCAATTACAAATTCCAGCAACTGGAGCCAGACAATTTCGTAAATTAATGCGGCACAGCCGCTGGCGATGAACAGCACCAATACAGGAAGAAGAAATCGGCGTGATGGGAGAAGATTTGTTGCCTGGTCGAGACTTTGTTCAATCATTTTGTGACAGCCAAATCATTATACTAAATTCTTGTTTGACCAGATAGAAGTCATCTTTCCAATTGACATCTGTCATCACCAAGCGATATATTTTTGCGAGGTTGGCAATATGAATTCTGAATTCAAAAGAGAAAGAACAACCACTCGCTTTTTATCTTGCCTCATATTCATCCTTTGCTTCTCAATCTGGATGTATTCGCAAGAAAAGCCTATTCAGATAAAGCTGGCCAATTCCCTGGAAATCGGCCGCTCAGACCTTTTCTTCGGTTCCATCGCCTCTGTCTGCGAGGACGACGAATTCAATTTCTATGTCCTCGACCGCATGGAACGACGAGTCTTTAAATTCTCGCCGCAAAGTAAATTGCTGCTTGCATTCGGCCAGAAAGGCCAGGGTCCAGGCGATTTCCAATCCCCGAGCCAAATTGTCTTCACATCCCAAGGAGAGCTGGCTGTGCTCGAAGACCTCTATTATGTTTCTTTCCTCAAAAAAGATGGGACTTTCATCAAACGCCTGGACCTCAACGGACGGCTGGGATTGGGCTACATCGGGCCCGACCGCTTTTACGGCTGGATCTGGCGGCCAGAAGACCAACAGCAGGTGATGCTCGACGCTGAGAACAACATCCTGAAAACATTTCATGTTGTGGAGATTAACAAGTTCTCGGCCACTCTTCCTGATGAGAGTGGCCGAGCCGTGATGTTCAACTACAGCCATGATGCTTACGTTCCCAGATTTCTTTTTGCCCATTCAGGAGATCTCAGCGCCGTGGGCATCAGCGACCGCTACGAGATTGTGCTTCTCGATGAAAGCGGAAGGACGCTTTCCACAATCAGCCGAGATCTTAAGCCTCAGAAGTTCAGTAGCAGCGAAAAAGAACATCTTGAGCAGGAACTCCGGGAGTTTACCAAGTCCAAGGGATGGCCAGACCGCGTCAGCCGCGAGCTCATCAAGAAGATACCTCCTTTTAAAAACCAGATCTCTGCCATCAGGATTTCTGGAAATTATGTATTCGTCTTCATGTTTGCAACGGATATTGCGGACAACAACAGCCTGTCTTTTGTCGATGTCTTCACCAGGAAGGGCGAATTCTTAGGGGCAGCTCAGCTCAAGGAAGTGCCAATTTTTATCTCCGTGAATTCGATGTATTTTTCCCGGGCCGATAAAAAAGGGAATGTATTCCTGGTAAGGACACAGTATTCGCTCCAGCTCTAATCGCTGCAAATATTTCTCTAATTTAGCAACATAAATCGACTTAAGAATTTATTCCCCTTGCATTTACACCATGATTGTTCATAAATTTCAATTTTTATGGTGTAAAACGATTGACTTATTTACACCATGATTTATAATAACAATTAGAATTTCCTGGTGTAAAAATGGTACTGGAATCTAACATCGTATATCTCGAAGAGGAGATCAAGAATCATCAAGAACGGCTACAGTTGATGGAAAGGCATTTAAAGGAAAATCCTGCTATCTCTGTTTACAAACGAAAAATTCATGGAAATATTTATTACTATAAAAAATTTTGGAAAAACGGAAAATCAGTTTCCAAATTCTTCTGCAGAAGCGAAGATGAATATCGCAGAGGAATAAAGGAAATCCTTTCGGCCAATAAAAAAAGGCATATGATCAAGAAACAACTTCAAGAGGCCCGGCAAACCCTTAAAGCCCTTAAAAAACAGCTGCGAATAGCAAAAAGGGCCTATAAGAATGTTTGAATTTGAAAAAGAATTTCATGCCATTATTAAAAGCCTGCATGAAATCAATGCGCTGAGACATCTAATCTTAATCGGCAGTTGGGTCCTTCCTATATATTCAGAGAATTATCGAATTCCTAACTTGACATTCAAAACCAGCGATGTCGATTTCACTATAATCCGGCCTCATGACCCTTCCAAAAAGTCAACCCCCTCTATTCACCAGAAACTTATTGAAATCGGCTATATTCCTCATAGAAGCCCAATCACGCAATCTGAAAAATATATCCCAGCACTTGAAAGCGCAAAGAATAAATTGAGCATTGAATTCTTGTCTGAACCGGGTCGCATCGTCACAGCTCCTTTTAGAGTTAAAGGATTGGATATCATAACAACTCCGTTGAGATATCAGCGAGTTCTGCATGAAAATACAATAATTTTGATTTATAAAGGCATCCCTGTTACCGTCCCCAAGCTGCCCTTTTGGGCATGCCATAAGATTGCCATGTCTCAACTTCGCTCAGGAGAACAAGCTAAGCTCAAAATGATGAAAGACCTTGATGGAGCAAAGATCATCGTTAATTTTCTCGGATATGAAGAGATCATCCGCGCCGCACAATGCTATAAAGGCAAATTTCTAAGGTTATTTCAAAAAGGCTGGAAGGTTTATCAAAGCCGATTTGCTGAACAGCTTACAAAATGAAAGAAATTTAAAATTTATGTTTCGAATAATCCTGGAGCTCTGAATTTTCTTATCACTTCTCTTCTTGAGATAGCTGAAACCATTTTAAGCTATCATGACTTCTTTGACTTTAATCTCTGCGCCTTCAATTCTTGGGATCGGGTCATGATCTCTTATTTTAAGAATTAACCATTCTTCTAAGACTTCTTGGAGCTCGTGTCGACACAGTTCTACGGTTTTGGCATTTGCCCAAACTCCCTCAAAACCAGGTATTTCCGCAAACCATGTTCCATTTTCCAAATTTTTATATTGTGCTTTTTCTAAGGCTTTTTGAATATATTCTGAAAGCATTTATTCCCTCTCTAATTTTTTTATTTAATCACAACATATAAAGAGGGTGAGTTAAAGGAAAATGAATGCGAGATTCATTTTGTTAACTTAAGGCAAAAATTCTGTACAGAGGTATAAAAACTGGAGGGATTATTTCCCTTCGATGACGATTTGGGAGTAATCAGCGACCTGCAGCAGGAGTTTGCTGATGGCTTGAAGCAAAGCTAAACGGTTCTGCTTGAGCTTCTTGTCCTCGGCCATGACCAGCACCTTGTCAA
>CAZGMN010000021.1:0-22409 GCA_964526905.1 uncultured Eubacteriales bacterium
TGATGGAACCATATCCGGCGACGATGGCTAAATAGCTTATATTGAAGTGGATCTCTTCAGGGAGGCTTATTCCTCGCCACTCATCTCCCTGAAGAGGTAATGACAGAAGAGATCCAGCTATAAGGAGAAAAAACAAGTTTTTCATCATCAGAAAATATTTCTATGAATCAATTTTTTAGCCGCTTGAGCCAAACTCAAAGAGCGAAAAAGCAAAAAATTAAGATATATTGAAAATTAAAGAAAAAAGGCAGGGTGAGTGAGGGGGCTCGAACCCCCAACCTTCGGATCCACAGTCCGATGCTCTAACCAGTTGAGCTACGCTCACCAAAAATTGATGCTTAAAATTTTCTCATCAATCAGGGCTAAAGTCAATGAGCCAGCGGCTGGAGTCAGCGTCCAGCCTGACCCACTTCACACCACGGAATTACAGATGCTTCCGCTGAAAGCTATTGGAGGAAAGAATAAAGGCTACTGGCTTTCGATTAAATCCAGGACATCGGCTGAATCCCGCCATTTTTCTTTGACCTTGACCCAGAGGTCCAGAAAAAGGCGCGCTCCCAGAATTTGCTCCAGCTCGCGCCGGGCTTGAGTCCCGATGGTCTTGATCAACTTCCCCTGTCTGCCGATGACGATTCTCCGGTGGGATTCTTTCTCGACGAAGATGGTGGCCTTTATGTATTTTGTTGCCTTCTTCATGGATTCGGCTTCTTGAGAGGCATCTCTGGCTCTGTCTTCAATCGTATCGATGTAGACAGCCGTAACAAAGGGAAGCTCCTCCATGACATGGCTGAGGAGTTTCTCTCGGATTATTTCTGCGATGAGAAATCTCTGGGATTGGACAGAGACCTCATCATCGGCATAGATTTTTTCAGCCTCGGGCAAACACCCGTAGATTTTTTTCTGGAGAAGGTCAAGGTTGGTCCCTCTCAGTGCTGAGATGGGAATGATTTCGCCAAAATTCATCAGGTCTTTGTATCTGTCGATGATGAGCAGAATTTTTTCTTTTTTGATGATATCGACCTTGTTGATCAGCAGGAAGACGGGTGTTCGAATGTTTTTCAAAGTGTCGATGACAAATTCGTCGCCGTGTCCGAATTTCTCGGTGGCATCGATCAGCAGATTGACAAGGTCGCAGGTCTCGAGCGAGGAGTAGACAAAGTTCATCATGCGCTTGTTCAATTTATGGAGAGGCTTATGGATGCCGGGATTATCGATAAAGACAATCTGTCCTTCGCCTGTCGTCTTGATGCCCAGAATGCTGACTCGTGTTGTCTGCGGCTTATCGGAGATGATGGCCACTTTTTTGCCGAGCATGGCGTTGAGCAGAGTGGACTTTCCGACATTGGGCCTTCCGATCAAAGCCACATAGCCAGCTTTCATTTTTATCCCTTTTTAAGAAAGCCCCTGCAAATCCATGAAATGGATAGGCTCAGGCTGCGTGTTTTCGAAACACCCAGCCTGAGCCATCTGAATTGCTTCCCATGAATATTTTGTTCTATCCCTGTTCTTACCCTATTTTTGAGGAGACTCGCCTCTCTTCACTCTCAGCTTTTTTATCCTCTTCTGCTCAACTTCAAGAATCTCCAATGATAATCCTTTAATCTGGATGTGCTCTCCTTGCCTTGGCAGCCTTCCCAAGTGATGGGTGATCAGCCCGCTGACCGTGATGTAGTCATCTTCAGCAATGTCCAGGTCAAAGAGCTCCTCGACCTTTTCCACTTCCACATCCCCGGAGAGGAGATAGTCATCAGGGCCTTTTTCGATAACCTGGGCTTTTTCCCTGTCGTACTCGTCGGGCATATCGCCGACAATCTCCTCCACTAAATCTTCCATGGTCACCAGCCCGGAGACGCCCCCGTGCTCATCGACAACAATTGCCAATTTTTGTTTTCTTTTCTGAAATTCCTTGAGCAGCGCCGCCACTCTCATCGATTCAGGAACAAAATAGACGGGCCGAATGAGCGGCTCGATCGGATTGTTCTTAAATTGATCTTCCGAATACTCAAGGAGGTCTTTGGCGATCACAATCCCTTCAATGTTATCTATTTTATCCTTATAGACAGGAATTCGGGAATGCTTTTCTTTGATAACCAGTTCTCTGATCCTGGCGATGCTTGAATCCTTCCTGATGCAAGCCATATCCACCCTGGGAGTCATGATTTCCCTGACAACCGTGTCGCTGAACTCAACCACGCTCTTCAATAATACCCCTTCTTCCTTTTCGATGATTCCCTCGCTTTTTGCTTCATTGATAAAAGTCTCTATTTCTTCCTCAGAGATTTCATGGGATTCTTCGTCGCTGACTGAGGTTTTGATTTTGGCCGCAAAAAGTGCCGGAGTTGAGAAGAGACGGATGAGTCTGGAAGAGGAAAGCGTGAGGCTGAGTATTTCTTTTCCGGCCAGGCTGGAAAGGAGGCGTGGCAGAGCATCAAAGAGAATGATATAAGCCGCAAGAGAAACCAGAAATAGCCAGAGCAGCCAGAGATTCAGCCGGGGGAAAACAAGATAAAGATAGAAGAGAAAGACGATCAAAAAGATGATTCGAGTGAATTCGACGGCTATTCTTATCTCGCTGTAGATGGCGAGGACTTTGAGGCGGTAAGTTTTTTCTTTGTTCTCCAGAAAGCGGCTGAGGGAGATTTTCGAAAGAGAGCTGAGGGAGAGATGAAAGAGGGAGAGGAAGAAGACGAAGAGGAAACTCAATACGAATCCAACCCATTTTAAAAATTCTATATTCATTTTGATCTATTGAGAAAAAGATTTCGGATTTTCTCTTCTTCTTCTTCAATTCCCGCAGAATGTTCAAATCCCATGAGGTGGAGGAAACCGTGAATGGCTAAGAGTTCCAATTTTACGTCCAGGCTGCGCTCTGGGGAGGAGCTTTTCCTGAATGCCTGGGAGACAGAGATAATGATATCGCCCAGATAAAATTTTCCGTCCGCGCTTTTCTCCCCGAGCGGGAAACTCAGGACATCGGTTGGGGCGTCTTTTTTTAGAAACCTCTTGTTCAATTGTCTTATTGTTTTTGTATCGACAAAGACCAGGGAGAGTTCCACCTCCTTCAGTCTATAATGTTCAACAAGTTTTTTGAGCAGATTTTTAAATTTTTTTCGACGGATTCGATGTTTGTTCTGCTGGTTGATTATTTCTATCATTGGTTTTTTGATTCTTTTCGCTCTTCCTTGCTTCTTTCATCTCAAAGTCAAAGCCAGGGTATTCGACTCTTGGATGGTAGATTGTAAAAAGAGAAGAGAGGAAAGATTCGGCGATGAGTTTCAGCTCTTTCAGCGAAAAGTCACAGTCATCGAGCTGTCCATCTTCGATATAGCTGTTGAAGATGTCGTTAATCATTTTTTTGAGACTGGCAAGAGATGGTGATTTCAGACTGCGGGAAGCGGCTTCAACAGAATCCGAGAGCATGATTAAGGCTGCTTCTTTGCTCTTGGGAATAGGGCCGGCGTATCTGTAGCTTTCCTCGCCTATTTTATGCATTTCTGGGTCGTATTTTTCCTTTGCCTTCTGAAAAAAATACCTGACCAAGGAGTTTCCGTGATGCTGCTCGATGATATCTCTTATCTTTTTTGGCAGCTTTAGCTTTTTTGCCAGCTCAATTCCTTCCTTGACGTGGTTCACGATGACCAGAGTGCTCATGCTTGGCGTCAGGTCTTTGTGCATATCAGGAAGTCGAATTTGATTCTCAATAAAATACTCAGGCCTTTTGAGTTTCCCAATATCGTGGTAGAGAGCGCCGGCCTTAACCAGCATAGGGTCGAGCTTGATTTCTTCCGCGGCACTTTCAGATAGAGAAGCCACGACCAAAGAGTGATGGTAGGAACCTGGCGCCTCCATGGCCATCTGCCGAAAAATCGGGAGGTCTGAATTGGCAAGCTCGAGGAGCTTCGATTGAGTCGGAATGCTGAAGATATTTTCAAAGATGGGCAGAAAAAGAAAGGCTAAAGAAGCGCTGATGACTCCTCCCAGAAGTCCCATGAAGATTTCGGTCAAGAAGAGGTCGACGGGGCCAATTTTCTCACTGATCATGTGGAAGGTGATGATAACAAAGATGTTGACCGGCGCAATTAAGAAAAGTCCAGCCTGAAAAGTAGAAGTCCTTTTTCCTCTGCCGTAATACCTTATGCCGTAGATGGCCGATAATCCTCCCAAAAAACTGTAGGCCATCAAATAAAAATTTGCCTTGAAAAGATAGCCGATGATCAGACTGTTGATAACTGTATAAATTAAGGCGAGATGACTCACGGTCAGAAAGGCAAAAAAGAGAGTGCCGATTTGAAAAGGGAAGGCGTGCCTGTAACTTTCAATATAAGTCAAAGGTGAGAAATTGGTGCTGGCGCTCAACAGCGTAGCCAAGAAGTTAGAAAACTTGTAGAAGAGAAGGCTGAGGAGGATGATGATTCCCATCATGTTGAAACTTCTCAAAGCCTGTTCAAGCTTTAGCACAGATTTTAAATAATACCAGAGCGTGACAAAGAGAAGGCTGAAGAGGAGAAAGGTGCCTGAGAAGTTCATAATCCAGCCCGGCTTGGTTTGTTGGTTCTGGTTAATGATTTTGATCAGCATCAGATCTTCTTTTTTGACTTCATCCCCCTTGCGGACAATCACCTTTCCTTTTTTGATGTTATAAAAAACGGTTTCAACTCTCTGCCGGGCGATCTCTTTCCGCGATTGAGTTTCCATGATGTTGAAGCTGACATTTGGGACAAGGAAAAGGGAAGATAAAGTGAGGAGCAAGGATTTTTCATTTCGAGGGAGGTCGAGTTGAGCTATTTCCTCGGCCAATTTCTGCTTACTCTCTTTCATGTCCAGAATGTTGTCGATTTTTACGTTCCTTTCTCCTTCCGGCCGTTTTAAAATGAATCCTTTCTCTGGCTCTCCGCGGATAAAAAGGTTTTTGGAAAGAATGATGCCCTGGTTAGAGACCTTTCCGATGAGGTTAATCAGGTCATCTTCGATGTTTGACGCAAATTTAGCTCTCAGCAGAGGCGCCAGGTCTCTTGAAGAAATTTCGATCCCATATTTTTCTCGGATGTTATTTTGAAATTCTTCCCTTATTGCAGGAGTCGAGGGCTGGTTGAGTAGCTCTCGCCCGGAGTTGAAGAATTCACGTATTTTGACCTCGGTATTGAGGAAGACATTTTTATCGAGGGTGTAGACGGGAAGGACAGCATCCGTGGCTTCTTGCCTTCTTTTTTCGGTCGTCTCTTTGTCTTCGATAGTCAAGTCTGTAGGAGCGATAATATCCGAAGATGCAATTTCACCTTCTGAAAAGAGAGGGAGAGACTTTGAAGGCAGATAAGAAACAACGTAGGCCGCAATGACCACAAAAATGAAAACAAAAACAAATGGATTTTGAAAGGTCCTTTTTAAGAAGCCGCCTTCTTTTTTGGGTGAAGGAGCGCTGTCCTTTTGCTTTTTTGTCTGGAGCCTCTGGCTCTTAAAAAATTTTAGGCTTTTAAAAGAAATGGTATTCATCGCTTTCTTCGAAATTTAGCTTCAGCTTTTTCATAGGCTTTTATGATTTTTTGAACGAGGGGATGTCTGACGACATCTTTTTCATTAAAATGGACAGTGGCTATTCCAGGTATGGAAGAGAGAATTCGCATGGCGTGTAAGACGCCGGATTTTTCAGGCTGAGGGAGGTCGATCTGAGTGATATCGGCGGTGACAACCATCTTGGAGTCAAAGCCAGAGCGAGTCAAGATCATCTTCATTTGTTCTTTGGTTGTGTTCTGGGCTTCGTCGAGAATGATGAAAGAGCTGTTGAGAGTTCTTCCTCTCATGAAAGCCAGCGGAGCAATCTCGATGATGCCTCTCTCAATCAGCCTGTTTGCCTGCTCTGTTTGGGCCAGATCAAAGAGAGCATCGTAAAGAGGACGAAGATAAGGGTTTATCTTCTCATATAAATCTCCGGGCAGAAATCCCAGTTTTTCGCCCGCTTCAACAGCCGGCCGGGTGAGGATGATGCGGTTGACGACTTTGTTCTGGAGAAAGGAGAGGGCCATGGCCATGGCCAGGTATGTTTTTCCTGTTCCCGCAGGCCCGATCCCGAAGACCAAGTCATAAGTCTTGATGGCTTTGATGTATTCTTGCTGGTTGAGGCTCTTGGGTGTTACCGACTTGCGCGAAAAGCTCAGGGCTTCCGCCGGGGAAAAATCTTCGAGAAGGGTTCTTCCTTCTTCCAGAAGGTCGAGCACAATGTGAAAGTCTTCTTCCTTCAGAGCGTATCCTCTTTCTTCCAGGTCTTTCATTTTGTTGAAGTAGTGCTTGGCGAACTCGACTTTCTCCTGGGGCCCGTCGATCAGCAGGCAATCTCCCCGGACGGAGAGAGAAATTCCCATTCTCTTCTCCAACTTTTTCAGGTTCTTGTCCAGAACTCCTGAAAAAGAGTTTTTCCTGAAATAGGGATGTTCGATTTTTTCCATATTAAATTATCAGGAGGGATTCTTCACTCATTTTTCATAAATTATAAACATCAACGGATAGGGTTTGTCAAGCCAACGCAGGAAAAGCTGCCAGGAGAGTTGGCGAATATTCATCGATTCAGGACTGAATGTGGAAGCTTTAAAACTTAGCAACAATTTTTGGAGAAGTAGAGCATGAAAGAGTATTATTCTCTGACTTTTAAATATTATGCGTTAGAGAACAAACCAACTGGAGCTTTATTGTTTTTCTGCTAATTTCAGATTCACCCAAATATCATATTGCTTTGGTTTTCTTTTTCTCATGGCAGCCATTTCAGGAGCATCTCCCATGCGCATCCGGCTGACATCGCTGGGATCTCCGCCTCCTCCGGTGAGATCGCTAGATGCCCTCTGGTCTCGAGCCCTGGTTGCCGCAGCGCTCAGGCCGCTGATAGCAGCTTCTTTTAACTCTCTTGACCAGCCTCCCCAATCAAAGTCGAGCATAAGCGTTGCTCCTGGCTGGACGCCGATTCCTGGAGCCAATTCTGTAGCTTTTTCTAATGGAATAGCGAACTCATAGATGAAGGCTTTTTGCTGGCTCCCCATTCGAAAAGAAGCCGGCAAGATTTTTTCACTCTCCTCCGCCTTCACTATTTCCTTAGAGCCCTTGCCGATGATTCCACAATAGAACATCAAGTAGGATTGGTGGGCTCTGTAGCCTTTCTTTTGTTCTTCGGTCAGCGGTCCTTTGTTATTCTCCATCCATTTGATAAATTGGTCTGCCGTAAGATTTAACTTACGGAAATTGATTGCGTGCTCCCTTTTCTTTACGCCTTCGGTATTAATATAGACAGTCATCCCTGTGGCTTCTATTGAAGTCAGGTATTTGGGGTCCGTAAAAACGAAAAGAATGTATAGATATTTTTCATCGTTCTTAAAGCCGATATTGACACCATACTGTAGGGAAATTAATTGAATATCTGCCCAATCTTGATTTAAACCGTCAATAAGGGGAGGAGCCGAGGCCCAGGCACTTGTTACGACAGGGATTTCCTCCTTGCTGAAGCCATTGACGCTGAGAGAGATGACTATCAGGACGAAAAATAAGATTTTGAAAGAGGATTTTTTAGCCATTTTTACCTCCGTTGAACATAATTATAATATACATTTTTGCCTTCGCTGACAATAGAAAAAAGTATCTTTTTTATTAGGAAGAAAAGCTGCCCTATGATTCAGGCTGGGTGCCTCGAAAGCAGCCTGTTCTCGATCCGCTCAGCCGAAAGCCCTTCATCAAGTTTTCTCAATATTCAGCTTGATCCTCTCCCTGCCACAGATTTGGCGCTGCTCCTAAGGCTTATGACGTTGATAGAATATCGCTGTGCGGTTGAAAAAAAGTGCAGGCTGTTGTATAAGTTGAGATTAATTTAACGAAAGGCCCAACACGCTTTTAGCTGATTAAATTTATAGTGAAATTGAACAGGAGAAAAAATATGAAGGAAGGAATGACCAAGATTCTTATTCCCACTTCCCTCTATAAAAAAATAGAGGAAAAGATAAAAGGTTCAAAGACTCTCTCTGTCTCGAGCTATATCACCAAAATCTTGAGGGAAAGTCTGGCAAAGGAAGAGGCGGCGCAGCAAGCCTTCAGCAAAGAAGATGAGGAAAAAGTGAAGGAGAGGCTGAAGGCATTAGGGTATTTGGATTGAGGGAGGAGATGGCCTCTTTGCCCTTGGTGGCTCGCCTTGATAACAAAACAGTAATAATTGGAGTGGCAGTAACAACCGGCCGTTGCTGGAAGATATCGGAGAGGAGAGGAAAGGGATGATTCAGCCGCACGGCGCAAAACTTGTAGAGAGAATTCTCAATCAAGAAGAGAAAGAAAGAGCTTTAGAGAAAGTTAGGGTTTTGCCCTCGCTCAAGCTGAATTTTGAGCTGGTGAGCGATGTCGAGAATATAGCCACAGGGGTCTACAGCCCGCTGGAAGGTTTTATGGGGCAGAGAGAATACCGCAGCGTTTTAAACCAGATGAGGTTTTCCAGCGACCTCCCCTGGACAATCCCCATTGTCCTTGATGTCAGCCAAGAAGAAGCAAAAAAAATAAAAATAGGTCAGGATGTTATCCTTTGCAGCGAAAGCAGCCAGCCGGCAGCTCTTCTTCATCTCGAGGAGAAATATAGTTACGATAAAGAGGAGCTGGCAGAGAAGGTTTTTAAGACCAGAGACAATGCCCATCCCGGGGTGGCCAAAGTGAAGGCCATGAAGGATGTTCTCCTTGCCGGAAAAATCGATTTGATTCAGGAATCCGAAACGCCTTTCTCCAGGTATAAGCTCAGTCCAAAAGAGACCAGGATCCTTTTCAAGGAGAAGGGCTGGCGGACAGTTGTCGGTTTTCAGACGAGGAATACTCCCCATATTGGGCATGAGTATGTGCAGAAGACAGCTCTGACCTTTACTGATGGAATCTTCGTCAATCCGGTTATCGGCCGCAAGAAAAAAGGGGATTTCAAGGACGAGGTGATTCTTGCCTCCTATGAGGAGCTCATCAAGAATTATTATTTGAAGGAGAGGGCGGTGGCCGCCATTCTCCAGATGGAGATGAGGTATGCCGGGCCGAGGGAGGCTATCTTTCACGCCATCATCCGCAAGAATTTTGGCTGCACCCATATCATCATCGGCCGCGACCATGCCGGTGTTGGAAATTATTATCCCCCCTATGCGGCTCAGGATATATTTGAAGAATTTCCTGATTTGGGAATTGTTCCTTTGTTCTTCAGGTCATTCTATTATTGCCGCAGGTGCAATTCTGTGGTTAATGAAAAAACCTGTCCTCATCCTGCTCCAGAGCACATCGAATTCAGCGGAACCAAGATCAGGGAGATGCTTGTCCAGGGAAAGATCCCGCCGCCCGAGCTGATGCGTCCAGAGGTGGCGAGGGTCATCCTCAGCTTTGAGCATCCTTTTGTTGAATAAGAAATGAAGCCAATCATCATCGTTTCCGGCCTGCCCCGCTCTGGCACCTCGATGATCATGCAGGTTCTGGAGGCTGGCGGGCTGGCTGTGGCCTCTGACGGCAAAAGAAAACCTGACGAGAACAACCCCAAAGGCTACCTTGAGGTGGAGAACATCATTGACAAAATCAAGGCTGAGCCTCGCTGCATTTTTGATTTTGAGGGCAAGGTGCTTAAAGTCATCGCCTACGGCCTTCAGTTCCTTCCGCCTGGCGATTATTCGGTCATTTATCTTGAGAGAAACATAGAAGAAGTCCTGGATTCGATGGAGAAGATGATGGGCGCCAGTGATGAGGAAAGGGAGAAAACAAAGAAGGCCTTCATCAGATTGAATGAAAAGACAAAGGAAGAGATAAAGAAGAGGAGGGATATGAGGATTCTGTTTGTCGATTACAATCAGATTCTTTCCCAGCCCAGAGAAAATCTGGAGAAGATTCATCATTTCCTCAAGGATAAAAACCTTGATTTGGAGAGGATGACGGCGGCTGTGGATAAGCAGCTTTGGAGGCAAAGGAGGTCAGGGTGAGTAAACCGAAGGGATTCACTTTATGGTTTACAGGCTTACCCTGTTCAGGAAAATCTGTTGTGGCTGACCGGGTCGCAGAGATGTTGAAGATGAGAGGTTTGAGGGTCGAAAGATTGGACGGTGATATTGTTCGCCAGAACCTGACCCGTGACCTCGGCTATTCCAAAAAAGACAGAGATGAGAACATCCGCAGAGTGACTTTTGTTGCCAAGCTCTTGACCAGGAACGGCGTGGCTGTCCTCACTTCTTTCATCTCTCCCTATCGGGAGCTGAGGGAACATGCCCGGAAGGAAATCGGAAATTTTATCGAAGTTTACGTCAAGTGTCCTGTAGAAGTCTGCATGAAGCGGGATGTTAAAGGCATGTATCAAAGAGCGCTAAGAGGTGAAATAAAGGAATTTACAGGTGTTTCCGACCCGTATGAGGAGCCTTTGGAGCCAGAGATCATTCTTGAGACCGACAAGGAAACTCTGGAGGAGTGTGCAGCTAAAGTTATAGAAAAGTTAAATGACTTGGGATATCTGGAGTGAGGAGCCGTTCCTCGCCATGACATTTTGCTTAACGCGCTTGAATTAATAAAAAGAGTTCAATGAACAAATATCTAGTCACCGGAGGAGCTGGTTTTATCGGCTCTCATCTTGTTGAGGAATTGGTCAAAAGGGAAGGAGACGTCAGAGTTCTGGATAATTTTTTGACAGGAAAAAAGGAAAACATCGCTCATCTTCTGGATAAAATTGAACTCATCGAGGGCGATATCAGGGATTATGAGCTTTGCAGGCGTGCTGTCCAAGGAATGGATTTTATCCTGCATCAGGCAGCCCTGACTTCTGTTCCCCGCTCAGTCGAAGATCCTCTTCTGGCCAATGAGATCAATATCCGCGGAACCCTGAACCTTCTCTTAGCTTCAAAAGAAGAAAAAGTTAAAAGATTTATCTTTGCCTCCTCCTCCTCTGTTTATGGGGATGACCCTCACTTCCCGAAAAGAGAAGACAATAAAGGGAAGCCTCTTTCTCCCTATGCTGTCAGCAAACGAGTTGGGGAGATGTACTGTCAGGTTTTTAGCCAGATTTATAATTTATCTACTGCCATTCTGAGATATTTCAATATCTTCGGCCCCCGTCAAGACCCTTTTTCTCAGTATGCGGCGGTTATTCCAATTTTCATAGCTAAAATGCTAAAAGGAGAGAAGCCAACGATTTTTGGCGATGGAGAGCAGTCGCGCGATTTCACTTATGTAGCCAATGTCGTTCGAGCCAATATTCTGGCTGTAGAAGCTAAGGAGATTTCAGGCGAAGTCTTCAACATTGCCTGCGGCTATAAGACAACCATCAATTCTCTGGCTGAGACAATAAATAAATTATTGAAGAAAAAAATTACCCCACTTCATGCTCGTCCTCGTCCAGGAGACATCCGGCATTCGTTCGCCGATATTTCCAAGGCCAAGAAGATGCTGGACTATGAACCGATAGTAACCTTCGAGGAAGGTTTAAGAGAGACAATTCACTCGCTCAGCGAAATGAGATGATTGATGCCAGCTAACATTCTGAATGCAATTTCAAACGGACTATCCACAAATCTTGTCAGCGTTTTTTTGGGAGCGCCTTTACGCTTAGGTTTGAGAGGTGAGAGATGAAAATAGGAGTTATAGGGACCGGGTATGTCGGATTGGTGACAGCTGTTTGCCTTGCCGATTTAGGCCACAAGGTTGCCGGAACCGATGTCATTCCGGAGAAGATCGATAAGGCATCTCGGGGGATTGCCCACATCTACGAGCCGGGGCTCGAGGACCTATTGAGAAAGAACCTGAAAAAAGGAAACCTGAGCTTCATTCATGACCTGGCCAAAACCATCCAATCCTCTGATGTGCTCTTCGTCAGCGTTAACACGCCTCAGAGAGAGGATGGGAGCGCGGATATGACCTATGTCGAAGGAGTTTCACGAAAGATTGCCGATAATTTAAACAGCTATAAACTCATTGTCGAGAAGAGCACGGTCCCGGTGAAGACATCGAACTGGATCAAGAGAACGATTTCTCTTCACAAGAAGAAGGAGGTGGATTTTGATGTAGCTTCCAATCCCGAGTTCCTGCGAGAAGGCTCGGCTGTCTCTGATTTTCTCAACCCGGACAGAATTATCATCGGGGTTGAGACAGAAAGAGCAAGGGACATCCTGCTCAGCATTTACCGTAAGTTCAAGAACAAGATACTGGTGACGAACATCGATACAGCCGAGCTCATCAAGCATGCCTCCAATTCTTTTCTGGCGCTAAAGATTTCTTACATCAACCTCATTTCCGACCTCTGCGAAAAGACCGATGCCGATATAGAGCTGGTGTCCAAAGGAATGGGGCTCGACCCAAGGATAGGAAGCCATTTTTTAAGAGCAGGAGTCGGCTATGGAGGCTCCTGTTTTCCTAAAGACATAAAGGCCCTGGCCAGAATCGGAGAGGATTTCGGTGTGGATGTCAATCTGCTCAAAGAAGCCGAGAGAATTAACCTCCGCCGCAGCGAGCTTTTTTTAGAAAAAATAAAAAAAGCCCTGTGGATACTCAAAGATAAGAAGGTTGCCATTCTGGGGCTTTCATTTAAACCTCAAACAGATGATATAAGAGAGGCGCCGAGCATCAAAATCATAAGAAAGCTTCTGGAAGAAGGCTCTGAGCTTCGCCTTTACGACCCGAAAGCCGTGGAGAATATGAGAAAAATATTTCCTGAAAAGCCTCCGCAGATTTTTTATGCCAAATCTTCCTCTGAGGCAATAAAAGGAGCCAACGCTCTTCTCATCATCACCGAATGGGAGGAGTTCAAGAAGCTGGACTTGAAAAAGGTCAAAAAGCTGATGGCCAATCCGATCATCGTTGACGGCAGGAATATCTTTGAGCCCTCGCAGGTCAAGAGCCTTGGCTTTGAATACTATCCGACTGGTCGGAAGTAGATCGAATCTATCCAGCAAATGGGGATTGTTATTTTAATTCAGAACGGTGGAGCGGATTGCAGCCAGAGAGATTTTGCATTTAAATTTGAAATCAAAAATATACTGATTCTTGAATTCTGAATGTTTATCAGGAATATCTTTTTATCTTTTTCTTTAGAAGCCAATAGAGAATAGCCGCAAGAAGGGAGCAGCCCCCTACCCACAAGGCATCTTTTTGGACGAAGTTGATTAAAAACAGGCATAGAATGAGCCCTGCGGCTGGAACAAATCTTGGATAGATTTTATCTTTAGCTTTGAGCTTGAGAGCTGAGATGTTGGCAAGGGAATAATTGAAGATTGTGGCGAAGACGCTGATGGTGACAACCTTGGTTAAAGGGAAAAGTAAGGAAACAGCAAGGATGATTGTCCCGAAAATCAGAACCGAGATGGAAGGGGTCTTAAACTTTGGATGGACCTGGCTCAGAAGGGAAGGCAGGTCTCTTTCTCTGGACATAGAAAAAGCCATGCGTGAAACGCCCAGGATTGATGTCAGCAAAACACTGGCCATGGCGAACATTCCACCAAGAGAAACTATGGATTTCAGGGCTGGAATTGCGACCGGGCCAATGGCATCGGCAAGAGGAGAATTAGAATTTTTCAGGACCTGAGGCCCGATCAGTCCCAAAGCAACCAGGCCAACCAGAATATAGATAACTGTCGATATGAAAAGGGCGAGCATTATGGACTGAGGAACGGTCTTTTTGGCATTCTTGACTTCCTCGGCTATGGTGGCGACTCGAGCGAAACCAGCAAAAGCGAAAAAGATGAAGAAGGCCCCATGGAAAATTCCCGTTTTAGATATAGGGAAATGGGAAAAATTAGCCGCTTTAAAGTGGAAAGAGCCAACGACTATGAAAGCCAAGAGAATAGAGATCTTCACCATGACCAGCGCATTATTGAATAAAGCTGAATGCTTAACACCGATATAATTGAGCAGAGTCAGGACGATACACAGGGCTGCGGCAACCAATCTGTGGTCCACAGCCGGGAATAACGCATCCAGATAATGGGCGAAACCGAGCGAGACGGCTGCACCGGCGAAGATGTTGGAGACGATCCACATCCATCCGGCAAGAAATCCCGTGAAAGGAGAAAGTAAGCTATGAACATAAATATAGACACCTCCCTCTGCTGGCTTCCACCTTGTCAATTCGACGAAACTCAGCGCAGTGAATAAGGAAATAACGGCAGCGATGATTATGGATAGCACAAGGCCTGGGCCTGCGAGCCCGGCAACGATGCCGGTGACAATGAAGATCCCGCCACCGATGATGGCGCCCAGTCCGATGCCTGTGGCATCGAATAAGCTCAGGCTGGATTTGAGCTTGTTCTTTGAAGAGTGGTACATGATTAGAAGAAATTATATCCTATCACAAAATTGTTTCTTCTTGCGCAAAATCGGATAAAAGATATTTTAAAGCTGGTTAGCAAATCCGGGGCAGAAGTTCTGAGGTCAGAGGCTCGAGGAGCCTCAATCCTCCGCTCAGAGTTCTAAGAAGAAGCTCCCCTCCTTTTCCGATTTTATCCTCAACATGTCCTATGATTGCAGCCCTTTTTCCCAAAGGATTCTTTCTTATCTCTTTGAGGATTGCGCCGGCTTTTTTCTGGGGAGCTACGAGCACAGCCTTTCCCTCGCAGGCAAGATAGAAGGGGTCTATCCCTAAAAGCTCTGTCGCTCCTCTTACGCTCCGCGAAAGAGGAATCTTTTCTTCTTCGATAAGCAGGGGGTAAGGAATCCTTTCCGCAAGTTCGAAGAGGACTGTGGCTAAGCCGCCGCGAGTCACATCCCTCATCCACAGCACTCCTCTTTTCCAGAAAGGAAGAAGAAAGCTTAAAGGCGCGCAGTCGCTTTTGACGGCAGATTCTAAACCAAAGTCTCCTCTGGCGAGCATCACAGCCAGGCTGTGCTCTCCCAGCGTTCCGCTAAGAATGATTTTATCGCCGGGCTTTATTCTTTGGATTTCAGGTTTTGCCCAGAGTTTCCCTACTCCCGAGGTATTGATGAAGATTTTATCTCCCTGGCCGCTCCTGACAACCTTTGTGTCCCCGGTGACAATCTTAACTCCGGCTTTTCTGGCAGCTCTTTTTATGGACTTGAGCACTTTTTCCAGGTCTTCCCAAGCCAATCCTTCTTCCAGGATGAATGAAAGGGAGAGGTACTTCGGCTCGGCCCCTGAGACAACAAGGTCGTTGACCGTTCCGTTGACACAGAGGCTGCCGATGTCCCCTCCGGGGAAAAAGATAGGGTCGACAACATAGCTGTCAGTAGTGAAGGCGATTTGCTGAGGAAGGAGAGCCGAGTCAAAGAGTTTATCAAGAAAGGGATTTTTGAAGTTATTGACAATCTGCTGATCGATGAAGTCCCTCATCAGCTTGCCGCCGCTTCCCAGTTCCAAACTCACTTTTTTCATTTTTTATCTCTTAGGCTTTGTTCAAATTTTTCTATGCCAATTCAAGAAAAATTGCCCAAAGCTTCAATATATTGAAATTTTCGAGTTAGCGAAGGCCGAGTATTTCGAATACCGTTTGAAGGCTGAGCATTTATCTTCTGCCGTATTTATAGTGCACAAGGCAAGACCCTTCGAAAGAAACCATACAGGGTCCGTACGGAAAATCAGGGTTGCACCTTTGGCCAAAAAGAGGGCATTGAGGCGGGGAAATAAGCCCTCTCAGGACTTCTCCACAGCGGCAGCCTGGGAGGTCGCCGCTCCCTTCCTTTATCTTCAGCTTGAACTTGGTTTCAGCATCAAAAGCGGCGTATTTCTTTTTGAGCCTCAGTCCGCTGCAAGGAATCAAGCCCAAACCTCTCCAGTGTGCATCTTTGGCTTCCAGCACCTCATCCATTACAGCCAAAGCTTTTGGATTGCCATCAGGCCTGACCACTCTCGTATATTCGTTAGCGACGTCGGCTTTTCCTTCTTTGAGCTGCTCGATGATTGACAGAATTCCAAGCAGGATATCGCTTGGCTCAAAGCCGCATATTGCACCAGGGATTCTGTATTCTTCGGCTATGAACCTGTAAGGTTTTTCTCCGATAATGGCGCTGACATGTCCTGGGTAGAGAAAACCGTCAATCGCCGTCTCCTTTGTTTCGACGATAGCCTTCAGAGGCGGAGGAATAAGCCAGAGCGCGGAAAGGAGCGAGAGGTTAGCAAGGCCATTCTCCAAAGCTTTTTTGACAGTCAGAGCGATGGCCGGGATCGTGGTTTCAAACCCAACCCCAAAGAAGACAACATTCTTTGCCGGATTTGAAGCGGCAATCTCAAGAGCTTCCTGGGGTGAATAGATGATTTTAAGCATCGAGCCTTTGGCCGGCGCAACTCGCTGTAGCGAGCCTTTGCGTGTGGGGACTCTGGTCATGTCTCCAAATGTGGCCAGGATAAAATCTTTATTCTCTGTGATTAATTCTATCGCCGCCTCATGGATTTCGTTGGGAGTGATGCAAACCGGGCATCCGGGTCCAGAAATCATATTGACTCCGGCATTCTCCAATAAATTTTTTAGCCCGTATCTGTGGACAGTCATGGTGTGGGTTCCGCAGACTTCCATAATTCGGATGGGGCAAAAAAATGTCTGTGTCCCTTTTTCTATCTCCTTGAGCAAGGCTTGAATGACTCTTTTGTCCCTTGCATCTCTAAGCTGGAAATCAGCCGCTCGGCCAGACCTCTCCGTCTTGGCCGGACTTTTTTTTCTATTTTTCTTGGCTATTTTCACCCTCCTGCGCACTCACCATCTCTTTGAGGAGCGAGAAGGTCTCCTCTGCCTCTTTTTCATCCAGCCTGGAGATTGCGAATCCGGCATGGACGATGACCCAGTCTCCAACCTTGATATCTTCCAGAAGAGAAAAATTTGTCCTGACCTTTGTCCCTAAATAATCAACTTTTCCCTGGCCGGATTCATCGAGCTCGATGACTTTGGCCGGAACTCCTAAGCACATTTTTGTTTTCTCTTTCCTAAAGTCAATAGATTACCAGATACTTAGAAAGAGGTCTATACTTTTGACAATTCGCAGGCGAGTCCCTATAATTGACCCATGAACGGCAATCTTGAAGGGTTCATTAAGCCTGGCAGCGAAGAAGAGTTGCTGGTCAAGCAAATAGACTTTTCCCGTCTCCCCCGGCATGTGGCTGTGATCATGGATGGGAACGGCCGCTGGGCTGAAAAGAGGCACCTGCCCCGGATAGAGGGCCACCGAGCCGGCGCCGACTCTGTCCAAGAAATTGTGGAAACGAGCGCTCGGCTGGGAATCGAATTCCTGACTTTATATGCTTTTTCCAAGGAGAACTGGAAAAGGCCAAAGCATGAGGTTTCTACTCTATGGCGGCTTCTCAAAGACTATCTCAAGAAGCAAGACAAAGTCCTGGTTAAGAACAATCTCCGCTTGAAAGTTATCGGTCAGCGAGAGAGGATACCGGCTGCGGTGAGAAAGGAGTTGGATAGGGTTGAGGAGCTGACCAAGAAAGACAGCGGCTTGACGGTTATCCTGGCCCTCAGCTATGGGGGGCGGGATGAGATTGTCGAGGCCGTCAAAAAAATATCCAAAGAGAAGATTGACATCGAGAGTCTCGATGAGGAAAAATTCTCTCGCTATCTCTATACGACTGAGATCCCTGACCCTGATTTGCTGATTAGAACGAGCGGAGAGCTTCGAGTATCAAACTTTCTATTGTGGCAGATCGCCTACTCTGAAATCTGGATCACTCCTGAGCTGTGGCCTGATTTCAGGAGAAAACACCTGCTTCAAGCGCTGGTCGATTATCAGAAGAGAGAAAGGAGGTTCGGAGATATTTATCCCCATGAAGGTCATAATTAATTCGGTTGCGCATAATATAAGAGAAGCTGGAAAGCGAGGCGAGAGATTATTTCTATTTATCTTTGAAAAATGAGCCTGCGCAGCCTTCGTCAAAGAGTCCCCACTGCCTTAGTCTTGTTGCTTCTCGTTTTCTCAATCATCCAGTTCTCACCCCATCTTGCCTTTTTCTTGATTCTCCAGGTCATCATCTTGGCTTCTCTTTTCGAGTTTTACAACCTCTTCCGCTTGAAAAAATTTTTTCCTCAAAAAGTCCTGGGGATTCTCTTGGCTTTAATCATCAGCGTCTCCTTCTACTATACAAAGTTTTCCTTTGAGCTTGCCCTCTTTCTCTGCCTTCTTCTGACCGGCCTGTTTTATATCATCTCCTATAATACGCTGGAGAAGCTTGTCACTTTTCCTTCGTCTGTGTCTTTGACAGTCTTCGGGCCTTTATACTTGAGTTTCACCCTCAATTATTTCTATCCCTTAAGGGAAGAGAAGGGCCCTTTTTATATTTATTTTCTTTTTGCTGTGATATTCTTGGGCGACACCGGGGCTTATTTTTTTGGAAAGCTCTGGGGAAGAAGGAAGATGGTCCCCATGGCCAGCCCTCGCAAGACCTGGGAAGGAAGTTTTGGCGGCATTCTCTTCGCCATTCTGGGAGCTTTGCTTGCCCGGCAGATCCTATTGAGAAGTGTTCCTCTCTGGAAAGCCATCCTTTCCGGCATTCTTGTTCATGCTGTTGCCCAGCTCAGCGATCCTCTGGAATCCCTCTTCAAAAGGGCGGTGGGAGTCAAAGATTCCTCGAATATTCTTCCTGGCCATGGAGGCGTTCTTGACCGCATTGACAGTCTTATCCTGGGAACGCCCTTTTTTTATTACCTCATCAAATTTTTCTGGAGTTAAGGTCCTGAGATAAAATGGAAAAGGTGGCTATCCTCGGTTCAACCGGCTCAATCGGCCGCAGCAGCCTTGAAGTCATCGAAAAGCTCGGCCACAGGTTCAGAGTCGTGGGTTTGGCAGCAGGCCGCAACACCCAGCTTCTTGAAGTGCAGGTTGAAAAGTTCAGGCCGAAGTTTGTCTCGTTGGGAAAGAAAGAAGATGCCGAGGAGTTTAGACGCAAGCTCAAAAGAGATTCGATTGAGGTTTTATCCGCTGAGGACGGAGTGGAGAGAATCGCCGCTCTTGAAGAGAATGATATTGTGGTCTCGGCCATTCCTGGCATAGCCGGCTTGAAGCCGACTCTGGCTGCAGTTAGGGCCGGAAAAAAAGTCGCTCTGGCCAATAAAGAGAGCATGGTTGTGGCAGGCCCTTTAATCTTGAGTATGGCTGAGGAAAGCGGAACTCAAATCATTCCAGTTGACAGCGAACATAGCGGCATTTTTCAGTGCCTGGCAAAAGAAAAGAAGGATAAAGTCGCGAAAGTGACATTGACAGCTTCAGGCGGGCCCTTTTTCCGCAAGTCACGCCAAGAGATGGAGCGCGCAACTCTGGCGGAAGCCATGGAGCACCCAACCTGGAAGATGGGCAAAAAGGTCACTGTTGATTCTGCGACTTTGATGAATAAAGGCTTGGAACTGATCGAAGCCAGGTGGCTTTTCGGATTAGAGCCGCGCCAGTTGGAAGTTTTGATTCATCCCCAGAGCATCATTCATTCCCTGGTTGAGATGTGTGACGGCTCGGTTCTGGCCCAGCTCAGTTCAACTGACATGAAAGTTCCCATCCAGTATGCTCTGACTTATCCAGATAGAGATCTTTCGCCCTCGCCCTCTCTAGACTTGGCTCGGATTAAAGCTTTAGAATTTTTTAAAGTGGATGATTTAAAATTTCCTTTTGTCAGCCTTGCCCGCCAGGCAATGGAAGAAGGAGGAAGTTTTCCGATTGCCCTCAACGCTGCCAATGAAATCGCTGTTTCGGCTTTCTTAAAAGAGAAAATCAAGTTTGCAGAAATTGCGGGGATTGTCGCTCGAGTCGTCGAGAACCACCAAAAAACAAAGGTCGAAAGTCTGGAAGATATAATTGAGGTTGACCGGGAAGAAAGGCAAAAAGCCATGAATCTACTGAAAGAAAGGCCTTAAAATGGGTTCGATTTTTGGAACTGTTCTCGCTTTCTTGATTGTTTTTGGCGTCCTTGTCTTTATCCATGAATTTGGCCATTTTTTCATGGCCAAGCTGGTCAAGATCAGGGTAGAAGTTTTTTCCTGGGGCATAGGAAAGAGGCTCTTCGGCCTGAAAAAGAGAGAGACGGATTACAGAGTGAGCCTGATTCCTCTAGGCGGGTATGTCAAGTTTTCTGGAGAAGAGGCTTTAGCTGGAGAAGGAGCTCTGGAAGTGGAGAAACTCAAACCTTATGACTTTATGGCCAAAAAAAGGTGGGAGAGGTTCCTGGTTTTGTTCATGGGCTCAGTGATGAATATTTTTCTTGCCTTGATCTTGGTCTCTGTCATCAATATGGTTGGAGTGACTGTTGTTGAACATCAGAGTCAGAAGCCCGTCATTGGTTGGATTGAGCCTGGCTCTCCGGCTGCCCGTGCAGATTTAAAAGTCGGCGACGAGATTCTGAGAGTCGACAAGAGGAAGACGAAGACCTGGAATGATGTCGAAATGGCGGTCGGAACAAAGCCGAAGTGGTTGATCAATCTGAAAGTGAAGCGAGGACAGGAAATCTTGGAAGTCCCTCTTATCACTGAGAAAGTCCAGCTCATGACCGGAACCAAGACAAGATATGAGACAGGGTATGCTGGGTTCTTCGGGAAGATTTTGAATCAAGTGATTGAGGTATCACCCAACTCTCCGGCCGAGAAAGCCGGTTTTAAAGTCGAAGATGTCATTCTGGCCATCAATGGCGAGCCTGTTTATTATCATCAGCTCAATGAAGTCATCGAAAACAACCCTGGGAAAGAGCTTGAATTTCTTTTGGAGCGGGGAAGAGAGAGAATAAAACTCAAGGTCGTTCCGCGTCTTGAACAGAGATTTGAGGAAGTTATCATCCTCTCCTGGCCAGCTCCGACACTGAGAATGACTCTCCGTTTTGGGGAAAAAATTGGCAAAATTGGAATCGTATCCTTGCCGAAATCCGTCTTTAAGAGATACGGCTTTTTCTCTGCCGTCGCACAGAGTTTCAAACAGAATTCAAGGCTTGCTTTTATCCTCGTCAATTATATCAGGGATTTAATGACCGGTGAGGCTTCGGCCAAGCAGGTTGCCGGTCCAATAGCGATTGCAAATTTTTCTTATACCTACTTGCGCATGGGCTTTTTCCCTCTGATAAGCTTCATCGCCTTTGTCAGCCTCCAGCTGGGAATTATAAATCTGTTTCCAATTCCCATTCTTGACGGCGGGCAGATTTTAGTTTTGATTCTGGAAGGGATTTTCCGGAGAGATTTCAGTCCAAAGGTCAAGCAGATTGTGATGCAGGTTGGATTCTTCATTTTTATTCTGCTGTTTGCCTTTGTTGTCCTCAATGATGTCGTCAGGTCGCTTCCTAAGGGCTGGGAGAGCTTCCTCTTCTGGAAATAAATTTTTATGTTTAAACGGCGGAAAACGAGGCAGATAAGAATTGGCAAGGTGGCAATCGGCGGCGGCGCTCCCATCTCTGTCCAATCCATGGCCAAGACCGATACCAGGAATGTCAGAGCCACTGTTTCCCAGATAAAAAGACTGGAAGAGGCGGGGTGCGAGATTGTTCGCCTTGCTGTTCTGGACAGGGAAGCAGTTGAGGCTTTAAAAAAGATAAAGAAGCAAGTTTCTTTGCCGCTTGTGGCTGATATCCACTTTGACCACAGACTTGCCATTGCCGCAATTGAAAAAGGCGTTGATGCCTTGAGGTTGAATCCGGGGAATATAGGCTCCAAGGATAAGGTGAAAGAAGTCGTTTATGTCGCTAAAGAGCATTCAGTCCCGATCAGAATCGGCGTGAACTCAGGCTCTCTGGAGAAAGAGGCGCTGCGCAAATACGGCGCTGCCACTCCTGAAGCAATGGTCGAGAGCGCCTTAAAGCACGTCCGGATTTTAGAAGACCTGGATTTTCACCTGATTAAAATATCCCTCAAAGCATCGGACATCATGAGAACAGTCGATGCCTATAAACTTATGGCAGAGAAAGTTGACTATCCTTTTCATGCCGGGATAACAGAAGCCGGCAGCCTTGTTCCAGGCACAGTGAAGTCTTCTGCCGGTCTGGCTCTTCTTCTAAGCCAGGGCTTGGCAGATACGATAAGAGTCTCTTTGACCGCGCCTCCTGAAGAGGAGGTTCGTATCGGTTTCCTTATTCTTTCCAGCCTCGGGCTTCGCTCCCGCGGCCCTAATCTCATTTCCTGTCCGACCTGCGGCCGCTGCGAAGTTGACCTGCTTAAGGTTATGATGCAGGTTGAAAAAGACCTTTCAAGGCTGAAGAGTGGAATCAGCGTCGCCCTGATGGGCTGCATGGTCAACGGGCCAGGAGAAGCTAAGGAAGCAGACATCGGCTTGGCCTTCGGTTCCAAGGGCGCCGTGATTTTCAAGAAGGGCGAAGTCTTCCGCCGCTTAAAAGGCAAAGGTATCATCTCTGAATTTATCAAAGAAGTTAAAAAATTTGAAAAGAAATAGAAGCCTAAGGCCGAGTGGTTCGAAAACACGCCGCTTTTGCCCCAGCGACTACTCGGAGGGGGAACAGCTTCGCTTTCCCCCTTCCGACGGTCGCCTCGATTCCA